>JBLIEO010000074.1:0-9351 GCA_047633095.1 Maribacter sp.
TATTATAGCCATATACCCTAAGAATTTCTTCAATGACATCTACTTGTCTTTGAACATCTACCCTGTAGGGTGGGACGGAAAGGCCCATTCCGGATTCTGTTACATTCTTTACTTTAATATCCAACGAGACCAAAATAGATTTTATGGTATCCTTAGGAATTTCTTGCCCTATAAGTTTATTAATTTTTTCAAAAGCTAGGAACACTTCAGAATCCTCTTTCTTATTGGGATAAAGGTCAACAATGTCCGAGGTAATATCTCCTCCGGCGATGTCCCTTATTAATAACGCAGCCCGTTTTAGGGCGTATTCTACATTTTCTATATCGATACCTCTTTCAAATCGAAAGGAGGCATCCGTGTTCAATCCATGCCTCTTTGCAGATTTTCTAATTGAAACAGGGTTAAAATAAGCACTCTCTAAAAAGATAGAGGTCGTATGCTCCGTTACCCCAGAATTCAAACCCCCGAATACCCCGGCAATACACATGGGTTTCTCTGCATCACAAATCATTAGATCTTCTTCGTGAAGCTCACGCTCCAAACCATCCAAAGTGGTAAACTTGGTTCCTTTTGGCATGGTCTTGACAATAATCTTTGCCCCTTTAATCTTTGCGGCATCAAACGCGTGTAGCGGCTGTCCCAAATCATGAAGCACAAAGTTGGTCGCATCTACCAAATTGTTCTTTGGAGCAATGCCAATCGATCTTAACCTATTTTTTAACCAGTCTGGCGAAGGTTGTATAATCAAATTACTCAAGGTTACTCCGCAGTATCTAGGTGCCATTTCATTATCCACAACATCTACATCAATACGTAACGAACGACTGTCTACATGAAAATGACTTATAGGTGGCGTAATAAGCTCTTTTGTAATCTTTCGTTGTAATAAACCGGCCTTTAAATCTCTTGCTACACCAAAATGGCTCATGGCATCTGATCTGTTGGGTGTGAGTCCAATTTCAAAAACTTCATCGTTTTCTACCTCAAACAATGCTGCGCAAAGTGTTCCAGCTTCAAGACTTTCTTCTAAAACCATGATGCCATCGTGACTTTCCCCAAGCCCTAATTCATCTTCCGCACAAATCATTCCATGACTTTCTTCTCCTCTTATCTTACCTTTTTTAATAGTCCATTCTTCCCCTTCCGCAGTATATAATTTTGTTCCTATGGTAGCCACAGGCACTTTTTGACCCTTAGCAACATTAGGGGCACCACAAACTATTTGTAGGGGAACTTCTCCACCAATATCAACCGTTGTTAATTTTAACTTATCTGCATTAGGATGCTTTTCACAGGTAAGCACGTGGCCAACCACAATACCTTTTAAACCGCCCTTAACGGTTTCAAATGGCGTGATTCCTTCAACTTCTAGACCTAAATCTGTCAAAAGTTCACCCGTATTTTGGGAATCCCAATCAATATGTATAAACTGCTTTAGCCAGTTGTAAGAAATTTTCATTTGTTGGTTTTATAACGCGCAAAGATAAAACAATGCCAGAACACATTCAATATAGAACTTGTTGATTTAGCCTTAAATTTTTTAATCCTCTTATTCTATCGTTAATTCGTTTAAACTAAGTGTCATATATGAAGTATTCTGTTTTTTGTTGTAGTTTTTTATTCTTGTTGTTTGCTTGCAAGCAATCCAAACCAGAAATAAAACTCATTCAGGCCGTATGGTTAGCAGAACTTACCACTTTAGACGATTACCAGTTGCCTTTTAATTTTAAGCATGCACCTCACCGGAAGGCGACTACATACTGGACATATCTAATGCGCAAGAAATCATTACTATTGATGAAATTACAACCTTTAACGATTCCATTGTCATTAAAGCTCTTGGTATCCTAATGGCTTGGACAAGACACGGTTTTTGGTAGCGCAGATAAACAAAATAATCTTCAAGTACTACGCTTGGCCTTTGAATATACAAAACAGAAGAAACTTCAATGGATGGCATAGAGCGTTTAGTAGATAGGGTAGGAATCAAGTACCTTGTTTTATTAGCGTAATATGGTACTTCTGATAAAGAACAGGCACAGAAAAAACTACCAATGCTCAATCACGTAATGTCTTACCCCACAACTATTTTTTATCGATAAAAGCGGAGAGGTAAGAAGAATTCATTCTGGTTTCAACGGGCCTGCCACTGGAGCTACCTATATAGCGCTTAAAGCCGGGTTTAGCGATTTTGTAGCGAAGCTATTACAAGAATAACAAAGTTTATATAATGGTAGATTTACCTAGTCCAATGTTTTCGTCGTTCATTTTAAAACTACCATCCAATTCCATTATATTATCGGCAATAAAATCACCTACATAATTGGTTCCGTACTTGCTACTCCCCATAATATCTGGGGTAACAATTTTTTTGGAGAATGATTTAAGAACGGCTGCGACAACAGCGTCTGATTCCTCCTCTAGTTTAAAATGCTGTAAAAGCATAGCCGTACTTAGTATAGCTGCTACTGGATTTGCAATGTTTTTATCCTTTGCATAGGGGTAGGAGCCATGAATGGGTTCAAACATAGCATAATCCGTACCAACAGATGCAGAAGGCAAAAGACCTATGGAACCTGCAATTACACTTCCCTGGTCCGAAAGAATATCTCCGAACATAATATCCGTCAAAATCACGTCGAACTGACTAGGATTTAGTATCATCTGCACGGCCGCATTATCAATGAAAAGGCATTCCAAAGTAACCTCAGGATAACTTTTAGCAATCGTATAAACCGTTCTTCGCCATAACCTAGACGTTTCCAAGACGTTGGCCTTATCTACTAATGTAAGTTTTTTCTTCCTTCCCTTGGCAGCTTTAAACGCCAAGTGGGCTATCCTACTTATTTCAATTTCGGTGTAGGTAAAGGTATCCGTTGCTGAGTTATTGGCCTCATTTTTACTTTTATCCCCGTAATAAATACCCCCAGACAATTCCCTATAAATTACCAAATCGGTATGTTGTATAACTTTTTTTGCCAGTGGTGATTGTTTCACCAAGGCAGGAAAAGCTTTTACAGGTCTAATATTTGCAAAAAGCCCTAGTTCTTTTCTAAGTCTAAAAAGACCCTGTTCTGGCCATACTTTTGACGTGGGATTGTCATCATATTCTGGTGAGCCAATAGCTCCAAAGAGAACAGCATCTGAGTCCTTACAAATTTGTAATGTCTTTTCTGGTAAGGGGTTTCCTGTTTTATCAATTGCCGCTGCGCCTACCAATGCCTTCCTAAAGGTGAAGCTATGTCCAAAAGTCTCCTCAACAGACCTTAGGCACTTAATGGATTCTGCCACCACTTCAGGACCTATACCATCTCCTGCTAAAACAGCTATATTCAACTTCATAGTTAACTAACGCTTTGGAGGTTCAAATTACTTGCTTCCACAATTTCATGAATGTCGCCATCTAAAATTTCCTTTTTCCTATCAGCAAACTTCAAAAACTCGTCATACACCAGATCCAATTGAATTTTAGTCAATTCGTAACCTACATTTTTTGCACGATAAGCTAAAGCGGCTCTTCCGCTTCTCGCAGTAAGTACGATAGAAGATTCTGTTACGCCTACATCGGCAGGGTCCATTATTTCATAGGTTTCCCTATTTTTTATAACGCCGTCTTGGTGAATTCCGGAACTATGCGCGAAGGCATTAGCTCCAACGATAGCTTTGTTCGGTTGCACTAACATCCCCATTTTTCTGGAAACCATTAAACTTGTATCGTAAAGCAATTTGCTATTAATAGTGGTGTCTAAATTAAGGCCTGGATGCTGTCTTAGTATCATCACAACTTCTTCCAAAGAGGTATTTCCAGCGCGTTCTCCTATACCGTTGATAGTACATTCTATTTGACGTGCTCCATTCATCACACCAGCGATAGAGTTGGCCGTAGCAAGGCCCAAATCGTTATGGCAGTGACAAGAGAGAATCGCTTTTTCTATTCCTTTTACGTTTTCCTTTAAATATTTTATTTTAGCTCCATATTCCTCTGGAAGGCAATAACCGGTAGTATCTGGAATATTCAATACCGTAGCCCCTGCTTTTATAGCAGCTTCGCAAACCCGTGCTAAAAACTCATTATCAGTTCTTCCGGCATCTTCTGCATAAAATTCAACATCTTCTACAAAGGTCTTGGCATAACTAACAGCGTCTATCGCTCTTTCAATGATGGCATCACGGTTCGAGTTAAATTTAAATTTAATATGGGAATCCGAAGTGCCTATACCGGTATGAATCCTTGGTTTAACTGCATATTTAAGTGCTTGCGCCGCAACTTCAATATCCTTTTTTACTGCTCTGGTGAGTCCGCATACCGTTGCATTCTTAACCAGTTTTCCTATGGCTTCTACAGATTTAAAATCTCCTGGACTAGATATAGGAAATCCTGCTTCGATTATGTTTACACCAAGCTCATCTAAACGCGCTGCAATAACTAATTTTTGCTCCATGTCTAATTTACAGCCAGGTACTTGTTCTCCGTCCCTAAGTGTCGTATCAAAAATTTGTACTATATCTTTGCTCATTATATTTACGTAGTTTTATCCAGTCAAACGAATATATGGCCATATACACAAAAGATATAAATTTTGTTATGGATTTTACAACGTTAAGACACTTTTTTGGGCAACCAACAAACTCATTTTCAATTACTTAAACTGTTTTTTTTACGATGACAAATGCCCATAAAGACGCACTGTTCATATTAGTAAAGGCTTTATCAAAATCCGAAAAGCGACAATTTAAACTTTATGTAGGCCGGCTTGGGGTAAATACTGATGCTAAATTCCTGGCCCTTTTCAACCTATTGGATAAAATAAAGCAATACGACGAAAAAATTATTTTGAGCAGTGTTATCGTTAAAAAAGCCCAGCTTTCAAATTTAAAGGCACATTTATACCGTCAAATTTTAGTCAGTCTGCGTTTAAATCCAGTGAATCAGAATATTCGTGTTCAGATTCGGGAGCAACTAGATTTTGCGACTATCCTCTACCAAAAGGGACTGTACAAACAAAGCCTTAAAATTTTGGATAAGGCAAAATCAGTCGCTATTGAAAATGAAGAGAAGAATATCGCTTATGAAATAGTAGAGCTTGAAAAGATAATTGAGACACAGTACATCACCAGAAGTATTCCAGATAGAGCCGACGAACTTGCATTGCAGGCCAAAGAATTGTCTGGCCAAAATGTCATGACAAGCAAACTTTCTAATCTTTCCTTGCAGTTATACGGAATGATGTTAAAAGTAGGCTATGTACGAAGCGATGATGACTTAAAAAGAGTAAAAGAATACTTTACAAAACACCTGCCTAAATATGACTTGGACAAGCTAGGTTTTAGAGAAAAACTTTGGTTGTACAAAGCCCATTTATGGTACAGTTTTTTAATTCAAGATTTTCTCTCTTGCTATAAATATTCTAGTAAATGGGTCGATCTTTTCAATGAAAATAAGGAAATGATTTATTTGAATCCTGTTTTTTATCTTAAAGGAAATCATTATTTATTAGAATCCTTATTTTACGTAAAATATAGCTCTCAATTTAAAGTTACACTGGAAGAGTTAGAGGTGGTATTGAAGGACAGTAATTTTCCAAAAAACGACAATATTACGTCGTTGGCATTTCTCTATTTGAACGCCAATAAGCTTAACCTTCATTTCTTAGATGGCACCTTTGAAAAGGGCTTGTATCTGGTTAAAATTGTAGAGTACGGCATCAACAAACATAAAGACCGTATAGATACACATCATGTAATGGTGTTGTATTATAAAATAGCCTGTCTGTATTTTGGCATAGGTGATAATAAAACCTGCATTGTCTACCTAAAAAAAATAATTGATAACAAAAATCTTAAAATGCGGGAAGATCTTATGTGCTTCGCTAGAGTGCTAAGCCTGGTCGCACATTATGAAGCTGGTATGGATTATCATTTGGAAATTCAGCTAAAAAGCACCTACAAGTTCTTGTTAAAAATGAACGATATGCATGAAGTGCAGAAGGAAATGATAAAGTTCTTGAGAAGCCTTGGGGGTATTTATCCGAATGAGCTCAGGAGAGAATTCCAAAAACTACATACCGAACTTAAAAAGTATGAAGACCACCCCTATGAAAAACGTTCATTCCTATATTTAGATATTATTTCTTGGCTAGAGAGCCATTTGGAGAACAAACCTGTTTCCCAAATCATACGTGAAAAGGCCTTGTTGCAAACCCGATAAGGTGTGTCTTTAAAATGAAACGTTCGCACCTCTCGCATTTATTGGAAATTAACCTTGCCATGGTTTTCGTAGGAACTTCTGGGGCCTTAGGAAGGTATATAGACCTCCCTGTTCCTGTAACGATTGCCTCTCGAGGAATTTTAGCCTTTTTGGTATTGTTGCTGTTCTGTAGCTGGAAGGGTATATCCTTGCGAATTAAGCCAGCCCACAGGGGCGTTGTCCTACTCAGTGGTATACTTATGGGCTTGCATTGGATTACTTACTTTTATGCTCTTCAGTGGTCTAGTGTCGCCATTGGGATGCTCTCTTTGTTTACGTATCCTGTACTTACGGCCTTTTTAGAACCACTGCTTTTAAAAACAAAGTTCCAGAAAATACATTTGCTCTTAGGTGCTATGGTTTTAGTCGGCATCTATCTTTTAAGCCCAGAATTCAATTTCGAAGATTCCAATACCCTTGCCATAGCCATAGGTGTTTTCTCGGCACTGTGTTATGCGCTAAGGAACCTGATATTAAAAGCCAGGGTAACCGAATACCATGGTTCTGCTCTAATGGTGTATCAAACAGGAATTATTGGTGTTATATTGCTTCCCTCATTTTTATATATTGATTTTGATATTGTGCTAGGACAGTGGCAGGGCCTTGCGGCTTTGGCAGTAATCACTACGGCGATTGGGCATACCTTATTTTTAATGACATTCAAGCATTTTAGTATTACTACCGTGAGTATTCTAAGTAGTATACAGCCCGTTTACGGGATACTTATCGGAGCTATTTTTTTGAATGAAATTCCAGAATTAACTACCGTATTCGGTGGTATGTTAATTTTAGGATCTGTGGTCATTGAAAGTTTTAGGTCCTCACAAAAACAAAAGCCCATTACTCCAGACTAGTTTCTGGTGTTCCCCTTCCGGTATATCGATTTATAATACCATCCCCTAAGGTTTTAAAGCCATCCTCCTTGGCCAACTGCCTTACTCTTTCCGTGTCAAAATTTCCGTTGAAGTATAAAAAAGACCCGTTTTAACCTTTATTAGTATGCATAAGTATCTCCTTAACGGATAGAAACTTCATTCCTATTTAGCATGTCATTTTTACGGAACACCTAACTAAAAAAATTCCCTGTGATACCGTTTATTTACTGGTTCAAAAATTGGTTTCTAGTCGGCGATGCGTAAGGAAACGGCATGTATCTAAAATCTTTTGTGTTTCCAATAAGTGTATTCATTTCTGTCGAAAACTGACCTAACATTCCTAACATAAAGCTAGGCACACGAACAGCCGTTACTTGATTATCATTTTTGTAGGGATTGTAAAAAGTACCTATAGCAGTATAACTGCCACAGCTGGAAAGTAGTACGAGCATCAAAAAAGACAAAATGGGTTATTTCGTAGGGTAGTGTGTTAAGCTCTAAATGTACTAAAATCAACTACATGCATCCCAAATAGACTCCTTGGGTGGCGGAGCGACTACGGTTATAGTTTCTTTATTTACCGGATGCACAAATTGTAACTTACGAGCATGAAGGTGAATACTACCGTCCAGATTACTTCTATCAAAACCGTATTTTAAATCCCCCTTTATGGGACTTCCGATACTTGATAATTGAGACCTTATTTGATGATGCCTTCCCGTTTTTAAATCGATTTCCAGTAGGGCGTAACGATCTAATTTTTTTAGTAATCGATACTCTAGAATCGCTTTTTTACTTTCTGGCACTTCTTTTTTGTTGGCATAGGACTTATTTTGTTTGGTATTCCGTTTGAGCCAATGTACAAGCGTGTCTGATGTTTTTTCTGGTATATTTTTTACAATGGCCCAGTATGTTTTTTTAGCTTCTTTCTCTGCAAATAATTTATTGAGTCTTGGCAACGCTTTTGAAGTCTTGGCAAAAAGTACGATACCAGAAGTAGGCCTATCCAAACGGTGTACAACGCCCAAATAAACATTACCAGGCTTGTTGTATTTTTCCTTTATAAATTCTTTTACAACCTCACTCAAAGGCATATCCCCGGTCTTATCGCCCTGCACGATATCCCCCGGTCGTTTATTCACTATAATAAGGTGATTATCTTCAAAAAGTACTTGAAGATTCTTACTGCTGGAATGTTGTTTTTTGGACAAGGTATTCTTTACGATTTATATAGGTGTTATTTATTTAAATTATGGTGTAGCTTATTTAGATGGGCTAGGTGTCTTTAATCTTCTACGTAGCATCCGTCAAAAAAACTAAATCGATACTTTTTTCCCAAACACGCTTAGGAACAGAATCATTACAACGCCAATCGATATAGAGACATCAGCCATATTAAAAATTCCTGTTTTTAAAAACCCAAGTTGAATCTGAAAAAAGTCGGTTACCGAACCGTACACTATGCGGTCTATTAAATTTCCAATACCACCCCCGATAACAAAAGCAAAAGCGTATACAAGCCATATACCAACTGTCTTTTTTGTAAGTACCCTATAGAGTAAAACCATAAGAACAAGTACTGGTATAATTTGTAATAGTAAAATTTTTATAATAGGAGAGAAGTTAGCTCCAAAGCCTAGCATAGCTCCAGTATTCTCAACGTTGGTTAGGATAAAATGGTCGGTTACCAATTCAATATAACCCCTACTCACCACGTTTTTCCGAACCACCTCTTTTGAGATTTGGTCACAGCCAATATTCAATAATACCAAGGCTATAATATAAAATCGATATACAAAATACTTTTGTTTCAAACCTTTTAGAAATTAATATTGTTCCTCATCATTAGGGAAATCCATACTTTTTACATCGGCCACGTAGCTAGAAATCGCCTTCCCCATTTCTTCATAGAGGTTCATATACCTTCGTAAAAACCTTGGATTAAACTCATGTGTCATTCCCAATAAATCATGAATCACTAAAACCTGACCATCGGCATGCTTTCCACCGCCAATACCAATAGTAGGGATAGTAAGGCTCTCGGAAACTTCTTTCGTAAGATTGGCAGGAATCTTTTCCAGGACAATACCAAAACAGCCCAGTTTTTCTAAAAGAAGCGCATCCTGTTTCAGTTTTTCTGCTTCAACTTCTTCTTTTGCCCTAACCGTATACGTACCAAATTTATAAATAGACTGTGGCGTAAGACCCAAATGCCCCATAACTGGTATA
>JBLIEO010000075.1:0-9169 GCA_047633095.1 Maribacter sp.
GCTTCGGAATTATATGGCGCAATTGGCTATAGATGATGCCGATAAAGGGGATTATGCTTTATTGGACGAATTGTTCAACGTGTTGAAAAAACCCTACCACGAGCAACCAGAAAACGAGAAATGGTTTACTAAGCGTCCAGACTGGGCAAGGCACAAAGTAGGCTGTTCGATGTTATCTTGTAGTTCATAAAAACCAAAATTAGGAGGGAGAAGCAATGAGAAATTCGATTTTGTATAGCGTTCAAAATATACCAGAAGGCTATTCCGAAGGAATCTATATGAATAGAAAATACGGAATAACAAAAACTAGTTTCAATACCGGAAATTCCTTCAAAATTTATGGAGAAGAGCTTGGTGGTGCTAATTTTATAAGTTTGAATTATTATATCACAAAAAAGCACGAGCTGCTAAAGCCATGTGAAATGCCAGAACAAAAAGTATTGCATTTTTTAGAAAATGTAATCTTCCTAAAGAAATCAAATCAATAATACAAATCATATTAATTAAGACATAAATGGATACTTATAAAAAAGCATATATAGCAGGAGGTTGTTTTTGGGGAATGGAAGATTTGTTCAGAACCCGACCTGGAATCAAAGACACCGAGGTTGGCTATCAAGGAGGTGAAAATGACAACCCTACCTATAGCAATCATCCGAGTCATGCAGAAGGTATTGAGTTGACGTATGATCCAAATGAAACATCATTTAGGGTAATCTTGGATTACTTCTTCAGAATCCATAATCCAACAACGGTTGACCAGCAAGGTAACGATAGGGGCTCTAGTTATCGTTCTGCCATATTTTTCCAGAATGAGGAAGAAAAGGATATCGCAGAAGAGGTTATCAAAATTGTTGAAGACTCCAACAAATGGGAAGGCAAGGTCGTAACCACACTTGAACCTTTTACGCCCTTTTGGACTGCAGAGCCAGAGCACCAAGATTATTTAGTACGCGTTCCGAATGGCTATACCTGCCACTTTGAACGTTTTAAAGAGCCTTTTATCTAGAAGCTATGAACGATGTAAAATTTAAGAATCCCAGATTCAATAGGGAAAGCACATCTTTTCTAAGCTCGGCAAAAGCATTTAGCTATGGGGCAGATTTGTTTGTTGATAAAACCCTTGCGCAATTGCTGGGCTTGCGGGTAGCACAAAAGAATGGATGTTTCTATTGTATTATTCTTCATGCAAATACAAGCAGGGAGATAGGCATATCCTCAGCAAAATCAGACAATATATCATCATGGTAGAACAGTGAATTGTTTTCTAAAAAAGAGAAAGTAGTAGTAGTAGCCTATTGTGATATATTGACATAGAAAAGCAACAAGAATCTTTAAAATTATAACGATGCTATGATATCCCATTTTTCTAAAGTTGAAATTGCAGAAATCGCATCGATTATAATTAATATAAATACTTGTACACGGTTAAAATGGGCTCACGGCTAAACACCTTATTTCGACTAAATGAACAAATATAGTAGCATCGGTTTGGGTACGGCAGCCATAGGAAGACCACAGTATATCAATATAAATCAAGAAAAAAAAGACCTCTTTTCTTTGACTGCATTTCGGCAAGAGGGATTTGAAATGCTTAATTATGCTTATGATTCCGGGATTAGGTATTATGATACTGCACCCGGTTATGGACTCGCAGAACAATTGTTGATAGATTGGGTCAATGAAAAAAATGACCCTAGTATAACCGTGGCCACGAAGTGGGGCTATACCTATATGGCCAATTTTGACCCCAATGCTAAAGTGCATGAGGTAAAAGAGCACTCATTAAACAAACTTAATATGCAATGGGAAGTTTCAAAACAACTAGTTCCCCATCTTAGGTATTATCAAATTCATTCCGCTACGTTAGAGTCAGGCGTACTTGAAAATATAGGCGTTTTAGAACGCTTGTTTGAACTTAAAGAGGAACATAATATAAAGGTAGGTTTGACCACAACAGGAAGCAATCAAACTGAAGTACTGCAAAAAGGAATAGGCGTTCATTATAAAGGGAACCCACTTTTTGAGGTATTCCAATGTACCTACAATGTTCTAGATCAGAGTATGTATACATTGGGTCGTCAAATTATTTCTGATAAAAAACAACTGGTGTTAAAAGAGGTGTTGGCGAACGGAAGGCTTTTCCCGAATACAGCCTATCCAGGGTATATGGATTTGTATAAAAAAGTAGACGTGCTTTCAAAGAAATATGAGGTAGGGGTTGATGCCATCAACTTACAATTTTGTTTATCAAAACTAGACGGTGCCACCGTTCTAAGTGGAGCTAACAAACCAGCATATTTAGCCCAAAATTTAAAAGCAACTGACTTTCAATTAAACCCTGTAGAAATAGAAGAATTGTCTCAATTTAAAATAGCTCCGCAATTGTATTGGGATGAACGCAAACAATTAGCATGGAATTAATAGGGCGAACGATATCATGTAAAATTTTTGAAAGACATATTCTTATGGATTTGAATGCCGCATCCAGTTTTCATCGGTAAGGTTAAAAAAGCCGGCAATTTTACGTTCTATTGTCATAACCTAAATTTTTATTTCATTATCTAAATTCGCTAAGGCGTCTTGGTTATGACACTCTATTTTTAATTAATCGTTTACATTATTAAGATATAAAGCGAATAAGACGCCTAGCGTTGTTGCGAAGAGTGTAATAAACTAAGAATCCTTATGACGTTTCTTAAATCTGTTTTTAATACTAAATTTCATGTATTTTAAATTATTGGTAGTGGTTGAAATATAGACAGGTTTTAATGACGTTTATTTATTCTTAGACGCTATTTTATGGTAGTACATTCAAATCAAATTAACAGTTAATTTCTCAAAATATGTTCTATTCAAAAATTAGCTCGGTTTAATTGTATTCTGGTCAATTTTTCCCCTGTTAATTCAATACTTCCTAAAGGAATAAGTTCATAGTCTTCGAGATTCTGAATCAATTCAAAAGTTCCCGTAGAGATAAAATACCTACATTATAACGATTAAAGGATTCCTGTATACGAGCGGTTGTGTTCAAAACGTCTCCAGAATAGATCATATCCTTGTACACACTGTCTATCTTGTCAGTCATTACCTGACCATAATGAATCCATGCCTTAAATACAGGTATCAGTCCATAGTTCTTTTCGTAGATTGGTCTAAGATGAATAAGCTTTTTCTGGATTTCAAAAAACTATTGGAGAAAATCATCATTCTTATATCCCTTAGTCAGCGGCCATGAAATGATGATTTCGTGCCCAATGTATTAATATATTTCACCTTTGTTATTTATAATCGTGCCCGTTATATCAGAGAACAAATTATTCAAAAAATCGAAGTATCTCTCATTCGTTATTTTTTCTGCTATCCTTGTAGCTGAGCGCAAATCTAAAAACATAAAAATTCGTTCCTATTTTTTTAATTTGGGATAATTCCCTGCGAGGAACTTCAACAATTTACTAGGACCCAATGTATCATTGGCTTGTAATAAGAAAAGTGTAAAAAATAGGATAATACCCTAGAAAATAAAATGTATGGCTATCAGTGTGGATTCAAATGCGAACTCGAGAAAGACTCCGAGAAGTATTACTATCCCAATAAAATCAATATGTATGGGTGCCTCTTACACAGGTTAAATTTATGGCTTTTTGAGTAATGAAAGATGAGGTATAACAAACGGTTCTATTTCGGGTGCTATACTTTCAATTTTAATTTTTGAGAGCATTATAAATCAGGTATCTTTGATGGCACAGTACGCAGTACAACTTGAATTAACTTAGCAAAACGTAACCATAAGTAAAAATGAACAAGGAATTAGATCAACTAGCAGCCGATAATATTAGGGCATTGGCCATTTCAATGGTAGAGAAAGCGAATTCTGGACATCCTGGAGGACCCATGGGAGGAGCCGATTATATGCATATTTTGTATTCGGAATTTTTCAATTTTGACCCATCGGATATGCAATGGCCTTTTCGGGATCGATTTTTTATGGATGCAGGCCATTTGTCTTCTTTGATGTATTCGCAGTATTATTTACTTGGGAATTATAAAAAGGAAGACGTTGCTAATTTTAGACAATGGGGTTCCATAACTCCAGGACATCCGGAAGTGGATGTGGCAAGGGGAATAGAAAATACTTCAGGTCCATTGGGACAAGGGCATACTATGGGTGTAGGGGCAGCTATTGCAGCTAAATTTTTGCAAGCACGTTTTGGCGATTGGATGAACCACAAGATTTATGGTTTTATTTCTGATGGTGGTGTACAAGAAGAGATATCACAAGGAGCGGGAAGAATCGCCGGACATTTAGGATTGAATAATTTTATTATGTTCTACGATTCTAATGATGTGCAATTATCTTCTAAGACGGCTGAGGTTACCTCAGAGGATACCGCTATGAAATATGAAGCATGGGGATGGAAAGTGGTTACGATAGATGGTCACGACCATGAACAGATAAGGAAAGCACTTAAAGATGCCAATGCGGAAACAGAAAAACCTACTCTGATTATTGGCGAGACCATAATGGGTAAAGGCTGTGTTACTGCAGACGGTTCTATGTACGAAGGGTATACGGAACTTCATGGTAAACCTATTGGGGATACCGGTGCGGATTACGACAAAACCATGGAGAACCTTGGGGCCGATGTTTCGAATCCGTTCGATATTTACGCTAAAGTGAAGGCCTTTTATGCCGATATCTTAGCGAATAAAACAAAAGCGGCAGCAGAAAAAAAGAAGGAGATAGCCGCATGGAGAAAATCAAACACAGTACTTGCTGCCAAATTGGATACTTTCCTTTCTGGTAAGTTACCAGAGTTGGACTTTGGCTCCATAACACAAAAAGAAGGTTTGGCTACAAGAGTGGCTTCCTCTAATGTTTTAGCATACTTGGCAGAAAACGTAGAGAACATGATTGTTTCTTCAGCCGATTTATCCAATAGCGATAAAACAGACGGTTTCTTAAAGAAAACTACAGTACTTAAAAAGGGCGATTTTTCAGGTGCTTTCTTGCAAGCAGGGGTAGCGGAATTGACCATGGCAACGATTGCAAACGGAATTGCACTACACGGAGGTATTATCCCGGTTGTAGCTACGTTTTTCGTATTTTCAGATTATATGAAACCCGCCATACGTTTAAGCTGTATTCAAGAGCTTCCGGTGAAGTTCGTTTGGACACATGATGCTTTTAGAGTAGGTGAGGACGGTCCTACACATCAGCCTGTAGAACAAGAAGCACAAATACGATTATTAGAAAAATTAAAGAACCACAGCCACGAACAAAGTTTTGTTGCTTTACGTCCTGCAGATTCCATGGAAACTAATGTAGCTTGGAAAATGGCTATGGAGAATAATAAGACACCAACGGGACTAATTCTTTCCAGACAGGGTATAACAGATATTCCTACGAAATCTGGCGATAGATATAAAGAAGCTTTAGGAGCAGAAAAAGGAGGGTATTTAGTGCAAGAAGTTGCTGATGCTGATGTGGTTTTAATCGCCAACGGTTCGGAAGTTGCTACCTTGGTAGAAGCGGCATCGTTATTGGAGCGTAAAGAAGGATTAAAAGTGAACATTGCTTCCATTCCATCGGAGGGTATCTTTAGACAACAGTCCAAAGAATACCAGCAAACAGTAATTCCAGCGAACAAGCCTATTTTCGGACTTACAGCAGGTTTACCGGTTAATCTAGAAGGCTTAGCAGGACCAAATGGGAAAGTATTCGGATTGGAGCATTTTGGCTACTCTGCTCCAGCAAAAGTATTAGATGAGAAATTTGGATTTACTGGTGCCCAAGTGTTTGAACAAGTAATCGATTTTTTAAAATAGATAATTAATTAAAAACATAACAAATGAAATTTTTTATAGATACAGCAAATTTAGCAGATATAAAGGAAGCCCAAGATATGGGTGTCTTAGACGGCGTTACTACGAATCCTTCCTTAATGGCAAAAGAGGGTATTACGGGTACGGAGAATATATTAAACCATTATAAGAAAATTTGCGAGGTAGCTTCAGGGCATGTTAGTGCAGAGGTTATTTCTACCGATTTTGACGGTATGGTTGCCGAAGGAGAAAAATTGGCAGCACTTAACCCGCAAATTGTAGTAAAACTGCCTATGATTGCCGATGGTGTAAAAGCCTGTAAGTATTTTTCAGACAAAGGAATTAAGACCAACGTAACCTTGGTGTTCTCTGCTGGTCAAGCATTGTTAGCTGCTAAGGCAGGTGCCACTTATGTTTCTCCGTTTATTGGAAGGTTGGATGATATTTCAACAGATGGTCTAGGTCTTATCGCAGATATTCGTCTTATTTATGATAATTACGGGTATGAAACTGAAATATTGGCAGCATCCATACGTCACGTAATGCATATTATCGATTGCGCAAAAATTGGTGCAGATGTAATGACAGGACCTTTATCCGCTATCAAAGGGTTGCTTAAACATCCTTTAACAGACAGTGGCTTGGCAAAGTTCTTGGCAGATTATAAGAAAGGAAACTAAAAAAGTTATCTAAATTTTAAAGTATCAGAATGCATCTACCTTAGGTTCTGGGTAGATGCATTTTTTGTTCTTTAATTCCTTGTGCTGCGCTATTCATTTAACGATTTAGGAGCTGCGGGAAACGAGTTTGTCAAAATTTATACTCAATCACACTTGGCCCTAAAAACTTAGGATTATCATAAAACCATGTTCATAGTTATGTCAAAAATGCAGCTACTATTACACAAACAGTGAAATAGCAAAAACAACAAGCGCTGCAAAAACACCAATTAGGAGTGCTCCTCTAGTGTAAAGCTTATACCCTGTCTTTACATTCATCCCTGTAAGTTGGGTCACTACCCAAAACGAACTATCATTGGCATGAGGTACTACCAATCCGCCTGCACCAATAGCAATTACGACAAGCGCTTTTAATATTTCGGAATCAAAACCCATACTTATCATTAACGGCGCCATTATAGAAGCTGTAGTTATTAAAGCAACGGTAGAAGATCCTTGAGCAGTTTTAATAGCGGCACTCAAAAGAAATGGAAGCCAAATACCAATCGTTATACCTTCAAACATGTGCGCCATAGCATCCCCTATACCAGAGTATTGAAGGATTTTTCCAAAAATACCTCCAGCTCCTGTTATCAATAGTATAGTTGATGCGCTTTGTAGTGCTTTCCCTGTCCATCCAGCTTCGGAAAGCATAGCTACATCAAACTTTTTAGGGAGTGTAAAAGCCAATAATACCCCAATAATCAATGCGATTAGTGGGGAGCCAACAAAGGAGATTAGCGTTATCAAAAAACTAACTTCAACCGCATCAGGAGTAAAGAACAACACTAAGGATTTGGTTATGATGAGCAAGATGGGTACAACAATGGGCAAAAACGACTTGAAGGTGCTGGGTGCCGTTTTTATTTTTTCAATAATGTCTTCATCTGTCAGTTCTGGATTGGGGTCTATATAGATTTTACCTGCTACTCTTTTAGCATAAATAATAGCAACAATTAGTGATAGGGCGCTTACAACAATCCCTAAAATCATTACCAAACCTATATCTGCTTCCAAAATACCAGCGGCGGCAATAGGCCCCGGAGTTGGAGGCACCATTACATGTGTAAGCATAAGACCTAAGATTAGGGCAATACTGGTTCCTGCAATGGATAATTTTGCTTTTTTTGATAACGATTTATTCAAGGGATTTAAAATAATAAAACCACTATCGGCAAAAACTGGGATAGAAACGATGTAGCCAAGAATTCCCATAGCCGCATGTACGTTCTTTTTTCCAATAATGCGCAATACCAATTCCGCCATTTTGTAAGCAGCACCTGTCTGTTCCAAAAAAGCACCAATAAGTACTCCGAGTAAAATCACGAGTCCTATCTTACCTAGCGTTCCACCAAAACCTTCTTCAATAGAGGTAATTAAAAGGGGTAATGGCATCCCACTGGTGATACCGAAAAATATAGAGGCAGTTAAGAGCGCTAAAAAAGGATGAACATTCAATTTAGCCGTTAGCAGCACGATGATTAAAACACTTACAATCAATAAAACTAAAAGCATATCCTAAATTTTTAGTGTATATCTAAATATTATTAATTTAATCCGTCAAAACCTAGAGATGGAATATTGTTGACATTAGCTTTCCCACCTAAAAGTCCAAAAGCTTCATACACTGTTTTAACCGGTAGCTTACAGGTATTGTCCCTGCAGACATAGATATACGTGCCATCTTCCGCATACCTACTTTCAAAAAGCGCAAGCTCACTTTCCACTATGCTTCCTACCAATAAAATATTTGGAATGTATTCTTTGCTCATCGCTGCCACAAGACTTTTTGCCTCCTTGCCTACAATGGCCACTTCGTAAAATGGATAGGTGGTCTGCAATAAAAGGCTATTCCATTTAGCATAGGAATACGGAGTTTCCGACATTAACTTTATCATGGAAGTTAGCATTGTTTTCGCCTTTTTCTGAGCGGCTTTATCATACGTTAGATGACCTAATAGTATGAGGTTTTGCGCCATAATAGCATTAGGGGAGGGGATTACGCCATCATCGGTCTTTATGATTTTTGCTATGAGCTCATTTCCTTGATTGTAGGTGTACATTCCAGAGGCTGAGTCGTTGAATTTTTCTTGGGCAGTTTCAGTAAGTACTTCCGCTAATTTTAGAAATTCTGTATCAAGCGACGCGCTGTAAAGGTTCAGTGCCGCATTGGCTAAAAGACTATAATCTTCCAGGAATCCGGGGATATGTTTACTGTCTTTTTTATACGAATGACCAAGTTCGCCATTGGTGTAGCCTTGTGAGCGCAAGGTATTGAGGATGTCGGCTGCAGCATCTAAATAGGCGGGTGTTCCCAAAGCTGTGTAAGCATCCACATACCCATTTATTAAGAGTGCATTCCAAGATATTAGTATTTTATCATCGGTACGAGGTCGGATTCTTTTTTCTCTTGCTGTAAGCAGTTTTTTGTGCCATTTAGTTTTCAGTGTATGTAGTTGGGATAGCGGAATCGCGTGTTTAGCTGAAAATGCATCGTCATCCAAAGATTTGCTAAGGATATAGCTGTCCTCCTCCCATACATTTTCTTTTTGTATCGTATAGTACTCAGAAAATAGGGCAAAGTCCTCTCTTAGAATTTCTTTTAAATCAGTTTCTGTCCATAC
>JBLIEO010000076.1:0-9033 GCA_047633095.1 Maribacter sp.
TTTATCGGCAAAGTAGCCGTTCTATTCATTATTATCCTTCTTCTTTTAATGTTTTAACATCTGTAACCAATTGTGCAATAGACGCCCTATTCAGTCCATTATAAACACCTCGAATATGCTTGTTCTTATCAATAAGCAGAAAGTTTTCGGTGTGTAAAAAATCATTGATGTTTTTCGGAATCCCTAAATCGTTCTCGACGAAATACTGTTTTCTTCCCAAGTCATAAATATTCATTTTATCACCTGTGACCAAATGCCATTTATTGGCAATAATATCATGCTTTTCAGCATATTCACGAAGCACAGAAACCGAATCTATGTTTGGTGTAACTGAATGCGACAATAATGCTATTTCTGAATCTTCTTTAAATTCTTCTTGTAGTTTTGACATATTTCCAGTCATTTTCAAGCAAATACCGGGGCAACTGGTAAAGAAGAAGTCTGTAATATAAATTTTATCAATAAATGTTTTTTGAGTGATGGTATCACCAAGTTGGTTTATAAGTTTAAAATCGGGGATCTTATGAAATTGCTTTTCTTCTTCACTATTTGGCACTAACCAATTGGGTGTAAAAGAGGCATCTTTATAGTAGGGTAGATGGTCTACCCTGCTCGTTTCCACTACAACTACATTTTCTTTTTTAACTTCCTGTTTACAACTTATAATTAGTGTACAAGCAAGCATAAAAAGTAGTTTTATTTTATTCGCTTCTAACAACAACCTCATCTTTTAATTGATAACATGAATTAGCTCTTTTCATTCCAAATATACGCCCGTTTTTCGCTTCGTAATTGACATATAATGTGCCATTTTTCAACCATGCTTTTTGGAGTCCTTCTTCCTTGCCGTCTACTAGTAGTCGTTCTTTGGAAAGCCGACCAGTTGAATACCATTCTTTTGCTATGCCATTCATTTTTCCGTTTTCATAATAAGCATCAGCACCTAAAACACCATTTTCCCACCAACTTTTATAACTTCCTACCAAACGGTTTTGTTTATAATGTGACGCTACTCGAAGCACCCCATTTTCTGACCAGCGTTTGGCAATACCCTCGCGCTTCCCGTTATAAAAACCAAGTCTTTCTTCTAAGTTTTCGTTTGAATAATATTTTAATGAAAAGCCGTTAAATGCTTGGCCCCTATAATACCATTTGCCTTCTATCTGATTGAGTACTAAATCGTTTTTAGACACTACAAAATCATCTATAACAATACCTTTTGCAACAACGCTTTCCTTAACCAAAGCCTTTTTACAGCTGGTCAACAAAAGCGTTGTTAGAACAAGTAGATAAATAAGTTTCATCTGTTATTTTTATTTTTTAATACCCTTGATACGGACCAGCGAATGCCAAATACGACCCTGTAGTTGAGTATACCTCATTGATAATGTGGTAATGATACTCTTCAATACCATCGGTGTATTGGGTTTTGGTAGTATGTCCGCCAGAGGCATCTAAATTGCTGGCGTAATCACCAGTCGAAACACATTTTCTTCCATAGAGAAAAACTCCATCAAGCAAAATTCCTACTAAGTTATCATCATCATCAGAAAATGCTATGGGTTCCAAATGATAGTGATACACCCCAGGGCCAATATGTGCACCAGTCCAATCTAAACTTGCGGCAGCCTGGTCTAACGCACCACCACCTTCTTGGTCGTTAAAGATTGAAGAACCACTAACCGCTATGCCGATAGTGTTAAAATTGGTTGACACAGTACTGCCGTCTAAATTGGGAGTTGCATCTACTGTAATACTGGTTGCATTATTATTACTTGATATGATACTTGGCGTAGTTTCTACGTCATCTTCTGCCTTATAAAGTTCATTCCCCTCACCCCAATAAACGGTTTCATGGTTCGGTAATCCTGTGGTTTCAATAACCACATTAGAGCCATCTAAATAAATGGTTGTGGCTTCTGTATCAAATGCTTCGTAGGCTGCATGCAAGGTTGTTACAACTTCCTCCGTATTATCTGTAGCTCCATCATCAGAACTACAGGCAATAAATCCTAGTGCTGCTATTAAAGTTGTGGTGAAGATTAGGCTTAATTTTTTAATTCTGTTTTTCATGGTACTTTTTTAGTGTTTATATTTAGATGTGTCAATTGGAATAAACTTGCGCTTGATTCTTATTTTATTTCATAAGGGCTTTAAAACTCCTTCCAAAGCCCTTATGAAACAAACCGACAATAGCTTTTATTCGTCTTCTAGTTATTTAGGTAGCTGTTTACTGCTGTAGTACGTTGCAAAACATGCGCGTTTAACTCACTAACGGCAGCTTGAAAATCTGAACTACTATTAAGAAAAGTATAACCAGACTCTTCATTAGTTGCATAAGGTTCAACCAAAGTTGAATACGTACTGTATAAGGCTTGCACAGTACTTACATTAAACGGACCATCTACAACCTCTTGCACATACGTATCGTATTTAATTTTGTACGTTGCATCTTCATATAAATATGATATTAATGGCCATTGAGCTGACTCAACATCCGAAAAGTCAAGTGCAGGAGAACCTCCCTGTTTTCCTTCTTGAAGGGATTCATTATTATCCCAGGGAATCCAAGTTAATTTGCTAGTCTCTGGATCATTGTACAAGAAATAATTATGTGTCATTCTACCGTAGGTATCCCAATTTTGAATTACCGTATTTACCGCTAAATATTTTATGAATATATCGGTATCAAAGACAGTTTCTAAATTTGCTCTCCAAGCAGTGCTGTCAGTAGTTCTTGTTTCATCATGTAAGATGTCCAACAAACGCTCAACGTCTGAGAAATCGAAATCGTCTTCATTAGTTTTCTTCACATACTCCTCTTTATTATAAGTTCCTAAAGCAAAACTCGCTGCATCGCCATCTGGCTTGTATAAATTCCCGTCGTCGTCGGAAAATTGCTCATCTATAACGGTATCGTCAACCTCTTCTACCATAGTATATACTCCAAAATATTGTGGCCCATCACCATGGTCTACATACACTGCATAAAAGGCTGTATGTGAAACTGCCACTCCTGCACTTTTGAATACATCGGCAGCTACTTTTTCGCGGAGCATAGATTTATCATCATAGTTGTTTTTAAGACTTAATTTTTTGAAGCCGTAAAAACGTTGATTATCTATTTGGGGATACTTATCTTCAAACTCATCAAAATCTAGTTTAAATGATAATTTTAAAATTCCTGCTTGCCAGCTTGATTGTAAACTGGAGTTGCCTTTAAAACGCACTCCTACTCTGTACCATTCTTTATCTTCATAGAAAACCTCGGACGGCACGAAAATTGGGTCTTCTTCTGTAAAAATATAGCCCCCTTGCCCTCCTGGAGGGCCGCTGCCGCCAGGTCCGCCCTGCCCTGTGGCACCAAACACACCATAAAGAGTGGTCATGTCATCTAACATACTTTGCCACCGCGCTTCGGTTATAACGACATCTAACCGTTTTACGGCATTATCCTCAAACACTTCGTCAAAATTTGGGTCCGTATCTTTACTGTGGGTTTCCATAGTCCAATCGCTTGCCACAAAATCAGTATCGTCTAATGTTTCTGCTTCATCTTTAGTTTCATCATCGGTTTCATCTTCAGTAATTGTAATAATTTGATTGTCATCACTACAAGAAGTAACGCTTAGTATTGCAGCACTTAATAGAAAAACAACAAGGAATAAATTTATATACTTTTTAATTTTTTTCATACCTAAAGAATTTATTTGTCATTTCAGTATTGGCGGAAATCTATTTATTCCAAGTTTTCTTTTTATTTCTGTCGTCCTACTTTTATCTTTTAGGACCTCTTTTTGGCTTTGGTGCTTTCTCTAATTCTTTTTTGGTAATGAAGCCATCTTCATCAGTATCAATTTTTGAAAAATCTTTTTTTAATGGGCCTTTAACTTCTTTTGTAGAAAGTTTTCCGTCTTCGTTGGTATCCATCTTTTCCAACAACTCACTAAATGTTGGTGGTTCTTTCCGCTCCTCCCTATTTTGAGATTGTCCAAAGGAGCTACTTGAAATAAACAAAGTCGCACCAAAAATTATCATCAATGTTTTAAATTTGCTGTTGTTCATAGTTATAAATTTTATTTGTTTGTTCTTCTTTAGATGTGCTACCATTTATAAACTTGTGTTGAGCTATGTTAATAAAAGCAAAAAAAAAGACCCTGACTTAAAAGTTAGGGTCTTCATGTATTGAATACTCATCTAGGTCTGGGTGGAGGTGGCCTAGCCTCATCTCTTAGCCCGCCTTGCGGAGGTCCATTTCTACCAGGAGGAGGTCCTTGTAAACGTAAACCATCTTTTAGTATCTTTTTGAGTTTTTCTTTTTGGCTGTCGCTACATATTTCATTTAATGATTTAAAAAAACGAAACGTTTCCAATTCTTTAGCTTTTTCCTTTTTCGCAATTTGTGTAGCAATAGCATCAATCTCTGAATTGCTGATTAATTCATCAGACAGCTTATCAAACAATATTTCTTTAGTTGCTTTTATATCATATAATATAACATTCATCTTTTGGCGGTGCGCCTTATCAATAGTTTCAAATTGTTTTAATTGTTCGGTATCAAAATCTAACTGCTTGCTTATAAAGTTTCGGGGAGCAAATGTTTGGTGGCGACTCGGACTTGATGAACCAAAATGTTTGAACAAGAAAAAGCCGTTCATGAGCACTAAGAATACCAACAAGATATATAAGAGTACATTTTTCTTCATAATCTCTAGTTCTGGTATAAATAAGAATCAGTGTCCGTTTCTGAAAGTCCGTATACCTCAGCAAAATTTTCAACATTGTCGTTGTAACTATCGGATGAATACGAAAGAAGTGCCAAAGTATTCACAATAACAAAACAGATAAGTGCTGCGGCTTGGAATTTTGGGGCGAAGCTATTTAAAAAGAAAACGCCCTCTGGTTTAGACGCACTTTCTTCTACCATTCTATTTAGAACTCTTTCTTTAAAAAAAGCTGGAGTTTTTACCTTATCAATAGTTGAAACACGCTCTAGGGTTTCTTCCACCAGCAGGTCAATATTTTTTTTACTATGCATACTCGTGATTTATGTGTGTTCTATTAAGATGCTTTTAACAGGACTAACTTGCGCTAGTTTCCATCTTTTTTATAATACTCATGTAATAATACCTGTAAATTCTTTTTCGCTCTAAACAATAATGACTCAATTGAAGATTTACTTTTTTCGGTGATATCGGCTACTTCCTGATAACTCAAGTCATCTATTTTGTTTAAGGTGTACACAATGCGTTGTGCTTCTGGTAACTTATTAATTGCAGCAAACAATATTTCATTTTTTTCTTTATTCTCTAATTGTATTCCAGGATGATTAAACTCAGTAAAATAGGCACTTTGATCTATTGGCGTGTCATTCCACATTAACGATTGCATAAATCCAAAACGTTTTTTAGTATTTTTTTTACGGATGAATTCCAAGCATTTATTGGTCGAAATTCTATATATCCAAGTTGATAATTTTGAATCTCCTTTAAATTTGGAAATAGAATTGAACACTTCTATAAATACATCTTGGGCAATATCTTCAGCATCTTCTTGGTTAGGCACAAACGAAATACAGGTACCAAAAACCTTTTGCTGATATTCATCTAGCAATTGGCCATAAGCCTGATTGGTTTTTTCCTGTAAAGCTTTTATAAAGTTCTGATCTTCCAAAAGAGGAAATTTGAGTTGCAATTTACACAAATTAAACAATTTCAAAAGACTACCTTTGCAGCCTTAATTTTTTAAGAAAAATACGCTATCTACTATCTTTCAAAATTGCTAAGAAACTAGGTGGCACAGGAGAATAAATAGATTAGACTAAAATAAAAGAATATCAGATGAAACTGCACAGGAACCTCGTATTTGCCGTAATCGATGCTTTAAATTTGATTTTCAACGAAAAGGAATATGCCGATAAAGTCGTACAAAAAGTATTGCGTTTTGATAAGCGCTGGGGGGCTAGAGATAGAGGTTTTATTGCGGAGACTACCTATGAAATGGTTCGCTACAAGCGTCTTTACACTGAAATAGCAGATATAAAAGAGCCTTTTAGTAGACCAGATTTATTTCGTATGTGGGCTGTTTGGGCCGTACTTAAAGGAGTTGCTTTACCTGATTGGAAACAAATAGAAACTACGCCTGAACGTCGTATTAAGGGGAAGTTCGATGAGCTTTCTAAAATTAGAAAGTACCGTGAAGCGGTGCCAGATTGGATTGATGACCTTTGCGAAAAATCCCTTGGTGAAAAACTTTGGACGGCAGAAATAGCAAAACTAAACGAACCCGCACAAGTTATTCTTAGGACCAATACCTTAAAGACAAGCAGGGAAGAATTAAGAAAAGCCCTCTTGGACGAAGGTATTGTAACAGAAGCCATTAAGGGTTATGATTCAGCACTTCGGTTACCGGAAAGAGCCAATGTTTTTGTGACGGAATCTTTCAAAAAAGGATTCTTTGAGGTTCAAGATGCCTCTTCTCAGTTGGTTGCGGCCATGCTAGATGTAAAACCCGGACAACGGGTTGTAGACACATGTGCAGGAGCTGGTGGTAAATCGCTACACCTTGCAGCCTTAATGGAAAACAAAGGGCAGTTAATTGCGATGGATATTTACGGCAGCAAACTAAAAGAATTAAAGCGCCGTGCCAAAAGAAACGGTGCCCATAATATAGAACCTAGAGAAATTGATTCTACCAAGGTGTTTAAAAAACTATACGGAAGTGCAGATAGAGTACTTATTGACGCACCTTGCACAGGTTTAGGGGTTATTAGAAGAAATCCCGATACCAAATGGAAGATGCAGCCAGAATTCTTGGAGAAGATTACCAAAATCCAACGTGAAATTTTAGGAAATTACAGTAAAATCCTAAAGCCGGGTGGTAAAATGGTTTATGCAACCTGCTCAATTCTCCCACAAGAAAACAACGACCAAGTCAAATCTTTTTTATCCAGTGAAGAAGGAACAGATTTCTCCCTTATCAGCGAGAAAAAAATCTATGCCTCTAAAAGTGGTTTTGACGGGTTTTATATGGCCTTGTTAGAAAAAAAATTGGTCTAATTCTAATCCGCAAAAACAATTACGCAAGAACCTATTATAAATATAAGGTTAATTCAATTTAATCAAATAAAGCAATTTGTTGTGGCGCTGCTTTCGTTTCCACTTTAGTTTCTGTTTTGCCAGTCATTTGCTGGTTATCCCCCCAACGTTGCATGGACCGGAAAACAGGTAGTAATGATTTCCCAAACGGGGTTAGAGAATACTCTACCCGAGGCGGAATTTCAGGAAAGGTTTTCCGTTCCAAGATACCCGATTTTTCTAGTGACTTTAATTGTTTACTCAACATTTGCCTATTAATCCCATCTACTTCTTTAAGTAATATCGTAAACCTGTTTACGCCTTTGAATATTCGAAATAGGATAATAGGTTTCCATTTGCTATCTAACATCTTCATGCACATAGCTACTCCGCAAGTTGCAACAGGTACTATTTTTTTTGAGGGCATATTATAATTAGTTAGAAGGTATTCTTAGGACGTATTATTAGAATTGCAAAACTAATGTACTACATGAAATTATCATACTTAAATATAGCTAATACTGTAGTCTATAATTCATACTTTGTTTTTTAATAACTCCATATTAAAAATTAATGCCACTAAAGAAACGACCCTGCCACACGAAATGTATGCAGGGTTGTTGTAAAATTAACTGCAGAGAAATCTACTTTTTCAACGTAGGATACTCAACTCCTAACTGCTCCAAATAAGTATCAAATTTAGTTTCGTCAAAATAAAATTGCTCCAATTGGGACCTAAACTGTCCTTGCTTATCTGCATTTAGATAAATGGGAGGCATATCACTTTCCGAAATCATAGAAATAAATTTAGTTTCTTTGGTTTGTTCATTTGTAAAATAGTCCCAAGCTCCCGTTAACAGCTCTGGTTTTAAAAGAAAATCTAGAATAGTCATAGCCTCTGCTTTGGCTCCGGCTACTACTCCTTTGTGAGCAATAGGAGTGGCCATGGAGATAGCATTGCTCCAATGATGCCCTTGCAACCCTGGAATATTAGATGGAAAACGCATGGTTACCGTTGGCACTTTCCAAGAAATATCACCTATATCATCAGAACCTCCACTAATTGGTTCAATTACTGGCAATCCCAAAGGGGAAAGCTCCGTGCTCAATCCTTCTATTTTTTCTGAATTTACCTCCGTTTGCACAGCTTTGGCTAACATTTGGTCTTCTTCTGACCAATTAGGTAAACCCACTTGTTTAATATTCTCATACATCGTCTCTGCAATTACCTTGTTGTAATGTCTGGGCCAAGCAGCACCTAGTACTTTGTGTTTTACAGTGGTACCCGTCATCATTGCAGCACCCTCAGCCATTTTATTTGCCTCGTTGTACATGTCCATAATTCCGTCATACTTTATATCCCTGAAATAAAACCATATTGCTGCTTTGGAAGGTACTACATTAGGTTGGTCACCAGCATCCGTAAAGATAGAATGAGAACGTCTTAACGGATGCAGGTGCTCTCGTTTATAGTTCCAAGCAATATTCATTAATTCCGCCGCATCCAACGCACTTTTACCGCGCCATGGTGATCCTGCCGAGTGTGCGGACTCTCCTTCAAAAGAATATTCTACTGAGATTAATCCCGTACCTCTTGTGGGGCCATAAGAAACACTGAGGTTATTACTTACATGGGTAAAAATACACATGTCTATATCATCAAAAAGCCCATCTCGCACATACCAGGCTTTAGCGGCAAGCAATTCTTCGGCAATGCCTGGCCAAACAAGCAGAGTACCTCCAATATTTTCTCGCTCCATGATTTTTTTTACGGCCAACGCAGCAGAAATATTCATAGGTATGCCAGAATTATGTCCTTCGCCATGCCCGGGTGCGCCATCAACTATAGGTTTATGGTAGGCTACCCCAGGGTATTGAGAGGCTTTTGGTATGCAATCTACATCGCTACCTAAGGCTATGGTTGGTCCTTTGCCATTATTCCATGTCGCAAACCACG
>JBLIEO010000077.1:0-8971 GCA_047633095.1 Maribacter sp.
CCGCGCCTTTTTTGATACCTCCATTAGGGGTAGCATCCTTAACCGTCACCACAATCTTATCACCAATTGAAGCATACCTTCTTTTGGTTCCCCCTAGGACACGAATAGTTAAAACCTCTTTCGCTCCCGTATTATCCGCTACCTTTAATCTAGATTCTTGCTGTAACATAACTTATTTGGCTCTTTCTAAGATTTCTACTAACCTCCAACATTTGGTCTTACTCATGGGACGCGTCTCCATAATCTTAACCGTATCACCTTCTCTACAGTCGTTCTTCTCGTCGTGCGCAACGTATTTCTTCGTTTTTAAAACGAATTTTCCGTACATCGGGTGTTTTACACGATTTACCTCAGCAACAACTATGGATTTCTCCATTTTATTACTAGTTACAACTCCGACTCTTTCCTTTCTTAAATTTCTCTTTTCTTCCATAAAGCAGAACCAGTTATTGGTTTTCCCTATTTGTTAATTCCGTAGCTAATCTAGCAACAGTTCTTCTTACTTTCCTAATCTGAAGAGGATTCTCTAAAGGCGTTACAAAATGAGCCATCTTTAAATCCGCATGCTGTTTCTTATACTCGATGAGTTTCTCCGTAAGTCCTTCAACAGACAATTCTTTTACTTCTTGTTTTTTCATAACTACTTACGATTAATTATCAAGTGAATAATCTCTAGCAACAATAAATTTGGTCTTTACAGGAAGTTTCTGTGCCGCCAATCTTAGCGCCTCCTTGGCAATATCTATGGATACCCCCCCAATCTCAAACATCACTCTTCCTGGCTTTACTACGGCAACAAAATATTCAGGAGCACCCTTACCTTTACCCATACGTACTTCTAAAGGCTTTTTGGTAATAGGCTTGTCTGGAAAAATCTTTATCCATAACTGACCCTCTCTCTTCATATATCTGGTAGCTGCAATACGGGCGGCTTCAATTTGTCGTGAGGTTAAAAACGCTGCTTCTCCAACAGACTTTATACCGAACATACCATTTGATAGCTGATGACCTCTTCCGGTATTACCCTTCATACGCCCCTTCTGCATTTTACGAAACTTCGTTCTTTTCGGTTGTAACATTTCTTTACTTCTTTATAATTACTTTCTGCGACGTGGCTTTCTTCCACCATCTTGATTACTTGGCCCCTTAGACTGCCCTTTCTGCATACCTACTAGCGGCGACAACTCTCTTTTGCCGTAGACCTCACCTTTCATAATCCAAACCTTAATACCTAACTTACCATAGGTTGTCTGTGCTTCATGCAACGCATAATCAATATCTGCCCTAAAAGTGGATAAAGGAATACGACCATCTTTATAAGATTCTGAACGCGCCATTTCAGCACCATTCAATCTCCCAGATATCTGTACTTTAATTCCCTCAGCATTCATTCTCATGGCTGCGGTTATAGACATCTTTATGGCTCTTCTAAACGAAATCCTGCTCTCAATCTGTCGTGCTATACTAGCAGCAACTAAGTTAGCATCTACCTCAGGTCGCTTTATTTCGTATATATTAATCTGCACCTCTTTACCAGTAATCTTTTTAAGCTCCTCCTTAAGTTTGTCTACTTCCTGACCCCCTTTACCAATGATGATACCTGGTCTTGCAGTAGTAACCGTTACGGTTACCAACTTCAAGGTTCGCTCAATAATTACTCTAGATACACTAGCCTTTGAAAGCCTAGCATGAATATATTTTCTGATTTTGCTGTCTTCAGCAAGCTTATCACCGTAATCGTTTCCGCCATACCAGTTGGACTCCCAACCTCTAATGATTCCAAGACGATTTCCTATTGGATTTGTTTTCTGTCCCATTCTAGCTTGCTATATTATTGTTAGACCCCAACACCAAAGTAACATGGTTGGAACGTTTTCTAATTCTGTGTGCTCTTCCTTGCGGGGCTGGCCTAAGTCTTTTTAACATAGTACCACCATCTACCCTAATTTCTGCAACAACCAAATCAGCATCTTCCACATTGGAATCCTCATTTTTGGCTTGCCAATTAGCTAAGGCAGATAATAATAGTTTTTCAAGCTTTCTTGAAGCCTCCTTACTATTGAAACGTAGTATAGCCAAGGCCTTTTCTACTTTCTCGCCGCGAATTAAATCTGCGACAAGTCTCATCTTTCTAGGGGAAGTTGGACAATTGTTCAACTTTGCAAAAGCAATCTTCTTCTTTTCTGCCTTTATTCTTTCGGCCATTTGTTTTTTACGGACTCCCATAGCTTACTTTTTACCTTTATTTTTTGCACCTGCGTGACCCCTAAAGGATCTAGTAGGTGAAAATTCTCCCAGTTTGTGACCAACCATATTCTCAGTTACAAAAACTGGAACGAATTGTCTTCCATTGTGAACCGCTATCGTCATCCCAACAAAATCAGGAGTTATCATTGATGCTCTTGACCATGTCTTTATGACTGACTTCTTACCCGAAGATGCGCTCTGTTGGATTTTTTTCTCCAAGCTATAGTGAACGTAAGGTCCTTTTTTTAGTGAACGTGCCATTTCTTTCTAGTTTTATTTCTTTCTACGTTCTATTATATACTTATTTGTGCTCTTAGTCTTAGAACGTGTTCTAAAACCTTTAGCAGGAATACCATTCCTAGATCTTGGATGACCACCAGAAGCTCTACCTTCACCACCACCCATTGGGTGATCGACAGGATTCATTGCTACTGGTCTTGTCCTAGGTCGTCTACCCAACCACCTACTTCTACCTGCCTTACCTGACACCAACAATTGATGATCAGAATTTGATATAGCTCCAATTGTAGCCATGCATCCAGAAAGTATCAATCTTGTTTCACCAGAAGGCATTTTCACGGTAACAAATTTACCATCCTTTGCCATTAATTGAGCAAAGGTTCCAGCGCTACGTGCCATAACAGCACCTTGTCCAGGACGTAATTCAATACAAGAAATAATAGTTCCTAATGGAATTTCAGTCAAAGGCATAGCATTTCCAATTTCCGGAGCCGCATTCACTCCAGACAATAATTGCTGTCCGACTTGAAGACCATTTTGAGCAATCACATATCGCTTCTCTCCATCTGCATACGACAATAGAGCAACAAATGCAGTCCTATTTGGATCATATTCTATGGAGGTAACCGTAGACGCAACGTCACGTTTATCTCTTTTGAAATCGATTACACGATATCTTCTCTTATGTCCACCACCTTTTTGGCGTATGGTCATTTTACCTTGACTGTTTCTACCTCCGGACTTTTTCAACGGAGCGAGCAAGCTCTTCTCCGGCTTATCAGTAGTAATGGCATCAAATCCATTTACTACTCTAAAACGCTGTCCAGGAGTGACTGGTTTTAATTTTCTAACTGACATTTCTTGTCTTTATAGATTACTGTAAAAATCGATTATATCCCCTTCAACAATATCAACCACTGCTTTCTTAATCGCATTAGTTTTTCCGTGCTGAACACCAGTTTTTGTATATCTGGATTTTCGTGATGGACCGTAGTTCATTGTACGAACCTTCTTAACCGATACACCATAAGCTGCCTCAACAGCATCTTTAATCTGAATTTTGTTGGCCCTAGGATCAACAATAAAACCATAGCGATTATTTAATTCACTATCAGCAGTCATTTTTTCCGTTATGATGGGCTTGATTAACACACTCATGGCTTTACTTATTTATTTAAATTCAATACTATTCCCTCCAAAGCACCTTCTAACAACACAATGCTATTTGCATTTAATATCTTGTAAGTGCTTAATTCTGAGCTAGTTATAACGTCTGAATGGGTGAAATTACGAGATGACAAATATACACCTTTATTTGAATCGCCCAACACAAATAAAGACTTTTTGTCTTCTAAGCCTAAGGACTTTAAAACTTGAACAAAATCTTTAGTTTTTGGTGCATCGAAATCAAAGTCTTCAACCACCAAAATCGCCTTTTCCTGAGATTTCAGTGTTAACGCTGACTTTCTGGCCAAACGCTTTAAATTTTTATTCAATTTTTGCGTATAATCCTTTGGTCTAGGACCAAAAATACGTCCACCTCCTCTAAAAATCGGAGACTTTATACTACCAGCTCTTGCGGTACCCGTACCCTTTTGCTTTTTAATCTTTCTAGTACTACCTGCTATCTCAGCTCTTTCCTTAGACTTATGTGTACCTTGCCTTTGATGTGCCAAGTACTGCTTAACGTCTAAATAAACTGCATGATTATTAGGTTCTATACCGAACACTTGATCAGAAAGGTCTGCCTTTCTCCCCGTGTCATTTCCTTTAATATCTAAAACTGCTACCTTCATTACTTCTCAATAGTTACATAAGCGTTTTTATGACCAGGAACACAACCTTTAACAACAACAAGATTCTTTTCTGGAACTACTTTCAAGACCTTGAGGTTTTGAACTGTTACCCTGTCGGTTCCCATTCTACCGGCCATTTTCATACCCTTAAAAACCCTTGCTGGATACGAAGCGGCACCAATGGAACCTGGAGCCCTTAGTCTATTGTGCTGGCCGTGAGTTGCCTGCCCTACTCCTGCAAAACCATGACGTTTCACAACCCCTTGGAAACCCTTTCCTTTTGATGTGCCTACGACATCAACAAATTCTCCTTCTACAAAAACATCAACACCTACGGTGTCTCCTAATTTGTAATCACCTTCAAAACCTTGAAATTCAACGACTTTTTTCTTAGGAGAAGCACCTGCTTTTTTAAAGTGACCGATTTCGGACTTATTTGCACGTTTTTCTGCCTTGTCATCGAAACCAAGCTGAAGGGCACTGTACCCGTCAACCTCTTCGGTTCTGACTTGGGTAACCACACATGGTCCAGCTTGAATAACAGTACACGGGATGTTCTTCCCATTCTCGTCAAAAATACTGGTCATGCCTACTTTTTTTCCTATTAACCCAGACATACTATTTATATTAATTATTACTATTTAAACTCAATTCAAAAAAATAGGGTTAAAATAATTTAACCCTAAATTATTTTTTACCGTTTTTCCCTCGCACGCAGCTCGGGACATGTACACCTTTTACTAAATCGAAAAGGTTTGCAAATTTAAACTTTTATCTCCACTTCAACACCACTCGGCAACTCTAATTTCATAAGAGCGTCAATAGTTTTTGAAGAAGAACTGTATATATCCAATAATCTCTTATATGAACTTAATTGAAACTGCTCACGAGATTTTTTATTTACATGCGGAGAACGCAATACAGTAAATATCTTCTTGTGCGTTGGCAAAGGAATAGGCCCTGTTACAACAGCGCCAGTAGTTTTTACCGTCTTTACAATTTTCTCAGCAGACTTATCTACTAAGTTATAATCGTAAGATTTTAATTTTATTCTAATTTTCTGACTCATTACTTTGATTTATCCTGTTATACCTTTCGCCTTTTTAATAACCTCTTCAGATATATTTGAAGGTGTTTGGGCATAATGCAAAAACTCCATTGTTGATGTCGCTCTACCAGATGACAAGGTTCTAAGAGATGTAACATATCCAAACATTTCAGATAATGGAACAGTTCCCTTTACAACTTTAGCACCAGCTCGGTCGCTCATATCAGTAATTGTTCCCCTTCTTCGGTTTAAATCACCTACGATATCACCCATATTTAATTCAGGTGTAATCACTTCTATCTTCATGATTGGCTCCATAATTACGGCACCAGCAGCTTTACCTGCAGCTTTGTAACCCATTTTGGCTGCCAGTTCAAATGACAATGCATCAGAATCCACAGCATGGAAAGAACCATCCTTTAAAACCACTTTCATGGTATCCATTTCAAAACCTGCTAGAGGACCATTCATCATAGCTGAAGCAAATCCCTTCTCAATTGATGGTATAAATTCTTTAGGTATACGACCACCTTTAATTTGATCTACAAATTGCAAGCCTTCACCCTCAAAATCATCATCCGCTGGACTCATTTCAAAAACGATATCCCCAAACTTACCACGACCACCTGATTGTTTCTTATATGTTTCACGGTGTGCAGTCAATTTAGTAAGCGCCTCCTTATATTCAACTTGGGGCTCACCTTGATTTACCTCCACCTTAAATTCTCTTCTTAAACGATCCACTATAATTTCCAAATGTAGCTCGCCCATACCTGAAATGATAGTCTGACCCGAAGCCTCATCGGTCTTTACTTGAAACGTTGGATCTTCTTCAGCTAATTTAGCTAAAGCCATACCCAATTTATCAACATCTACCTTTGTCTTAGGCTCCACAGCAATACCAATCACTGGATCAGGAAAATCCATACTTTCCAAAACGATAGGATGTTTTTCTGAGGACATGGTATCTCCCGTCTTAATATCCTTAAACCCTACAGCAGCTCCAATATCTCCTGCCTCAATAAAATCAATGGAGTTCTGCTTATTTGAGTGCATCTGATAGATACGTGAAATACGTTCTTTTTTACCGGAACGGTTATTTAGTATATAGGAACCAGCATCCAACCGTCCAGAATATGCACGGAAAAATGCTAAACGACCAACAAAAGGGTCTGTAGCTATCTTAAAAGCCAAAGCCGCAAAAGGTTCTTTTACATTTGGCTTACGCAATTCTTCCTCACCAGTATCAGGGTTTACACCTATTATATTATCCCTATCCAAAGGAGAAGGTAAATAACGACATACTGCATCTAATAAAAACTGTACTCCTTTATTTTTAAACGAAGAACCACATACCATAGGTATGATTGCCATATCCATAACGGCAGCTCTCAAAGCAGCGTGCACTTCTTCTTCCGTTATAGAATCCTCATCTTGCATGAACTTCTCTAACAGATTTTCATCATAACTAGCAACCTCCTCTATCAACATAGCCCGGTACTTGCGTACTTCATCCTTCATGTCTTCAGGAATAGCTACAACGTCAAAAGTAGATCCATAATTATCGTCGTGCCATACTATAGCCCTATTCTTAACTAAGTCTACAATACCTTTGAAATCGTCCTCATCACCAATATTCAATACAATCGGCACTGCATTGGATTTCAACATATCTTTAACTTGAGCACAAACACCCAAGAAATCTGAACCTTGACGATCCATTTTATTAACGAAACCAATTCTAGGAACCTTATAATTATCGGCTAGTCTCCAATTTGTCTCGGACTGTGGCTCAACACCATCTACCGCACTAAAAAGAAAAACTAAACCGTCAAGAACACGTAGTGACCTATTCACCTCTACGGTAAAATCAACGTGACCCGGAGTATCTATAATATTAAAATGATAATCTTGTGCATCAGCAGTAGGTTCACCATTTTCTTGTGGAAATGTCCAGTCACAAGTAGTGGCTGCAGAGGTAATCGTAATTCCACGCTCAGCTTCCTGCTCCATCCAATCCATAGTGGAAGCACCATCATGCACCTCACCAATTTTGTGCGAAACACCCGTATAAAATAAAATTCTTTCTGTAGTGGTTGTTTTACCCGCATCAATATGCGCCGCAATACCTATATTTCTAGTAAGTTTTAAATCTCTTGCCATCTCCGATTAAAATCTAAAGTGAGAAAATGCCTTGTTAGCCTCAGCCATCTTGTGCGTATCTGTCCTTTTCTTAACAGCAGCACCCTCTTCCTTAGAAGCAGCTAAAATCTCACCAGCCAATTTTTGAGCCATTCCCTTCTCATTACGCTTTCTTGCGTAGCTGATAAGCCACTTCATTGCGGTTGAAATTTTTCTATCCGGCCTTATTTGCATCGGTATCTGAAAGGTTGCACCACCAACCCTCCTACTTCTTACTTCTACGTGAGGCATAACATTACTCAATGCATCCTTCCAAAGTTCTAAAGCAGTTTTTTCTTCGTCTGTTTTTTTGGCATCGACAATATCGATAGCATCATAGAATACACTAAACGCTACAGATTTCTTACCATCCCACATCATCATGTTAACAAATCTAGTCACTAACTGATCGTTAAATTTTGGATCCGGTAAAAGTGGTCGTTTTTTTGCCTGTCTTTTTCTCATCTCTTCTTTTTAAAAAGTGTTTTTACTTCTTAGGTCTTTTTGCTCCGTACTTAGATCTACGTTGTGTTCTACCGGCCACACCTGCTGTGTCCAATGCCCCACGAACGATATGATATCTAACTCCTGGCAAATCTTTGACTCTTCCGCCCCTTACTAATACTATCGAGTGCTCTTGTAGATTATGTCCTTCTCCAGGAATGTATGCGTTTACTTCCTTACCGTTAGTTAACCTTACCCTAGCAACTTTACGCATTGCTGAATTTGGTTTTTTAGGCGTAGTCGTGTAAACACGTGTACAAACCCCTCTTCGTTGAGGACACGAATCCAAAGCAGCCGATTTACTCTTCTTAGTAATTGTGACTCTTCCTGTTCGTACTAATTGTGATATTGTTGGCATACTCTATAAATATGTAAAATTTACCCCTTGTTTAAGGGTCGGCAAATGTAATACTAATTACCAAAACTTCAAGCCCTCATCCGTTTATTTTTAAAGTTTTTTTTAAAAGTCTCCCAACCCTTCAAGTAGAGGTCGAAAAAGAACGGCCATAACCACATCCTATTAAATGACTAAATTTTATGAAACAAATTATCTAAAAACTACTAAATATCATTGACGAAATCTTCCATTTATTAGAAATTGACAAAAAATACTCTGTTACATTATTAATCGTATAATACAGTCCTTGTTTCATCTGTAACTTCACATTATATAACTTAAACTTAAAGTTTTATTAAAATTAGTTTGGATTATTAACACATTTTTGTGACTTTTGCTAATAGCTAATTCAAATAACAATAAAAATGAAAACAAAATTAAATGGATTGTTAACGCTATTTTTGGCGTTAGTTGTGCAGATTTCCTTTGCGCAAGAGAAAACGGTATCCGGGATGGTTACCGATCAAGACGGGCTTCCCTTGCCCGGGGTTAACATAGTTGTTGAAGGAACAACCAATGGAACTCAAACTGATTTTGATGGTAATTACGCCATCACAG
>JBLIEO010000078.1:0-8939 GCA_047633095.1 Maribacter sp.
ATATGTAAACCTTGCTGACGATGTAGACATACACATAAGTGAAAAGTCAAACGAACAAACAACAAATGAGACCTTAAAATGGGTGCGTAATGCAAAGCGGAATTTTGTGGGAACATATCACAAGATTAAAGCAAAATATCTCCAACTTTATTTAAATGAGTTCATTTATAAACTCAACAGAAGGTACTTTGGTGAAAGAATTTTCGATAGACTCGTGATAGCAAGTATTACAGCTAATGGACATTAAACGGATATACAACTCTATGATTAGCATGAAGATTAAACCCCTCTTTTTATTTATTATTTTATGTAGCTGTACGGCGCTATTTAGTCAGACAAAATTGGATACCGTAGTTGCTCAAAAAGGGGATGGTATTTTTTCTATTCTCAGAAAATCAGGAATTCATCCCGTAAAATATTACGTAGATTTTTTGGATTTGAATAAAGATTCAATTAAAGGTGCAAGTGAATTGATGGTAGGTAGGAAATACGTGCTGCCCAATGCGCCCGATTCTTTTAAGAATATGGGAACATTTATACATGTAGATGAAGTAGGTGAAGTCCCTCTTTTTGATGTGGACTTGCTTAAAATGAAGCAAAGGGATTCTACTTTAAAAAACACGGTATATTATCTTATCCAAACCGATAACAAAACGGAGGACAATCAAGCTCAAACTCAAAACGAATTTACAGCAAAACTATCCAAGGATTTAATGGAACGAGGGGCAAGAGTCTACGTTTTACAAAAAAGTATTACGACTTTAGATAACAATAATGAGGAGGGTGATGCTGAAAACGCGATTGCGGACTTTGGGGAACTCACAAGCATTGTCAATAAGAAATACTTGATGCACAACGGTAGTTATCAAAGGCTCTTGATGATACGTGATGCGAAAAGTAATAAAAAGGAAATTTCAATTACAATGCACCATTACGACAAAAATGCTGATGGCTTAAGATTGGCAGAAAGTTTTAGAGATATCTTTAAAAAGAACGCTATAGGAATAATTAAGACCGATCAGGGTATTTCTCCGTTTACCGACCAACTTAGTGTGTACCTGGCTAAAAATTTATTACCATCAGTAACGATTATGGATATTAACGGGTCACAGGAAGGGATTAGCCTTCGTTTCGGAAAATTCACCCTATCAGAACTCATAACCAAGGGTATTCTGCAGGACCATACCAATCTAAATTTTACTGATTGATTTTAAATGCCCATTCCGTGTTTTGGTATGATTTTTTTTTGTCACCCTGATAAGAGCTATACTTATCAATATTCTATGGTTTTTATGTATAGGTTTCTCGGCTATGGCACACGATTCCTTGAAAACCGTTATTGCAGAAAAAGGGGACCGTATTTTTTCGCTCTTGCAAATAAACGATGTAAGCCCCTACGACTATTATGACGATTTTATTAAATTAAATTTAGCAAGCCTTAGGGCTAGCGTCACCTTTATTAAGGTAGGGGCTACCAAATCCCTAAAGTTGTTGTGGATTGTATTCAGCTAATAGATTCCATTCAGTCCCAATATAAAAAAATACCGGATATAAAGAGCGAAGCGTTTGCCATTTTTGGCAACAAACATAAGGCTGTAGTAGAAAAAAGTAAAGGTTTAAAGGGTAATATCTACTATCTGGTTTCTGGACATGGGGGTCCCGATCCAGGGGCCATGGTCGTTTATGAGAAAAAATCTACAGCTGAGGATGAGTATGTCTATGACATTACCTTACGTCTGGCTAAGGAACTATTGAGGGATGGAGCTACGGTGTATATTATTATTAGGGACGAAAATGACGGTATACGCGTTGACCGATTTTTAGAAATCGATTGGGATGAGGTAGCCTACCCAAAGGAAACAATTCCCCTGATCCAATTGGCACGATTAAAGCAATGGGTAACTATTGTAAATGACTTGTATAAAATTCATAAGGCTGCCTACCAACGTTTAATCGTTACCCATATGGATAGCAGTAGCAAAGGTCAAAATATTGATGTGTTTTTTTACCATCATGAAAAAAGTATAAACGGGAAGGAATTAGCGGAAAGTATTCACAATATATTTCAGAAAAAATATAAAAAATATCAACCAAATAGTGCCTACGAAGGCACCTTTGGCCATCGAACGGAACTTTATTTGGTGCGAAAAACCCATCCTGCTATGGCATATATAGAAATTGGGAATATCAAGAAAAAGAAAGATCAACTCCGTATTTTAGACTTGGACAATAGACAAGCACTTGCCAAATGGATTGGTGAAGGGTGTTGCTTGATTTTGAGGAGGAATAAGCTAAAGGGAAATATGTGTTTTGTAGTAGTTATAAAGGTCGGCTGGCCCAGCACCTAAATAATGTTTTGCGTGTATCATCCCAAAGTGATATTGCAAGATAAAAATGCCTCTTTGTTCATATCTCCTAACGGAAGTTTCTACCGTGCTAGGCATAATGGCAAAGCGTGTTAGCCTGGAAATTCGTTGAATAAATTCGTTGTCCTCGTAAATGGTGTATGCCTCATTAAACCCGCCTACTTTTTGAAATAGATTTTTAGAAATATAAAGCGATTGGTCGCCACCTCTGCAGATTAGGTGGTTAATTCGTGTACACCAGGCAAAAAAACGCAGGAATTTATTCTGGCTATCAAACCTGAGTTTAAAGCAGCCTGCTTCAAAACCTTTGGAAAAGGTGTTTAGGATATGGCTATCAAAACCTTTGGGTGGCAGTGTATCCACATGTAAAAAGTATAAGAGATTTCCAGTTGCCATCTGGGCGCCCTTATTCATTTGCTTGGCCCTTCCCTTAGCTGCCGGAATTACTTGAACTCCTAAATCCAAAGCTTCTTTTACAGTATTATCCGTACTGCCACCATCTATAACCAGTACCTCCTTTATGCTCTTAGAGGTAGTGTTTTCTCTAATAGTTACGAGTACTTTTCGAATGTAATCCTCCTCGTTAAGAACGGGGATGATAATGCTTATTTGGGGTTTATTTTCTTTCATTGAACTAGGCAAGGCTTGCAAATAGTAGTTTTAACCAATATAACCTTACAGTTTTTTGATTAATTCCCTAAATAGTTTTACCATTTTGGGTTCTGTATTTTCCGCTATGGATATGATTTCAGCAATATCCACAGGTTTAAGATTATCTGGATTGCACTCATCTGTTAGCACCGATACCGCTACTATTGGTAATCCTAAATGGTTGGCAACAATAACTTCGGGTACCGTGCTCATCCCCACGGCATCCGCTCCTAGGATTTTAAGCATCCTATACTCTGCTTTTGTTTCTAGTTGAGGTCCTACTACCGAGGCATACACTCCTTTTTTTAAGGATATATTGTGTTGGATAGCCAATTGCTCTAATTTTTGGCGCATATCTAAGTCATAAGGTTCGGACATATCGGCAAAACGCTCCCCGAACTGGGCAACATCTTTAAAGGCTAATGGAGAACCGCCTTGCAGGTTTATGTGATCTTCAATCAGCATCATATCCCCTTTTTTATAATTTAGATTGATAGCACCGGCAGCATTGGAAATAAACAATTTTTTAATACCAAGGAGGTGCATCACGCGAATAGGGTACGTGATATCCAGAAAGTCGTAGCCTTCGTATAAATGAAAACGCCCTTGCATAACCACTACCTTTTTACCGGCTATAGTTCCAAAAACTAATTTTCCGGCATGAAATTCTACAGTTGCAAGCGGAAAAAATGGAATGTGGTTGTAATGTGCTTCAATCCTTCCCTCTATTTCGTCTACCAACTTCCCTAGTCCCGTTCCCAGCACAATTCCTATTTCAGGTTGATCAAATCCCTTACTGATAAGGTAGGCTACAGATTCCTTTAATTGTTTTTTCATCATAGTCTCATATGTTTTAAAAAAGGCGCAAAGGCCTCAATATCCTTTATGTCTTCGTAATGGTCCACGTCGTTTTTGGACGCTAATAATGCGGTCTTTTCAGCTACTAAATTAGATAAAGTGTCTTGGAGTACGGTTACTGTTCCCCAATTTTTGGCTTGGAATACCTCTGGGATAAAATGCTTCATTCCCAACAGATAATAACCACCATCTTCTGCAGGACCTACTACAAAATCATTAGTATCCAAAGCATTAAATGCTGCTTCTAAATCTTTTTGGGAGAGATCGTACATGTCACTTCCAATAACGATTATTTTTTCAAAATCGTTCTGAAAACCCTCTAAAAAAGCATTCGCCATGCGTTCCCCCAAATCCTGTCCTGTTTGCAGTTTTTTATCATAAACAGTATTATTCCAGATATCTTCCTTGCAAATTTCTTCGGAATAGTACACCGTTTTTTTAGCATAAAGTCCAAAAGTAATTTTTACGGTATGGTTCAGTAAAAATTGATAAATATCCAGTGCTGCTTCGTCGCCCACCTTTTCTGCTAAGCGTGTTTTGCACTTTCCTAGTTCAGGATTACGGGTAAAGATGACCAACAGATTACGGGATTTTACCAAGGTAAAATCTATCGTCTTCTCGTCTGTTTCCGTTTTTTTTGTTTGTAGTATGCCCATTTTTTTGTGCTATTCGCTTATTGCTTTGTGCCCTAAGCTATTTGCTCGCCGCTTTATTTAGTATTACTTACTTTTCACTTTGTTCCTTTTGTACAGCGTACAACAAACCACCCGCTACATACTAATATACCTTCACTCCCTTCAAAAGTAGCTTCCCCCAATATTTGCTAAAGGCATGCACACTGTCCGTTGGTTGTTCCTTATTGTTGTAGATAGCGCCATTCTTGTTTTTCCACTGAAATATTCCACCATAAAGGTTTTTAACATCTTTGTATCCTAAAGCCAGGAGCTTTTCCCCAATGTCTTCGGAACGCACACCAATAGAACAGTACACAATAATGGATTTTTCTTTATCCGGAATTTGTTCCAGTACTAGGTTTGGTTCAAACGCTTTGTCTCCCACCCAAATAGCATTGTTAAGATGACTTATGTCATACTCCTCTTTTTTTCTAGTGTCCAAGAGTATGACAGCTGTGGTATCGGTAATATTTTCGGGATAGATATAAGGCACGGATTCACTATTGAACCGTTTTAGGGTTATGTCTAATTTGGATTGCCCTAAGGCCATAGCGTTACAGCATAATAGTAATACTAAGGCAAAAAGAAATCGCATAGAAACGTATTTAGTTTTAACAAAGGTACTATTTTAGTAGGGTACGTTTGATGATTCACAAATCATAAAAAATTTGAATTTATGGCTAGTAACCTTAAATATTTGATAGTTATTACGTTTTTGGCACTTGTTTTTTCCTGTAAGGACGAGCAGCCGAAAAAGCAAATGGAAACAAGTAAAAAAGCTGGCGCTTATTATACGGAAGACTATAGACCACAGTTCCATTTTTCGCCGGAGGGTAATTGGATGAACGACCCAAATGGTCTGGTATATCATCAGGGAGTTTATCATCTGTTCTATCAATATCATCCAGATGATATTGTTTGGGGGCCTATGCATTGGGGCCATGCGGTAAGTTCCGATATGTTACATTGGGAGCATAAGTCTATTGCGCTTTATCCGGATGAAAATGGATTTATATTTTCGGGAAGTGCTGTGGTAGATACAAACAATACTGCTGGTTTTGGTACCGCGGATAATCCGGCATTAGTCGCTATTTTCACCTATCACGATATGCAAGGAGAACAAGCCGGTAAAACAGATTTTCAGACCCAAGGTATTGCCTACAGTTTGGATAATGGCGATAATTGGACTAAGTACAAGGATAATCCGGTTATAAGGAATACGGTAGTAAAAGACTTTAGAGACCCCAAGGTTTTTTGGAACGAAAAGGAAGAACTTTGGACCATGCTTGTGGCAGCTGGAAACCATTTGCAAATATGGAATTCTCCCAATTTAAAAAAATGGGAGCAGGTAAGCGAATTTGGAAAAAACCAAGGTGCCCATGGCGGTGTCTGGGAATGTCCTGATATGTTTCCCTTGCAGGTAGATGGAACAGACGAAACAAAATGGGTGCTACTTATTAGTATAAATACTGGTGCTCCAAACGGTGGTAGCGGTACACAATATTTTATAGGTGATTTTGACGGTAAGACTTTCACTTCTGACCAAGCAGAAAACAAATGGTTGGATTTTGGTAGGGATAATTATGCGGGTGTTACTTACAATAATACGCCAAATGGCGAACGAATTTTTATAGGTTGGATGAGCAATTGGGACTATGCCCAAGAAACACCTACCGAGAAGTGGCGTAGCGCTTCAACAGTTCCTAGAACCCTTTCACTTAGTAAAATCAATGGACAGTATGGGGTATTCAACTATCCGCTAAAGAATTTTGATAAACTAGTGGGTATTGGTATTAATGCTCAGGATATTGTAGTAAAACCAAATGATATAAGGGTTATGGGTTTGTCCACTGAAAACCAATCTGAGATTCTTTTTAAAACGGCGGCACGAGATTTTATTTTAAGTTTTAAAAATGGTAGTACTGACAGTCTCGCCATAGCTTTAGATGGAAAAAATAAAATGATAACCTTCGATAGGGGAAACTCTGGGCAAATTGACTTTGCAGCTAATTTTGCAACAACCGTTCAGAAAATGCCAATAGATAATCTGCTGGAGGGCGAAGTTGAGATTAGGATACTGTTAGATGCTTCTTCTATAGAACTTTTTATACACCAAGGCCAGTATGTGATGACCAATCAGATTTTCCCAAGGGATGTATATACTACCTTGGAAATTTTAAATACTTCTAATGTGGAGCTTCAAGTAAAGGGTTTCATGGAAAGTAGTGTAGCCAGGGTCTGGGGGGAGTAGTGCTTCTAGGTTTTTAGTATACCCAATATATAATAGTATGTATTGTAATAACTAGGTTTCATAACACGATATATCGCCGTCTATTGAGTGTTTTTACTCAAAGAAGAAATTGACAAAGGAGTTAATTGCTTACCTGAGGAATAAAATCATTTTGTTCTTTCGAAATAATTTTACTTCTCATGTCATCTTTATTTTTTAAAGTTCTTGAGATGTTCATTAAAATGTTTCTGAAGTTATCGTTTCTATTTTCAGATTTTTATAGAAAATTCTAATTTGTTTGGAATTGGAGTTTTGTAATATCGTTTTACGTAAAACATTAAAAGACGAATCGCAGGATAGACCGTAAATAGCTATCTAAAAAGATTGATTTAATTGTATTTCTAAATTATCGATAATGAGTATGCTTGAAATAGTAGGTTTATTTAATATTTTCAAGAAAATCGCCTCCCTGGTTTTCCAGTCGCAGATAGTCATCACCAGTTTCAGTCCCATATCCAAAAATTATTAAGGATTCATTTAACTCACTATGGATAATGTTAAAGGTAATGTTATCAAGGATGTCACCCGCAGCGTGGTCTGGTAATTGTTTTAAAAATGGTGTGTAATTAAAATCAACAAAATAAAAGGAGTATGTTAAATTCACCGGTATATCATAGGACTGATAATTGGTTTTATATGCTAAAAAAGATCCAAAAAATTATTTACGATAATGATTATATATAGTGTAGTCATTGTTATTGGGGGCCAATTTATTAAGATAACTGGCTAGTCTTGATTTAATAAAACTTAAACAATCTTTTAATTTTTTAACATTCTCTATTTTACGAATCAAAAGTTCTTGAAAATGTAATTCTTACCATAGCAACCAAACTATATTTATTGTAGGCTTTAAGCAGATTTTAGGAATTTGGATAAGCTGTTTAAGGAGCGTTTTTCTGTTAGTTTAAGATTAGGGGCACACTAGGCTTTCCATCCCAAAAGCAAAAGTGATAAAAGGGGATACGAAGCCGATAATGGATATTTTTAGCACCTACATCTAGACTTCTTTATTAAATCTACACGATACATTTTAATTAAGGAAAACATTTTGATATATGATTTTAGCGGTTTGGATTACTCAAAGGATATTATTCTTCCAGCACCACCTGTGATACCGCGTTTTGTGCGCGATAATAAAATATGAGTTGGTCATTCGACTGAAGCTTTTTTGAGGAGTCACTTGAGGATTATGATAAGCTAGGAATAGGCAGAATGTTCGATTATGAAAGATATGGCTATCATATTAGAAGAGTGAGTCAATCCGGCAGGCTTACTAGCATTAAAATAAGACACTGGGATATGGGGTAATAAAAGAATCTAAACCACATCTTTTAATTGGGAGGCGGTTTTTTGTTTAGTACTTTACTTCATTATTGATGAAAAGTAGAGGCCTTGAAGTTAAGTTTTGAGAGGGCGACCTTGTGCTACAGATTAACTATAATTTCCCTAATTTTAGAAGCTTCTTCTCTTAAAAGGATTTGAAATAAATTCACAGTCCTTTCTTGGTATTCTTCAGGTACACGACCCCCGATAAGCCAAGTGTTTTGAATTCTTGTTTCGGAGTTGAGGTTAAACTCCTGTTCAAGGTGCTTAATAGCCTTATCTCTTGTCTCATCGCTCATCTTACTAAACATGAACTGAATGTTTTCGGTCATTAGTTTGGATGTTTTAGTAGCTAAAATAAAGTAAAATATCCATTTAGCGCAAAATATTTAATACTGTTACCGCTAAGGTGCCCCCAGCTTTTCTAATAGTTCCCATAAATCCTTTTCGGTATTGATACGGTAGATTATTCTTTCATGCTCTTCAAATTCGTTGAGGTCTGCATCTTTGCCCGATTTGGTGGGATGGAACAGTTCTCGAATATCAACATCTAAATAATTAGCAATCTAAAATGTTTATTGAGGAGTTCTTAGATAAAAAGGGGTTATACCACTGCAAAATGTCACCCTAAGTGTCAACCAGAAACATAAAACCCCATAAACGTTATGTTTACAGGGTTTAAATGTGGTGCCTCCAGGAATCGAACCAGGGACACATGGATTTTCAGTCCATTGCTCTACCAACTGAGCTAAGGCACCATGTCGCTATAAGCGGCTG
>JBLIEO010000079.1:0-8603 GCA_047633095.1 Maribacter sp.
CTGTTAAAGAAAGAATAGGAATAAATACGATCAAAATAATCAGCTGACCGAAGATGGCGGAATTCATCATTTTAGATGCACCAGAAAACACTATTGTATCCTTTAATTTTTGCCGTTCGATTTTGTTTAAGCCTACCATCTCCCCTTGCTGTTGCGTAATCTTAAAAGCTATGAACTCCACAATAATGACCGCCCCATCTATAATAATACCAAAATCAATGGCTCCAAGGCTCATTAAGTTGGCGTCCACACCAAAAATATACATAAGCGAAAGGGCAAAAAGAAGGCACAAAGGAATAACAGAGGCTACCACCAATCCTGAGCGGAAATTACCCAAAAGCAAAACGACCACAAAAATAACAATCAAACAGCCTAAAATCAGATTCTCGGAAACGGTAAAGGTCGTTCTAGAAATCAACTCGCTGCGATCTAAAAATGCATTTATAAAGACCCCTTCCGGTAAGGATTTCGAAATTTCCGTAACCCGTACTTTAACAGCATCTATTACCTTTTTGGAGTTGGCATCCTTGAGCATCATTACCTGTCCAAGTACCTTTTCACCTTCTCCGTTACCGGTAATGGCCCCGAACCGAATGGCACTTCCAAAACCTACCTCGGCAACATCTTTAATATAAATGGGAACTCCGTTTTTATTAGACACCACAATGGCTTCGATATCTTTAAGCGAGGAAATCAAACCTTCGCCACGTATAAAATAAGCCTGATTTACCTTCTCTATATATCCCCCACCGGATACATTATTGTTTTGTTTCAAAGCTTTGAAAACAGCGTGTGCCGTAATATCCATCGCATTGAGCTTTTCCGTATTTATTGCGACTTCATATTGTTTTAAAAATCCACCCCAAGTATTTACTTCTACCACGCCAGGAATTCCCGACAGCTGCCGTTTTACAATCCAATCCTGTATCGTACGCAAGTCTTCTGCGTTGTACTGGTCTTTATACTCAGGTTCCACATCAAGAATATACTGGTATATTTCGCCCAAGCCTGTGGTAATCGGTCCCATCTCCGGTGTGCCAAATCCTTCCGGAATCTTTTCACTGGCAGATTTAATTTTTTCGGCAATCAATTGTCTAGGTAGGTAGGTACCCATATCGTCCTCGAAAACAATGGTAACCACCGACAGTCCAAATTTAGAGATAGACCTTATCTCTTTAACACCAGGAAGATTGGCCATTTCCAATTCCACAGGATACGTAATGAACTGCTCCATATCTTCAGTGGCAAGATTTCTAGACGTAGTGATGACCTGCACCTGATTGTTGGTAACATCAGGTACTGCACCAATAGGAATCTGAGATAAGGAATATAAGCCAAAGCCGATAATAAAAATGGTAAACAAGAGTACTAGAAACTTGTTCCGTAAACTGAAATTAATGGTATAGGATAACATAATTGAATATAATAATCAATGTGAACCGCACTAAACCTATACATGGTTCAGTACTAAAAAATGAATGTTCGTATGGGTATTATGTTAATCGTGGAGGCTGAAGTATGCCGTCTGAATGAAGGGAAGACAACGGTGCCTTATAATAAAAATTGAAAGTTCTAAATTCTGGAAAATCAAGGGTATTTAATTCTGGTATATCTGTTCCTAATGCAAAATCCATCACGGACATGGTATGCGATTGATGCTGAAAAGGTAATTTCTCATGGTCTTCCTTCTCCTCTTGATGTTCTTGCTCGTGCGCAGCCTTTAGCTCCCCATAATGCTTAGAGATAAACACTAAAACATTATCTCCATACTGTGCGCTGTGAAATTGGGCATGGGTAATGAACTCGTCTATTTGAACCAAATCATCTGCATGCATCCCGAGGCTTTGCATCAGGATTACAGTGGATAATAGAATGGAAAATACCTTGTTCATATCCTCAAAGTTAAAAAAAATTGATGAAGTAAAATAAATCGGGTTTAAAAAGTCACCGAGACCACTAATCCAATAGGTAGTAAAGTAGAATTTTGCACCATATCAAAGTAAAGTGTTTAAACACGGGAGTTTAATCTTGAGTAGCTCAAACTATCTATTTACAATACTATAAACCTGTTTTCACTAGATTTTAATCAAGATAAAATCAAACCCCTAAAATCTTTTATTTAGATTAAAAATCGATTACAACACCAATACCTGGAATGACTGATCCCGCTTCCTGTTCTATAATCGCTAGGGTCCTAGGTTGCAGGACCGTACCACTCGCATCTCGATTTAGACCGTAGTCTGGTGGACTAGGATTATTTTGCCCCAAGATATTTTGTGCTTCAATAAATAGGTTTAGAGCGAACTTTTCAAAGTTCCATTTTTTATCCAATCGGACATCCAAGGAACTAAAAATATCCAGTTTATCTTCGCCTAAACGATTATAATCTAGAACTACTTCTGGATAGTTTGCTAAAGTAGCACCTAAATCGGCGGGTACAAAAGGTGTTCGACCTGCAAAACGATAACGTGAACTCAATTCCCAATTACGATTGAATTTATATCCACCTACAAAAGAAACCAAGTGCCTGCTGTCCCATACAGATGGAATAAAGGTATTGGAATCAAAACCGGTAAACTCGCTATAAAACCAAGTGTAAGCGAATATTCCATAAAAATTATTAGATAATTTTTGTTGAAACTGTAGCTCAGCTCCATAGCTTCGTCCCTTACCTACGGTTTCGATGGGTTCACTACCCAGTACTTCAAAACCGCCACCTTTATTGGCTAAGGAAACACCGTCCCTAACTGATACTGGATAATCGTCATATCGCTTATAGAACCCCTCTACAGAAATACTGGAAGAAGGTGCGAAATAGTGTTGCAGCCCCAATACCAAATGGTCGCTCAACGTGTACGCTGCATTTCGATTGATTAACTCATCAGCGTTATTTCTAAAGCCCAAAATCGTATATGGCGGAATCTTAAAATAGCGACCTACGGAACCATTTACCCTCCAATCAGGCGCGAACTCGTAGGAGACTGACATCCTAGGCGAAAAAGTACTCAACAAGCTTTCATTCTGTGTAAACGTGTCATCATCCATCCGAAAACCAAAGGATAAGTCTAGCTTATCGTTCAAAAACGATTGTGTGACATTGGCAAAAACTCCATACTTTACAAAATCTATTTCCGTGTTAAAGACAAGGTTATTTCTAATATCGTTTGTGGCATTGCTGTAATCTGAATGCTGTACATTTAGACCTGTGCTCAGTTTCCATCCATCATAAAACTGCGTTAATTCATAGCGAAGTTTGGTCTCGGATTCACGCGCATCATTACCAAAAATGACACCTGTTTCATTTACAGGGTCAGAATATCGTGTAAAATCATTGGAGAGTGTGTTGTTACTCAGGGTTGTAAGCATGTAGCCGTTTCCTTCCTTAAATCGGTTACGCCATGTAACCCCCATGGTATTGGTGCGCTGCTTAATAAAAGGGGTTTGCTCTACTTGCGCCTGTTGTTCTTCGTCAAATTCTTCTGGTGGACTAACAGAAAAGTCGTCAATGGAGCCGAGACCTAAAAATGTTAAGGTATTGTAATCGTCCAACTCGTGATTTACTTTGTACTGGTAATCCCAATAATCGGGACGTATGGGCAATCCGATAGCTTGAAAAAGAAATTGAAGATAACTCCTTCGAACCGATGCCAAAAATGTAGTATTCGAAACTTCTCCTTCTTTCTTGAACAAAGGTCCTTCCAAGGTTAACGCAGCCTCACTAGCACTTAGTCTAAAGTTACCCGCAAAATTTCGGGCGTTCCCGTTACGTTGTTGAAATTGTAACACCCCGGATAACGGATTATCATACCGCGCATTAAAAGCCGAAGTAGACAGTGTAACATTGTCAATAAAGGACACGTTAATAAGGCCTACTGGACCACCGGAACTGCCTTGTGTGGCAAAGTGGTTGATGTTAGGTATTTCCATCCCATCTAAATAATAAACGGTTTCATTAGGCCCACCACCACGGATAATTAAATCGTTCCGAAACCCGCCTATAGATGGAGAAACACCCGGTAGGGTTTGCGCCACTTGTACCACATCGTTATTACTTCCGGGATAGGTAGCAATCTCAACAGCAGATAAGGTTTGGGTTGACAAAGGGGTCTCTTTAGGCCTGGTAATGACATTCGCGTTGGAAAGCACTACCTCGTCTAATTGTTCTGCTTCCTCTTCCAGTCTAAAATTATAATTCGGTGTACCCTTGGAACGTACAATGATATTAAATTGTGTTTGTGAACCATAACCCAAATAACTGGCTATCAAATTATAAGAACCGGGAGCTACGCCTCTAATTTCATAGTTGCCATCAAAATCAGTTTGGGCTCCCATAGCGGTTCCTTCTAAAAAAACGGAGGCGCCTCCAATAGGCTCGCCTAAATTATCTTTAACATTACCGTAAAAGGATACACTTACTTGGGCACTCGTATTTGTAATTAATAATAGTAATCCGATAAAAAGGATAGATTTTATGCTTGCGTACATTATTTTGTTTGATTGTTTTAGACTGATGTAGAACAAAAATAAATACTTCTAAGACTAAAACGGCTATCACGAGGTGTTAAATATATTCCAATAAACTTTAATTGTAGATAACGAAAGTCAAGTGCAATTGTTTTCATTTAAAAAGCACAGCTGTTTACCGTTGGCTTTTTTAATATCCCGCTGCTTGACCATCCTTTCGAGATTCAGATGCTCCTGTAAATACCTTTTTGTCCACATCAACCCCAATAGCCTGGTAACCCCCATATATACCTACTTCAAAAGAGATATGATGTCCTTTTTTACGTAACTCGCGAATAGTTTTGTAATCAAATCCACTTTCAATATTAAGTGTTCCACCATTGCTCATTACTGATCCAGTTGGTTGTGAACTTCCTCTATGACGCATACGGGGAGCATCTCCCGCTTCTTGTAAGTTCATACCAAAGTCTATAAGGTTAACCACAATTTGTGCATGTCCTTGAGGCTGTACGGCACCACCCATTAAACCGAAGCTAACAAAGGGTTTGCCTTCTTTCGTAATAAAAGCTGGAATGATAGTGTGAAACGGTCTTTTTCTCGGCTCCAGAGCGTTCGCATGTTCTTTATCTTGAACATTAAACATTTGCCCTCTATTTTGAAGCACAAACCCTAACCCGTCTGGAACCATACCAGAAGCAAATTCCGAATAAATACTCTGTATCAACGACACCATGTTCCCATCTTTATCCGCAACCGTTAAATAAGTTGTATTGCCACTTTCTATTTCAAAATTACCCGCGGGGTAGGTAGCTGCTGATGAAGCTATATCAATCATTTCACGTTGTTTTGATGCATACGTTTTGGATAGTAATTTTTCTATTGGAATCGTATTAAAGTCCGGGTCGGCATAGAACTTAGCGCGATCTTCATAGGCCAGTTTTTTAGCCTCGGTAAGTACATGAAGATAATCTGTACTTCCAAAACCCATGGATGCGATGTCATAACCTTCCAAGATATTCAGCATTTGTAATGCGGCGGTGCCCTGTCCATTCGGTGGTAGTTCCCAAACATCATATCCTCTATAGTTAACAGAAACCGGTTCAATCCAATTGGATGTATGCGCTACAAAATCCTCATAGGATAAAAATCCATCATGCTTTTTCATATAATCCGAAATAGTCCGAGCAATTTTTCCTTTGTAAAATGCCTCCCTACCTTTGTTGGCTATTAATTCATACGTATTCGCGAGATTTGGATTTTTGAATACTTCACCTTTTTTAGGTGTCTGTCCATTAATCATGTATGTTTCTTCAAAACCAGGCTGGTCTTTTAACGCTTCATAATTGGATGCCATTTCGTAGGCAATCACTTCTGATACTGGAAAACCGTTTGTTCCATAATCAATAGCAGGCTGTAGCAATTCCTCCATCGGCAGTTTCCCAAATTTTTCATGCATGGCAAACCAACCATCTACGCAACCAGGTACAGTAACCGGCAAGGGCCCATAGAACGGGACGTACTTCATGCCCTTATCTATAAAATAATCTATGTTTAGTGATTTGGGCGCCCGTCCACTCCCATTAAAACCATGCAATTTTTTTTCTTTGGCATTCCAAACGATGGCAAAAATATCTCCGCCAATACCACAACTGGCTGGTTCTACGAGTCCAAGCATTGCGTTGGCAGCAATAGCGGCATCCATCGCACTACCTCCTTTTTTTAATATATCTAAAGCAACTTGTGTTGCTAATGGCTGACTGGTTGCCGCCATTCCATTTTGAGCGATGATTTCAGAACGTGTAGTAAACGTTTCACCGGTAAGTCTATCTTGGGGTATCAATACCGTACTTACCGAGAGCAATAGCAATAAGCTTAATAACTTTTTCATTTGACACTTTTTAGTTTCATATAAAATTACCAAAAAACAGATGGTTTACAAACGAAACTGAGATGAATTGTATACCTCTTTCCAATTTGCCATTATATACGTCTTGGAATTCAAAATCTATAGCAGTTGCAGAATATAAGCTAGTATGCTACTCGCAAGATTTTATAAGTTACTAGTTGTTAGTCTAGTTTTTCGAATAAAGTAAACATCCTATTAAGGCCTTTGGTGAATTGATACTGTGGTTAGCTTTTTATATACTAAAAGTATACAAATAGTAACGCTCTTAGGTTAAACTCTATTACTACCACGAAATAGGAAAATAATCCTTTAGAAACTTTCCACACCAATGCTTTCCAGTGTTGATACCATCAAATAATGGGTCCATAACCCTAGCGGCTCCATCAACAATATCTAGCGGTGGTTGAAAATCGTGAACTTCCTGTTTCTTTTTAGCAAGTTCCGCAGGATCTTCATCGGTTACCCAACCGGTGTCTACTGCATTCATGAAAATTCCAAACTTCGCTAATTCCCCTGCGGCCGTATGAGTCAACATGTTCAGTGCAGCTTTCGCCATGTTCGTGTGTGGATGTCGCGCCTCCTTAAAAAAGCGATGAAACTTCCCCTCCATGGCAGAAACATTAATAATATGCTTCTGACCTGTATTTTGCTTTTTCATGAGTTCCGATAGTCGGTTACACAAGACAAACGGAGCAACCGAATTCACCAATTGTACCTCTACCATTTCGGTGGTTTCAATAGCACCCAGTTTTAAACGCCAACTGTTGGTTTTACGCAAGTCCACTTGTTGTAAATCGGCATCCAGTTCGCCTTCCGGAAAAACTTCTTGCGATACCAAACTTGCATCAAAACTATAGGGAATCTGAGAAAGCTTGGCAGAAGCACTTAGTCCAATACCTGGCTCCGGCCCATGCCAAGACACTGGCATATTTTTATTAGCAGAAACGCTTGCCGTAACTCCTCTTAGTTCTTCCAAACAACGGCTATGATTTGCCAATAGGTCCTTTGCGAATTTGGGTAAATTCTCCATAGGTGTTTCCTCATTGGCCATTAAGTGGGAATAAAAACCTGATGGTCGACGAACTGTTTGAGCAGCATTATTAATAAGAATGTCTAGTTTATCATAATTCTGTTCTATATAGTTACAAAATATTTCTACACTGGGAATATGTCGTAAATCCAAACCGTGAATGTGCAAGCGGTGTCCCCATTCCATAAAATCGGCCTCTTTTGAAAAGCGTAAGGCGGAATCTACAGGAAACCGTGTGGTCGCAATTACGGTTGCACCACCGCGCAATAACATAAGGGTAATATGATAGCCAATTTTTAAGCGTGAACCCGTGATTACGGCAACCTGACCTTTAACATCAGCCGTTTGGAAGCGTTTTAGGTAGTTTAAATCACCACATTCCGTGCACATGGTATCGTAAAAGTGATGTAGCGTATCAAATTTAGTTTTACAAACGTAACAGTCCCTTGGGGATTCCAGTTTTAAGGTCTCTTTTTGTTCTAAAGCTGCCGCACTCAATAGTTTTGGTGCCTCAAAAATGGGATTCTCCCGTGCATAACGTATACCGGTCTCGTTTCTAGCACTTTTATCTTTGGCCGCTTGCTTTCGCTTGGCCGCTTTTTTAGCATCTTTTGTACGTCTAGAGAATTCCTCACGACTGGGCCTTGACAGCTGTCCAGCCACTTTAATCAATGCTATTCTTAAATCCTTAGGTATTTCAAATATCTTATCGGTATCGGTGACCAATGTTTCTAAAAGGGCAATAGCGTTTTTGACCTCTTCAATATCGTTCTCAGAATTATTCTTAGATATACTTTTATTCATTCCTAAAATATTAAACTAAAATTCTATACCTAGTGTTAGGAATGCAACCAACGCTTTTTTATTGTTGAAAACAAGCGAATTACATTACGTATATATCCGATGTGCAGACCATTTTATATTGGGCGCGAAACTACGATTTTTATGTTCTTTTATGGAGAAAAGTAAAAAGAAAAGACAATACACGAGTTAGGATAGCTGAAAATAATTAGAAGGAACTATTTATAAAAAATCCTGTAAATTCTTTTTAAAGAAATGGGCGCTGTCTGTTATGCTTTTTATAGAATTTTGGGCGAAATTACTACCTTGTTCTAAGTAGTAAAATTCCAATGCGGACCTATCTAATTTAGGAAGCATTTTACTGTAATCAATGGAGCCATTCCCTAATTCGCTATAATCCCG
>JBLIEO010000080.1:0-8529 GCA_047633095.1 Maribacter sp.
TAAAAACAAGAAAAATGAAAAAGATAATTAAATTTGAACTGGTGGCCATTGCGTTAGTGGTAATGTTCAGTTGTAAAGAAGTAAAGAAAGAAGTAACAGATGCTGCTACGGAAGTAGAAGCTGTTACGGAAGAGGTAATAGAAGAAGTTATGGCCGAGAGCATCACGTTTATGATGGAACCTAAAAGTGATAGCGACGTTAAAGGAGAAGTAACTTTTACGGATGACAACAGTACTGTAACAATGAAAGCCATGTTAACCGGCCTTGCGCCTGGCGAGCACGCGATACACATACATCAAACGGCAGATTGTTCCTCCGACGACGGAAAGTCTACTGGTGGACATTGGAACCCTACCAATGAGCCACATGGTAAATGGGAAGCTGCAGAAGGCTATCATAAAGGCGATATAGGTAATTTTACAGCTGATGCAGAAGGAAATGCTACTGTGCCTTTTTCAACAGACCAATGGTGTATAGGATGTGAGGACGAAAATAAAAATATCGTTGGTAAGGCGGTAATTGTTCACCAAGGTGTGGATGATTTCACCTCTCAACCCAGTGGTGCTGCTGGAGCACGAGTAAGCTGTACCGGAATAATACAGTAAAAGTATATTACAGCACTTCTAAAAGCCCTTTTTAAAGCCAGTTTCCATATTCGCGTTGGAGGAAGGTTTTCAAAAGGGCTTTTTATCTTAAAATCTGCACCTAGCTACTATACTAGGCTGATAAACAAGAACTCCTAAACAGTAAAGACATTCCGTTACAGATTACGCTTTACTTTATGTAGTTTTAAAGTTTTAACCAACCATTTAGGTAACGGCTTAGTTGGATTTCGTTTTTTTAGGTTTAAAAATAAACCCATGGCTTTTAATACAGGTACTTTATGGGTTTCTACAAACTCTATAAGCGTACCATCCGGATCTTCCACATAGCTAAAATGTCCTGCAGCATCTCCCATATCAAAACTATTAGCACTATCTACAGTAAATTCATGACCTATTTTAACAGCTTTCTTTCGCAACGCTTCCATACCATTTACATCAAAACAAATATGTATGTACCCTAAATCTCCCCAAAGCCGGTTTTCATAAATTTTGTTAGGCACCCTATCCAAAGATTGAATCAGTTCTAATTCCGATGGGCCTAATAACTGCCCAAAGCCACCAAAAAAAGGTCTACTATGTTGCAGTAATACTCTTCTAAAGTTTCCTGTAGTATCAGTTTCTAAAGATAGCGGAAGTGCTACAGTTTCATCTACAATCGTTTTGTCATATCCTAACAGCGTAGCGTAAAAATATAGCGAAGTGTCCATATGCGAAACCCCTATAACACAACCCATTACACCGCCTGAGGCAACAGAGGTGTCACAGAACTCATAGTTATCCTGTACCACTTGTACCCGATTGCCCCATGGGTCATTAAAATAAAAAAACTCCCTTTCGGGAGTAGTAATTATAATATCGGTTAGAAATATCAACTTCTGCTCAAACAGAATTTTATGTGTTTTAGCAATACTGTTGCTTCTTAGGACCATAGTATTGATTCCCAAATCTCCTAGTAAAATATTATTTTTGGAAGGATTCGGAATACGATCCTTGAACTGCCAGATTTCCAAACCGCCGCCACCGCGCATATTCAATGATAAATACGCATCCCTCCTTTGAGCTTCGCCCTTGGTGTATTTCGCCATAAGGGTTGCGGTAGCTTCGTCACTAAACAAGAGTATATCAAAGCCTAAGTATTGTCGATACCAATTAAATACAGTCTTCGTATCGGCTACTCCAATTCCTATTTGTTGTATTCCATTTATTATTGCATCCATACTATGCTGTGCGAATCAAGTTATCATGAATAGATTTTAATTTAGTACTAGGGTATCCTATATTAAAAAGAATGACCAACAAAAAATTTGATAAGTTCACCCTAAGATAGGAATTATGCTCATACTTGCGTGCTGAGACAATAAGATTACTTTTAACAATGGTGTAGGTAACCCGAGCGCGCTTCATCCGTTTAAAAAATTCAAAATCTTCCATCAACAGCTGAGTTTGATTAAACCGGCCCAAGCGTTCGAAAATAGTTTTACGAATAAAAAGACATTGATCTCCACCACCAGTGAAAATACCATCCTTAGCAGTAAATGAAGCATTAATTTTTAACCAAAAACTTTCGCTATCGAACTTGTAAGAAAAAAAACCAGCATCATATCCAGCATTCGTTGTCTTGATGATATCTGATATAAACGTAATAGGAGGTCTTACATCAGCATGTAAAAAAACTAAAATAGTACCCGTTGCAACTATGGATGCTTCGTTCATTTGTACCGCCCTACCCTTTTGAGTGCACCTTAGTACTTGTACCTGAGAATTAAAAACATCACGTTTGTTTAACGAACTTTCCGGCGATAAGGCAATAATAATTTCTGCCCGACCTATATCCTGTATTGATGCGATATTTTTAAATAGTGTACTTAAATTATCCTGCTCCTCATGGGCGGGAATAATAATACTAATCATATATCTTATATTTTATCAAGCACTAAACCTATGTTAGGTTTTCCGTAAATTGGTATAGCCCAGACCTTTGATAAAGCTACGTAAAACAAAGTGTAAAGGTTTTAAAAATAGAAATAAAACCATTTCGCCGAAAGTTAATAGCCCTTTTGCGACCTACTTACCAAACCATAGACGGGTATTTTACGTAACTATGGATAAAGAATAATAACACTATGAAATATACCTACTCCATTTTATCTTTGGGTATTTTAATTTTCCTTTCCTGCAAGAACCCAATAGAAGCACAAACAATTAATAAAAATCAGACAGATTATAATGAGGTTTCCAAAACTTTTTTGGAACGTTTAAAAGCAAATAAAAATACTAAGGATATTCAGAAACTACTAGCGAGTACATCCATTTTGGAATTAGATAACGCACTGGATACCGATGCCAAAAGGTTAGCCTTTTGGGTAAATATTTACAATGCGTACATTCAAGTACTACTTAAAGAGCAACCTGAACTATATGATGATCGTGGTAGTTTTTTTAAAGAAGAACAAATTACCATAGCTGGGGAAGCAGTTTCCTTTGCTAAGATAGAACATGGTATTATCAGAAAATCGCAATGGGAATATGGACTAGGTATGATACGCAAATGGTTTCCCAACAAATTTGAACGAAAATTACGGGTAAACAAACGAGACTATCGCGTACATTTTGCTTTAAACTGTGGTGCAAAAGACTGCCCTCCCATAGCCATTTACGATTGGAAAAAATTGGATGAGCAATTTAAAAAAGCAACTTCTACCTACCTTGAGCGCACTACCGTATATTCGGATAAAAAAAAGGAAGTTGTCGTTACGGCCTTGTTCAGTTGGTTTCGTGGAGATTTTAATGGGAAGAGTGGCGTGAAAAACATATTAAAAAAACAGGGTTTAATACCTACTATAAAAGACATCGATATCACCTATAAAGATTACGATTGGACGCTGGATCTTGATAATTTTATAGCGTTATAGTGCTCCTCTAAAATGCTTCGTTTATCGTAAAGTAAAATTGACCTCCTTCTGACGAAATACCACAATCAACTTGTAATCTGGCGTCCTCTTTTTTGTTAATTATGTAGCGTAAGCAAGCTCCCAAAGCATTACTAAAGGATGATGTGAATGTATCCGATAGTGTTGGCGAAACTGTTGTCGTAGAACCAAACAGCACTCCCCCAAATCTGCCTTTAATCGGAAAACGATATTCCAAGGCAGCACTTAATTCTATATTATCTTGATAGCGTCTATTGTTATGACTCTGAGTGCGTTTGGCACCAAGCGAATTTAAATCTAAGAAAGGGGCATTCTTGCTTCTGGTCCCTGAACATAAATTACTTGCTAAAATATGATTTGTTTTAAGTTTCTGAGAGTACCTTGCCTCCAACTCTACTTTTTGACAGGTAAGATTACTACCTAAGAATTTCATAGAATTAAAAGCGCTAGTTTGAATAAAAAAACCTTGGTCGAGAAAAAAATATTGTTCCGTTGGTCATACAAAGCGTTAAGTTTTACATTGGACACAATGCCACACTCCGTGCCTATTTCATCAGAATTGTCCAGTACTCGTGCAATAGCTATGCTACATTATAACCATCAAATTCCGAACCGAGACCTAAAGAAATATAAAGGAAGATTTCCCTCAAGGCCAAAAAACGAAATCTAGTAAAATAGGCATCAAAGGTTTCTAAATCTGCATCAACAGTATGTATTCCCCTACCGTAAAAGTTATAGAAATATTCATAGTATCCGAGTTCTCCTATAAAGCGCCATTTTTCATTATCTGAATAAATCTCATAGGGCATAAAGAAAAGAAGTTATTTTTTACTCGTAAACGTTAATCCCACTTGAACCGTACTTAACCTAGATGCTATTGGCTCATCTTTGAGTCTAAAAGTAGAAAGTTCTAATCCTCCATACCCAAAACCTATTTCCAGAAGGAAAAATATTACGGTAAGTACCTTTAATTGAAAATTCTTGATGGAATCCCTGACTTTTTTGGTTTCGTTTTGAGCACTTGAAATTAGCACGCCCCTAAAGAAATAAAAAAAAACATTAGGCCACACATCTTATACATTGACGAAATGTAACAACTTCAGCGGTCTTACTGTGCATTATAAGGACATAACTGTGTTAGTTTTATTAATTTGCATGCCTATGAAAATTAATATGCCAAAAGCAGATAGCGGAGTATGAAAAGTCTCCCTTTTCTAAGAAAAATAAGTATTGCCTTATTTTTGGCTTTAGGCATCCTATCCATCTCGGTAGTTCCCAATTTAAAATTCTCCTTCGATTTTAGTCAGTTTTTCCCTGAAGAAGATCCTGATTTGACATTTTACAATGAGTTTGTCGCAGAATTTGGTACAGATGATAATTTTTTACTTGTCGCCGTTGAAAATGATACTGGGGTTTTTGAAAAAGGCTTTCTAAACCGTTTCCATTCATTTTCCGAAGAAAGCAAAACCTTTTCCTTTGTCACAGAACGTAATTCCCTAAGTACACTCTCCTACCCGTTAAAGACCTCTTTTGGATACACCTCCTTACCCATTATTCATATAGCCGATTCTACCCAATATCAAAAAGACTGGAACAAGATACAAGAAGACAAATTGTTTGTGAACGTTTTAATCGATACAAAGGCAAGCTCTTTAGTACTTGCCCTTGGCACAAAAGACAATCTGGATGATACCCAATCCAAGTTATTACTGAACGAAATAAGGGCTTCACTTAAAGAAAATAATTTAAACGATTTCCATATTTTAGGTAGGGCTTTTTTTTACGAAGCGATTGTAGACATGCAAAAAAGCGAGGTGATTAAAACCACTATTATTGCATCGATTCTTGTATTTATCATTCTGTTATTGGTTTACAGAAGCCTTCCTATAGTTCTTATTTCCGTAACTTCCATAGGGCTTTCGCTACTTCTATTCTTAGGGTTACTAGCTGTTCTTGGTAAGGGATTAAACGCTATGGCAGCATTTTATCCCGTACTAATGCTCATTGTAGGCACCTCCGATGTAATTCACCTCACCGATAGCTTTATTCGTAAAATAGAGGGTGGAAAAGACAAATATGAAGCACTACTATCTTCCCTTAGAGAAGTAGGGCTTACCACCTTATTAACTTCTATAACTACAGCCATAGGATTTATAACGCTTTTATCCTCTAGACTTGTAAGTATACGAGAATTTGGAATAAATGCGGCAATAGGTGTTATGGTTGCCTACATTACGGTAATCTGTTTTACGGGCGCACTATTAATAAGTATACCCAAAAAGCGACTCTTAGGACAAAAAAACGTTTCTAAAAAATGGGTAGCTTATTTACTAGGTATAAATACGGTTACCAAAAAAAAGCCTAATACCATCATCATGGGTACCATAATATTAACACTACTATGTATTTATGGGGTAAGCCGTATTACCACAAACCACGAATTTAAACAGACCCTGCCCAACCAAAGTAAAATAGCTGCTGATTTTAATTTTTTTCAAGAAAACTATGCTGGATTCAGACCGTTGGAAATAGCGATTTTAGCTAAAAACGGCTATAAGGTAACAGACTATAGTGTGGCGCTAGAAATTGAAAAATTAACGGATTATTTAGGTCAGATTAAAACTATTGGCAACCTCCAATCACCAAATTTGCCGCACAAAATTATAAACAAAGCGAATAATTTAAACAAGTCAGACTACCTGCGCTTGCCAGACGACGAAGCTACCTTTATCAAGTATCAGAAAGATGTAAATAAGGTAGCCAGAAAACAATTGGGAAAATTCGTAAACACCAATAAAGATAAGGCAAGGATAAATGCCAAATTACAGGATGTAGGCACGGACAGTCTCAAAAGACTCTATGCGCATATAGAAACCTTTGCCAACACTGCAACTGACACTACCAAAATGACGGTAAAAGTTACTGGAAAAAGTATGCTGTTAGATAAAAATTCCGAATACATACGTAAAAGCCTACTAGAGGGGCTGCTCTACGGACTTATTATCATAGGTATAATTATGGTCTTGGTCTTCAAGGACTTTAAGATGTTTCTAATTTCCTTAGTGCCAAATCTACTACCCATGCTATTTGCAGGGAGTATCCTTGGCTTTTTAGGAATACCATTAGAAGCTGGACTATCCGTTATTTTTGCTATTGTATTTGGTATTGCCGTGGACGACACCATTCATTTTCTTGGAAAGTATAAACTGGGTATTACACAAGGATTATCAAAAGAAGAAGCTTTGGAAAAAACATTCACTCAAACCGGCAGGGCACTAGTGATTACTACGGTTATTTTATTTTTTGGATTTATGGTCATGTTATTCTCCATACACCAACCCAGTATAACAATAGGAATAATAATAAGTGTCACCTTGGTAGCAGCGCTGATTTTAGACCTGCTGTTACTACCGGTATTACTTAGGGAATTTACTTAAAAATTCTTTATTTTTCTGTTTATGGTGCGCTGTAAGGACCGGTATGCCAAAATACTTTTACCAACCATTAAAGCCATAACTGTAATCCAAACAGAGAAGAGTAGATATTCCATAACAGTAGATTAAAAGTTTGGTTTTGATTAAATTTATTTTACTACTTTGATTGCTCTAAAAAGCTTATAAAATAACCTTCAATTGCATTTCAACGATAAATATATACTTTTCACCCATACAAGTCTTAATAAAATCATAATTTTCGATGAACTGCACGATTTCATAACCTCCCTACCAGCAATAGTCCATAACTAAAAGCTTTACAATCCAAACTATGGTATATGCTCATTTTAGAGTAATTTGGTACTGTGATTAAAAAGAACAAGTAGAATGAATCCATCGGCTGGCGGTTGGATACCAAAATTTGAATCGGTCATTGAAAAACATCAGGATAGGTATACCGACTTCCCCATGCTGTATTTCGATTTGAAACGAACGGGTTTCGTGTATGGCATAAACACAGAGGTACTTCCATTTATCATTTCGGAACATACTTTATCCGAAGATGAGAAAGCTAAGATAAATTTGTTCACAGCGCTTTATTACACCTACCGATTAGAAGAAGATAATAATTTTGAAAGTTTTCTTGAAAATCTTTTTACCTTCTACGATAATTTACGGGTAACCCATCTCTCATTTCTAGAGAAACTCTTGAGTGGAAAAACAACCACTTCAAAATTAGAAAAACTTATTGATTCTCGTGTATACTTGGAGGATAATGTAATTAGCAAAACTTTTAATAGCATTATTACCAATTCTCTTTTATTTATTGATGTTTTACTTTTCAAACGGTATTTGAGTGATTCCGTTGGTATTAAAACCTATGCTTACAACCTTGAATATTTAGCAATACATGTTACCTATCATGCATTAAACTCAAAAGAAAAAAACAAAAAGGACGAAAAACTAGCGGAGCTTTTTGGTTCAAGCCTTACGTTCATTAATCCAGATACGCAATCCTTTGATGGCTCCTACAGGGAACTATTGTTGAAGAAACGTCCAAATTGCGAAAATGCCTATTTATTAGATATGGCGTGCCTTACTGTTTGGGAAGACCATTCGTTGGATTATAAAGAGTCGGAATTCGTTTTTGGCATCGGAAAGGATATGGATTGTAGCGCTAAAAGGATCGCCAAGTCGCTAGAGGATGTTGCCGAATTTTTTAAAAAAAATGCCAAGATAGTTCCTTTTCTAAAAGACAATAATCTTGCAATACAGTTCTATGACAGCATGAGTAAGGTCGTCAACAAACTCATTTTACGAAATAGCAAACGGCTTCAAAAAGAACTATCTGAGAGTGCGGAACTCGTTGCTCTTTTAACCAAATCTACGCTACGTGATTTAACAAAAGAGGAGAAGAAAAAAGTACAGAATCAACTTATAGATATTTTTAAAAGTATCCCGTCTTTGGCCATTTTTATTCTACCAGGCGGTGCTGTATTACTCCCAATTTTCATCAAACTTGTGCCTAAGTTATTACCTTCTTCCTTTGATGAAAACCGC
>JBLIEO010000081.1:0-8247 GCA_047633095.1 Maribacter sp.
AGGGCAAGTAGAAATCGGTACAGCAATTGCCAGCGCTATTTTAAAATATAGGGAAGAAACGAAGGTGAATACTTCACCAATAGTGGTTTTGGAAAAATCTGATGCTGCAGCTGAAGTGCAGCAAAAGTCCACTGCTGAAACTATTGAAAAGCAAAAGCAAGCTGCAGAGAAGGTGTTATTAGAAAAAAAGTTGGCAGAACAAGTAAAAGAACAGTCAGGCTTAGCGCAAGAAGAAATAGTAGTTGATGACAACGGTATAGTCGTAGTTGTGCCAAGGGCTGAAAATAGTGGTGATATAATTACTAAAGCAATAGAGAAAGAAGGTGCTGATGTAGCAAAGGAAAGTCCTGTTGCGCAAATTAATGAAGCTGAACGTACTGCTGCCAATGTGGTTTTTAAAGTACAATTAATGGCTAGTGGTAAGGATTTGCCATCTGATTCCTTTTATTTTAAAGGATTAAATCGCATCTCAAAGGAACCTTACAACGAGCTGTATCGTTATTTGTATGGGGAGACCCGGTCGCACCGTGAAGCTGAAATGATGAAATCTAAAGCCGTCTCAATAGGGTTTTCCACTGCTTATATTGTGGGGTACCGAGATGGTGTTAGGATGGCTATCGGAGAGGCGCTACAGGAGGCTTCGCACTAACCGTAATTATAGTACTAATTATTTCTAATTTTGTTTATAACCTTTAAATCCATTTTTTTGAAACTATCCAGGGAACTTAAAACGGGAATAATAGTAATAGGAGGAATCTTACTTTTTATCATGGGATTTAGTTATCTAAAGTCCACCCCTCTTTTTGACAATAGTAAAACACTATATGCGGTGTATCCAAATGTAGGTGGATTGCAAACCGGTACCGTAGTGTCGATAAATGGATACGGTGTAGGTAAAGTAAATGACGTTCGTTTTATAGATGCCCAAGGTAACTTGGTAGTGACTTTTACCGTAAGTAGTGAATTTCAATTTTCTAAAAATAGTACAGTAGAACTCTATGATACTGGTATTATAGGCGGTAAGGGATTACAAATCATGCCTATTTTTGATGACGCACCCAATGTGCAATCTGGGGATACATTAACCACGGATACAAGACCTGGACTTACGGACTTGGCTCAGCAAAAACTAACACCTTTATTCGAGAAGTTTGAATTAGCAGTTACAGATGCAGATTCTGTCTTGATGAATGTAAACGATGTATTGGATGCAAAGACAAGAAACGATTTAAGAAAAGCGATCAACGGTTTAAGTGAACTTATGGTGAGTCTTAATGGCAGCGCCAGTACATTAGATAAGCTCCTAAAGGAGAACCAAGGTACGTTGGGTAGTTCCTTGCATAATTTTGATGTCCTCACGGCTAATTTTGCGAAATTGTCCGATTCGCTCAACAATGCAGGACTAGGAAGTACTTTGGCCAGCTTACAGTCAACCGTTGCAAGTTTGGATATTATTATGTCAAGATTAGAAAAAGGCGATGGTACCCTTGGCAAGCTTATGACCGATAAAGAATTATATTCCAATCTAAATAGCGCATCAAGGGAGTTTGATTTGCTTTTGCAGGACTTTCGTTTGAACCCCAAACGCTATGTAAACGTTTCGGTTTTTGGTAAAAAGCAATTGGAATATGCGGTTCCTGAAGATGACCCCGCAGAAACCATAAAAAACTAATTTATGCAGTATATACCTAATATCTTATTTGCCATTCTCTTACTTTTTGGAATTGGCTTTTTTGTCAGAAATGTGGTGCGTTTAAAACGAAATATTTTTTTGGGGAAAGACGTGGAGGTAAGTGATAATACTTCTCAGCGTTGGAAGAATATGGCTAATATTGCTCTTGGGCAGAGTAAAATGGTGGTGAGACCTGTTGCTGGTTTCCTTCATGTCATCGTATACGTAGGTTTTGTGATTATAAATATTGAAGTACTTGAAATTATTATTGACGGACTTCTAGGTACACACAGGATTTTTTCTGGACTTGGACCAGTTTATAATGTTTTGATTGCTTCTTTTGAACTATTGGCCTTTTTAGTCATCGTAGCAGTGGTGCTTTTTTGGATACGAAGAAATGTTATTCGCTTAAAACGTTTCATAAAGCCGGAGATGAAGGGATGGCCCAAACAGGATGGGAATCTTATTCTCTACATAGAAGTAGTGTTGATGTTCTTATTTTTAACTATGAATGCTTCCGATTTTCAATTGCAACAAATGGGTGCTGACTATTATGTTCAAGCAGGTTCGTTTCCTATAAGTCAGTTTATTGCAGTCTGGTTTCAAGGGCTATCCGAAGCTACTCTAATTGGGATTGAAAGAACTGCGTGGTGGTTACATATTGCCGGTATCCTGTTCTTTTTAAACTACCTCTATTATTCTAAACATTTACATATTTTATTGGCCTTTCCCAATACCTATTATGGAAAATTGACTCCAAAAGGTCAATTACCTAATTTAGAATCGGTCACGAATGAGGTAAAGCTGATGATGGATCCTGCTGCAGACCCATTTGCTGCACCGGCTGAAGATGCTCCAGTTCCAGAAAAGTTTGGTGCATCTGACGTACAAGATTTAAGTTGGGTTCAATTGCTAAATGCATACACCTGTACGGAATGTGGAAGATGCACGGACGAATGTCCTGCAAATCAAACGGGTAAAATGTTATCCCCAAGAAAAATAATGATGGATACTCGTGATCGTTTGGTTGAAGTAGGGAAAAACATCGATGCAAATAAAGGAGTTTTTAAAGATGATGGAAAGCAATTGCTAGACGATTATATAACTAGAGAGGAGCTATGGGCGTGTACATCTTGTAATGCATGTGTAGAAGCCTGTCCAGTGAGTATAGATCCATTATCTATAATTATGGATATGCGCCAATATCTTGTTATGGAGCAGTCCGCCGCTCCAACAGACTTGAACAATATGATGGGGAATATAGAAAATAACGGTGCTCCGTGGCCCTTTAATCAAATGGATCGACTTAATTGGAGTAAGGAATCATAAATAGAAGAATATGTCAACTGAATTGAAAGTACCTACCATGGCAGAATTATTTGCTGCTGGACAACAACCAGAAGTTTTGTTTTGGGTAGGCTGTGCGGGTAGTTTTGACGATAGGGCCAAAAAAATAACCAAAGCCTTTGTTAAGATATTGAACAAGGCGCAGGTCTCCTTTGCCGTATTGGGTACAGAGGAGAGTTGTACTGGAGATCCTGCTAAGAGGTCTGGTAATGAATTTCTATTTCAGATGCAGGCTGTCACGAATATAGAAGTAATGAACGCCTACGGTATTAAAAAGGTAGTTACGGCATGTCCCCATTGTTTTAATACCATAAAGAATGAATACCCTGGACTAGGTGGGAGTTATGATGTTGTGCATCATACCCAATTCTTAAAGGATTTGTTGGATGAAGGTCGGATAACCATGGAAGGTGGCGCTTTCAAAGGAAAAAGAATAACCTTTCACGACCCGTGTTATTTGGGTAGGGCAAATGGCGTTTACGAGGCACCGCGAGAACTGATCAGAAAATTGGATGCAGAACTTGTAGAAATGAAAAGTTGTAAGTCACGCGGATTATGCTGTGGTGCTGGCGGTGCACAAATGTTTAAGGAAGCGGAGAAAGGGGATAAAGAGGTAAATATAGTACGTACAGAGCAAGCTTTGGAAACCCAACCGGATATCATAGCAGCAGGTTGCCCATTTTGTAATACCATGATGACCGATGGCGTAAAGAATAAAGAAAAAGAGGCATCGATTGCAGTGATGGATATTGCGGAGTTGATTGCCACCGCAGAGGAACTTTAAATAAACCCAAAAGATGTTAGTAGATTTTAACACATTGCCAGATACTTCACGTATTTGGATTTATCAGGCCAATAGAAGCTTTACTCCGGCCGAGTTAGAAGTCATTGGTACGGAACTTAATGATTTTATAGTACACTGGACCGCGCATGGAAAAGATTTGAATGCGGGTTGTGAAGTGCGATACAAACGATTTTTGGTCATCGCTCTAGACCAAAATTCACAATCTGCTACAGGGTGCTCTATTGATGCTTCTGTGCATTTTATTCAACAATTAGAAAAAAGATACGACGTAGAGCTACTCGATAAAATGAATGTCTCTTACAAGCAAGGCGAATTCGTTGCCTATAAGACCTTGTTGGAGTTCAAGGCGATGGCTAAACAAAAGGCAGTTTCTAAAAATACCATCGTTTTTAATAACCTTGTGGCTACCAAAGGGGAATACAAAGAGCACTGGGAAGTTCCTGCTTCGGAGAGTTGGCATGCTCGTTTTGTTTAAGTTAAAAGGGCTTTAAATACCTTGTTTTACTAGGTTATATCGATGAAATGCAATATTTTCCATTGTTGGAAACCATCTCCAGACATTTAAAACTCATGCGTTCATTTCTCACCTCACTTTTGTTCCTCATAAGTATGTATTCGGTCAGTGGACAAAACCCATTAATGACCATGGATAGCCTTGCGCAGCAGCAATGGGTAGACCTTGAATATAACGGTATGACCTTGGAGCAAAAGATGGGGCAATTATTCATGGTCAGTATCGCATCCAACCAAGACAAAGCAGCAACAGATAATATCAAGGATTTGATAGCTACCCACCAAATAGGCGGTGTTATATTTTCAAAAGGAGGTCCTGTAAGGCAGGCGATTCTATGTAATGCATATCAATCGGCATCCAAAATACCGTTACTTATAGGTATGGATGCAGAATGGGGACTTGCCATGCGATTGGATTCTACCTATGCGTTTCCATGGAATATGACTTTAGGTGCAATTGCAGATAACAAAATAGTTGAAAAGGTAGGACGGCAAATAGGTACCCATGCCAATCGACTAGGAGTACATATCAACTTTGCGCCAGATATTGATATAAATACAAATCCAAAAAACCCCATAATCGGAAACCGTTCCTTTGGGGAGAATAGAGAGAATGTCGCGGATAAAGGGGTCGCCTTTATGAAAGGAATGGAAAGCGTAGGTGTCCTTTCTAGCGGAAAACATTTCCCTGGTCATGGTGATACCGCCATTGATTCTCATCATGCCTTACCAGTTCTCGATTTTTCAAAAGAACGTTTGGATAGCTTGGAACTATATCCTTTTAAAAAATTAATAAAAAATGGATTGAGCAGCGTTATGGTGGCTCACCTAGAAGTACCCGCGCTGGAGCTAAAAAAGGGCTTACCGTCATCGTTATCTGAACAGATTATATCCGGTATTTTAAAAGAGAAAATGGGTTTTGAAGGGTTGGTGTTCACCGATGCCCTGAACATGAAAGGAGCAACTGATTATGGCAGTAATGGAGAAGTGGAACTCGCTGCTTTTGTTGCTGGGAACGATATTTTGTTGATGCCCGAGAATGTAGCAGAAGCAAAGGAGAAACTAATAAAGGCATACAAAAAAGGTAAGATTACTGAGCAGCGCCTGTCACAGTCGGTGAAAAAGATACTCATGGCCAAGTATAAGGTTGGCCTTCACAAGTATCAACCAATCACGCTTAAAAATTTATATGAAGATCTAAATGCTATAGAAGACGATGTAGTCTATGAAGAGGCAATAGAACAGGCAATTACCGTTTTAAAAAATAAGTTCGATATTCTTGGAATAAAGAATTTACAAAATAAAAAGATTGCCTACGTAAAGTTTGGAGATGCTCCAAATGATGATTTTGTGGAGACGTTGAAGAAATATACTAGCGTAACACAGGTGAATGGTAGCGATATAGCTACGCTTAAGACAAAGCTATCTGATTATAATTTGGTAATTATAGGCCACCATAAAAGTAATGCGAGTCCTTGGAAGTCGTATCAATTCTCAAAAACAGAACTTTCATGGCTTCAGGAAATATCAAATCTAAAATCATCCAACCTGGTGCTATGTGTGTTTGCAAAACCCTATGCACTTTCACAAATAGCTACCTTTCAAAATATTGATGCTGTGGTCATGTCCTATCAAAATAGCCCCATTGCCCAGCGAAAGACTGCGGAAATACTTTTTGGAGCCATCCCATCATTTGGTACCATCCCTGTAAATTCTAGTTTTGAGTTTCCTATGGGTACGGGTATTCAATTGAAATCCATGAAAAGATTGGGATATACCCATCCGGAACGTGTAGGGATGAGTTCAACAGGATTAGCTGCCGTAGATAGGCTGGTTCAGAACGGGTTGGATAGTCTTATGTTCCCAGGTGCACAGGTACTCATAACAAGAAAGGGAAAAGTGGTTTACAGTAAAAGTTTTGGTAAACCTACGTATGAATCAAAAGATAGTATTTCCAATGCATCAATTTATGATTTAGCATCCCTAACCAAGATACTTGCCACCTTGCCCATAGTTATGAAAATGGAGGAGGAAGGTAAGATAGCCCTGAACGACACTTTTGAGGAGTTGGAGCCGCGGTACATTGATACCGACATAAAAAATGTTACGGTATTAAAGGCTTTGTCTCACTACGGTAGGTTGCCGGCATGGATTCCGTTTTATCTCCATACTTTGGATGAGGATAAAAAACCATCTAAGTTGTTATATAGAACGGAACCGACGCTAGGTTTTTCTAATAGGGTATCTGATAACCTTTATATTATTGATTCATATAAGGATTCTATTTACGACCGTATTGGCCGCCAAGATTTGAAATCCAATCGATACCGGTATAGTGATGTGCCTTACTACGTGATGAAGAAATATGTAGAGGATACTTATGAGGAACCTTTGGATAAACTTTCCAATGATTTTTTGTATGCTAGGTTAGGTGCTAATTACACGGGATATAATCCCTTAGATAGGTTTTTAAAAAATCAAATTGTTCCATCAGAAGAAGATACGTACTATCGGTACCAAACCGTTCAAGGGTATGTACATGATATGGGGGCTGCCATGCAAGGTGGGGTAGGAGGGCATGCAGGTCTTTTTAGCAATGCCAACGATATTGCCAAAATAATGCAAATGTATTTACAGCAGGGGTTTTATGGCGGCACGCAGTTTTTTACCTATCGAACGGTCGAAAAATTTAATAAATGCTATTTCTGTGATAAGAATGTAAGACGTGGTGTAGGTTTTGATAAGCCACAATTAGAAAATAGCGGTCCTACCTGTGGATGTGTCTCTAGAAAGAGTTTTGGGCATAGCGGTTTTACAGGAACCTTTACTTGGGCAGACCCTGAAGAAGAGATTGTTTACGTTTTTTTATCGAACAGAACCTATCCAAGTGCCTCGAATAGGCTTTTAGTTAAATCTGGGTTAAGAACAAGGATTCAGCAAGCGATTTACGATTCAATTCTAAATTAAAATGTAGTTTTGCTGTGATGAAGATAGCAATAGTATGTTACCCTACCTTTGGAGGTAGCGGCGTTGTAGCAACAGAACTTGGAATTGCCTTGGCCAATAGAGGCCATGAGGTGCACTTTGTAACCTATAAACAACCCGTACGGTTAGAGTTGTTGAATAATAATATTTTTTTCCATGAGGTACACGTTCCTGAGTATCCTCTTTTCCACTACCAGCCCTATGAGCTTGCGCTTTCGAGCAAATTGGTAGATACGATTAAATTACATAAAATAGACTTATTACATGTACACTATGCCATACCACATGCATACGCTGGGTATATGGCTAAAAAGATGCTGGAAGAAGAGGGCATCTATGTTCCAATGATAACTACACTTCATGGTACCGATATTACCTTGGTCGGGAAACATCCGTTCTATAAGCCTGCGGTTACGTTCAGCATCAACCAGTCGGATGTGGTTACGTCTGTTTCAGAGAGCTTAAAAAAGCGTACACTAGAAACTTTTGATATTAAAGGAGAGATAGAAGTAATTCCAAATTTCATTGACACCAATAAATATAAAAACACCTTTACCGATTGCGAACGTTCCAACATGGCTGCAGATGAAGAACGCATCGTTACCCACATTAGTAATTTCAGAAAAGTGAAGCGTATCCCTGATGTGATACGAGTATTCCATAAAATACAGGAAAAACTACCAGCTAAATTGATTATGGTAGGCGAGGGACCTGAGAAGGAAGGAGCGGAAAAATTATGTGTGGCCTTGGGCATATCCGACCGTGTCATATTTTTGGGAAATAGTAATGAAATAGATAAAATTCTTTGTTTTTCAGACTTGTTCCTACTGCCTTCAGAATCTGAAAGTTTTGGTCTTGCGGCCTTAGAAGCTATGGTAAATAGGGTGCCGGTAATCTCCAGTAATGCAGGTGGAATCCCAGAGGT
>JBLIEO010000082.1:0-8022 GCA_047633095.1 Maribacter sp.
AAAAGGAAATTCAACAGGCAGAGCGTTTAATAGAAAAATTTAGAGCAAAATCTACGAAAGCTTCCATGGCGCAGTCTCTTATTAAAAAGCTAGATAAGATAGAACGCATAGAAGTTGACGAGGACGATAATAGTGTCATGAACCTTAGGTTTCCTATTTCCGTTACACCAGGGAAAGTGGTTGTGGAGATTGAGGAGCTTTCCAAGAACTATGGTTCAAAAGAAGTGCTAAACAATATAAACCTCCTCATAGAGCGGGATAGTAAAACAGCGTTTGTAGGACAGAACGGACAAGGAAAATCTACCTTGGCTAAGATTATTGTAGGAGAATTGGAGCATGAAGGTCATTTGAAGTTGGGACATAATGTTCAAATAGGATATTTTGCACAAAACCAAGCGGAATACCTGGATGGTAGTAAAACTGTTTTAGATACCATGATAGATTCTGCTAATGAATCCAACCGCAGCAAGGTAAGGGATATTTTGGGGTCGTTTCTGTTTCGTGGTGAGGATGTAGAGAAGTACGTAAAAGTCCTTTCAGGAGGGGAGCGTAATCGATTGGCACTGGCTAAGATGTTATTACAGCCTTTTAATGTATTGGTAATGGATGAACCCACCAACCACTTAGACATTAAGTCTAAAAATGTATTAAAGCAGGCTTGTAGAAGTTTTGAGGGTACGCTTATACTTGTGTCTCATGATCGTGATTTTTTACAAGGGCTAACCAATAAAGTGTATGAGTTTAAGAATAAAGTAATTAGAGAATATCTCGGTGATGTAGATTTTTACTTGGACCAGCGAAAAGCAGATGATTTTAGGGCGATAGAAAAAAAACAAGAAAAACGCGAGGAAAAAAAAGTTGAAAAGAAAAACACATCCTTTCAAGATCAAAAGAAAATAAAAAGCCTTAAAAATCAATTAAGTACAATCGAAAGTAAAATTTCTGCCTTAGAAAAGGAGATAAAAAAAATAGACCACGATTTGCTAATGGACTATGACGGGACTATTGCAAAGCCTATTTTTTTTGGCACCTATCAATCTAAAAAAGACAAACTCGAACAACTAATGGAAAATTGGGAACGACTTTCTACAGAGATAGAAACCATCGCTTAATTTTTCTTACTACAGTAGACTGCTTTCACAACGTAAAAATAGCGTTTCACAACAAAGTTTATCTTTTGAACGATAAAGTTTGACACTTTGCCGTTATAAGTATTCATTTGTAGGATAATTCTTATTTTATTCAAAAGCTATAGTAATATTAATAATCTCATTAACGCATGAAAAAATTATACTCTTTTTTATTTCTAACAGTTTTAATAGCACATGTAGCTAGCGCAGAGGTCTCCAAAAAGGAGAAAAAAGCCTTGCTGGAATTCTACCATAGTACCAACGGTAATCATTGGGTTAAAAAATGGGATTTAAAAGCCCCTGTAAGTAACTGGTACGGGGTACGAATAGTAAATAACAAAGTTGTTGGAATACAATTGTTCCATAATAACTTAATGGGCCAGCTTCCCGAAGAAATAGGGAATCTAAAGCACTTAACAAGCTTAAATCTTGCATTTAATGCTATAACTGGCGAGTTGCCTAAAAGCTTGGTGAAGCTTACGAAGTTACGGGTACTAAAATTGGAGATGAATAGAATTAAAGGGAAAATACCTTTGGATATTGGAGCTATGGTCAGCCTAGAAGAGATTTCTGCCTTCAATAATTTTTTATCTGGAAGTATTCCAGAGAGTATAGGGACCATTAAAAATTTAAAAGTGCTAAATCTTTCCAGTAACAGCTTAAAAGGAGCTATACCAAGTTCACTTGGGTCCTTAGATAAATTAGAAACCTTGGGGCTTTTTGAAAATAGATTGGAAGGAGCTATTCCGGTAGCTATAGGTAACCTCAAAAACCTTAAAGAACTAGTTTTAGCCAATAATAATTTGGAAGGGGACATACCTGTGGAATTTGGTCAATTGGCAAGCTTAGAAGTATTTCAAATTCAAAACAATAAATTCTCCTCTTTAGAGAATTTAGAAATGTTGGATGAAAAACAGTTTTTAGTGTTCGACTATGATCGAGAAGATAGAGATATACAATTTAAGGATATCAACTTAAGTAAGTCTAGAATGGTAGACACTAAAATTGAGGATATTGAGGACTAAGTTTAGTTTATATTTTAGCTAGTTTGGTTAAAAAAAGAGACGTTATTCACATCTCATTTTTTTTGTATCTAAAAAAGTGGTAAAATATCATAAACAAGGTATTTATGCGTTATAGTTTGGTAAATCCTTTATTACTTATAAAGTTAACAAAGCGATTTGCAAATGGTGGAGTACAAATCTTATCTATATTAAATGCTATTTACTATGAATAAAATTCTAAAGGTTACAACAATTATCTTGGTTCTTTTTGCTTCGGTTGTCCTGAATGCTAAAATAACAAAGGAGGAAAAGCAGATCCTCAAGGAGTTCAACGAAGCTACTAACGGATCTGAATGGATTCATAAATGGGATTTTAACAAAAAAGTAGGGACGTGGCATGGGGTTACTGTTGAAAACAACCATGTTGTTGAGATTAATCTTCATCACAATGGACTTGAAGGAACTATTCCAAGCTCAATGGGAGACCTAAGCCACTTAAGGGTTTTGAATTTAGCGTTCAATAAGTTAACCGGTCCAATTCCAATTTCATTGGTGCAGTTACATTATTTGGAGAAGTTGAAATTAGAGATGAATAGCTTGTCAGGAATCCTACCAAGTAGTTTTAAAAAAGCAAAGAATCTAAGAGAACTTACTCTTTTTAATAATCTACTGGAAGGTGCTATTCCAGAAGGAATAGGGGAGGCAGGCCAATTAAAGATATTGAATTTATCTAGTAATTATTTTGATGGTAAATTACCGAAGGGTATCGCTGCACTAACTGAGCTAGAAAGCTTAGAGCTGTTTGATAATAAATTTAGCGGACCGATTACCGCCGATATAGGTAATTTAAAAAATTTAAAGGAACTTGTTTTATCCTACAATAGGTTTGAAGGAAATCTTCCGGAAAGTACTGCCAGTTTATCCCAATTGAAATTAGTTCAGTTACAGGGGAACAATTTTGATTCTATAAGGGCATTACTTAACCTAAGTTCAGAGAGCTTAGCAACATTTGATAGTGATGATGAATTTTTGAATATAAAATTCAGTGCTAACGCGCTAACGCGAGCACGAATTGCCAACACCAAGTTTGAGGATGTAGAGAACTGATTAGTTGTAAAAGGGTATTCAATATAAATAAAGAGCTCCATTAGGGGCTCTTTATTATTTAATATAAGGCCAAAAACAGGAAGCTTTTTTATGATTATCTTAACATTGGTTGCATATGCAACCAATGTCTTTTTTGTAGTTTTGCTGCGTGCAAAAAATAAATGTTCAAATAGATTTTGAAACCTCCATAGGCCCTTGGTTGGGTAGGACCGTAAAAATTGTAGATTATCATTTACAAGAGGCCTTTGATACACATGGGATAGATATTACCAAAGAACAGATGATAGTTCTTAAAACTTTGACAGGACAGGACGGAATCAATCAAAATGAACTTGCTTGCTTAACGTTTAGGGATAAATCTTCCTTAGCACGCTTACTTTCCAAAATGGAGGGTAAAAATTATATCATGCGAGTGCAGAGCGAAGAGGATAAGCGTAACAACGAGATTTTTATTACTTCGGAAGGAGCAAAGGTGTTCGATAGAACAAGACCTGTTATTCAAGGAGTTATAGATATTATGGAACATGGTATAAATGTGGAACAAAAGGGCATGATGATAGAGAGCCTAAAAAAAATCCAAAATAATTTCAAAATAATTTCAAAACAAAATTAGAATTAAAATAATTATCCAAGTATGAGAAAGATTATTTTATCAATCCTAGGTATTCTGTTAATTATAGGGTCATTTTTTATGGCGAAAGGGATTGTAGATAGTAAAAAGAGCTTTAGGCCAAAGGCTGGAAAAGTAGTCAAGACCGTTTTTACAGAGATAGCACAGAACGGTACCGTACCCATCATTGTTGCTGCCAACGGTAATTTGAATGCCAAGCAAAAGGTAGAGCTGTTTGCAGAGGTACAAGGGGTTTTTAAAAGAGGTAATAAGCTTTTTAAGGAAGGTCAGGAATACAAGGCTGGTGAAACTATCATTAGTATAGATGCCTCTGAATATGCTGCAAGTGTGCGCTCTGCTAAAAGTAACCTCTTTAATCTATTAACTTCGGTAATGCCTGATTTGCGACTTGATTACCCTGAGGTTTTTCCAAAGTGGCAAACATACCTTACCGAGTTTGATATGTCCAAAAGTACACCGCCGTTGCCAGAGATGACGCTAGAAAACGAGCGTTTTTTTATTTCCGGTCGAGGGATTCTTACGAGCTATTACACAGTTAAGAATTTGGAACAACGACTCACTAAATATAGAATTGCAGCACCCTTCTCTGGCGTCTTGACCGAAGCTTCTGTGACAGAGGGCACATTAGTTAGGTCAGGACAAAAATTGGGTGAATTTATAAATCTTGGTATTTATGAGCTAGAGGTGGCGGTGAGCAAAACCTACTCGGATTTGTTGAAAGTTGGTGAGTCCGTAGCGCTAACTACCCTGAATGATACTAAAATTTATAATGGAACAGTGTCCAGAATAAATGGAAGGGTGGACCAAGCTACACAAACGATTAAGGCTTTTATCGAAGTTAGTGACAAGAATTTAAAAGAAGGTATGTATTTAGAGGCAAGACTCGATGCAAAGAATGAAGAGAATGCTATTGAGGTTGATCGTAACCTGTTACTTGAAGGTAACAAAATCTTTGTAGTTCGTGATTCCGTTCTAGAGGTTATCAATGTAAACCCAGTCTATTTTTCAGATAAGCAGGTTGTTTTGAAAGACGTTCCAAACGGCACTACAATCATGTCTAAGCCCCTGATTGGTGCGTATACGGGAATGGCTGTTAAAATCTATAAGAATCAAAAGGAAAATATAAAAGGGTAATGCGAAAGTTAATAGAATACTTTATTCGCTACCATGTTGCCGTTAACGTAATTATTATTGCGTTCGCCATCTTTGGTATTGTAGGTGCTAAATCTTTAAAGTCATCTTTTTTCCCGCTTACGGATTCTAAAAATATATCTGTAAGTATAGCCTATCCAGGCGCTTCTCCTCAAGAAGTAGAGGAAGGTATTGTATTAAAGATAGAAGATAACCTAAAGGGTCTGGAAGGCGTAGATAGAGTCACCTCTACCTCTCGTGAAAATAGTGGTAGCATTAATGTAGAAATAGAGAAGGGAAGGGATATTGACTTTATGCTTTTAGAGGTTAAGAATGCCGTAGATCGCGTTCCAACCTTTCCTACGGGAATGGAGCCTTTGATTGTTTCTAAGCTCGAGTCTGTAAGACAAACCATTAGCTTTGCTATCAGTGGGGAGGATATTCCATTGGCTACGCTAAAAAGCGTGGGACGACAGATAGAAAACGACCTACGAGCCATAGATGGTATTTCACAAATAGCGATATCAGGGTATCCACAAGAGGAAATAGAGATAGCTGTTAACGAGAATGATCTTTTGGCCTACGATATCTCTTTTACCGAGGTTGCGCAAGCAGTTGCAAATGCTAATATTTTAGTGACAGGCGGTAACATTAAAACCGATGCAGAAGAATACTTAATCCGTGCAAATAATAGGTCCTACTACGGTGATGAGCTCTCAAATTTGATTGTTAGGGCAGATGCTTCGGGTAACGCAATACGCTTAAAAGATATAGCTGAGATTAGGGACCGTTTCGCCGAAACAGCCGATGCCTCCTATTTTAATGGTAACTTATCTGTAAATACGACTATCACCAGTACCAATACAGAAGATTTGGTTAGCTCTGCTGAGAAGGTGAAGGAATACGTAGAAGAGTTTAACCAGAAGTACAATAATGTAAAACTTGATGTAGTCTCTGACCTTTCTACCACCTTAGTACAGCGTACGCAGTTGCTTACGGAGAATGCCATTATGGGTATGATTCTGGTATTGATTTTCTTATCACTTTTCTTAAATACTAGACTCGCTTTTTGGGTAGCGTTCGGACTGCCAGTAGCTTTTTTAGGAATGTTTGTTTTTGCAGGATTTTTTGATGTAACCATTAATGTTTTATCCCTTTTTGGAATGATTATCGTTATTGGAATTTTGGTAGATGATGGGATTGTTATCGCAGAGAATATTTACCAACACTACGAAAAAGGTAAAAGCCCTGTACAGGCAGCTGTAGATGGAACAATGGAAGTGTTACCTCCTATTATTTCTGCTATAATCACTACTATTTTGGCGTTTTCTATTTTTCTTTTCTTGGATAGTAGGATAGGTGAATTTTTTGGTGAGGTTTCTGTAATCGTTATTCTTACGCTTGCCGTGTCCTTGATAGAGGCCCTGATTATTTTACCTGCACACTTGGCCCACTCTAAAGCACTGCAGCCTCCAGACAATAAACCTAAAAAAGGAATATCCGGTGCATTTGCCAAGTTAAGAATCATCAACGAGTTCGGTGATCGGTTTATGTCCTGGATGCGCGACAAACTTTACGGGCCTGCATTACGCTTCGGTATGAATTATAAGATATTGACCTTCAGTTTTTTTGCGGGAGCCTTGATTCTTACTTTTGGCTCTGTAGGCGGAGGAATTATTAGAACTGCCTTCTTTCCAAGAATAGCCAGTGACCGTGTTCAAGTAGAATTGCAGATGCCTAACGGGACTAACGAGAAAATAACGGATTCTATCATTAGTTTAATAGAGGCTAACGCAGACATCGTAAACCAAGAGCTTACTGAGAAATATTTTAAAGGAACGGATAAAGTACTTTTTGAAAACATGATACGTAGGGCGGGTCCAGGTTCTGCTCTGGCAACATTGACTATAAATTTATTACCTGGAGAGGAAAGACCGGATGAAATATCATCAGATATGGTTACCAGTCGCTTGCAGGAGCTTGTAGGGCCGGTGGTAGGTGTAGAGAGCCTCATTTATGGCTCTGGCGGTAACTTTGGTGGTTCTCCTGTTGCCGTCTCCTTGCTGGGAAACAACATTACAGAATTAAAAGCCGCCAAAAAAGAACTAAAGGAAGCCTTACAAAACAATACTTCTTTAAAGGACATTGCGGATAACGATCCTGCCGGTATTAAGGAGATACGACTAGAGCTTAGGGAAAATGCCTATCTGCTAGGGTTGGATTTAAGAAATGTGATGAATCAAGTACGGGCCGGTTTCTTTGGAACGCAGGCACAACGTTTTCAGCGATCACAAGACGAAATTAGGGTTTGGGTAAGATATGATAAGGAAAATCGGTCTTCTATTTCTGATTTAGATGAGATGCGCATTGTTACCCCAAGTGGTGATAGAGTGCCGCTAAAGGAAATCGCCGCATACACTATTGAAAGAGGTGATGTAGCTATAAATAGATTAGAAGGTAGGAGAGAAATACAGGTGTCTGCTGATTTAAAGAACCCAAAGGACAGTCCTACCGACATCATGGCCGAGGTTCAAAATTTGATTATGCCCGAAATACTATCTAAATACCCCACGGTTAGTACTTCCTACGAAGGTCAGAATAGGGAACTAGGCAAGTTAACGGGTTCCTTAAAGGTAGTGGGACTATCGGTTTTGCTCCTGATTTATATTACTATAGCGTTTACGTTTAGAAGTTTTAGCCAACCTTTACTATTGTTATTACTCGTACCTTTTAGTTTAACCGCTGTCGCATGGGGCCATTGGATTCATGATTTTCCAATTAATGTACTTTCCCTTCTAGGAATTATTGCGCTAATAGGAATCATGGTAAATGATGGCCTGGTACTTATAGGAAGATTCAATACTAACCTAAAGGAAGGTATGACCTTTGATAATGCCATTTTTGAGGCGGGAAAATCAAGATTCAGGGCCATATTCCTTACCTCTATTACGACTATAGCAGGGTTGGCGCCCTTGCTGTTAGAGACAAGTAGGCAAGCGCAGTTCCTAAAACCGATGGC
>JBLIEO010000083.1:0-7902 GCA_047633095.1 Maribacter sp.
CAACACTTCTTTCCATCTGTTCGGAAACAACTTCTGTTGCTGTCTTAGTCTCATTATATGCCATCATGGTATCACCGCTTATTGCGATACTTGGCGCAATAACCAAAGCAACAACAGACATTAATTTTAACAAGATGTTTAAAGAAGGACCTGAAGTATCTTTAAAAGGATCTCCAACGGTATCTCCAACAACAGCAGCTTTATGAACGTCTGTTCCCTTTTTACCTTGTTCCTCAATAGTTTTTTTGGCATTATCCCAAGCACCACCAGCATTAGATTGGAATATTGCCATGAGCACACCACAAGTGGTAACACCTGCAAGTAACCCACCTAACATTTCAGCACCACCGATAAAACCGACAGCTACAGGAACAACGATGGCTAATAAGCCTGGTAATACCATTTCTCTAATAGAAGCTTTTGTAGAAATATCAATACATTTTCCATAATCTGCGACACCATCGGCTGCATCAAATATTTTTCTATCCTCTACTGAAGCTTTAGTCATATCAGAATCATACTTACGCATAACTACTAAGGCTGCTTTCAATTCAGGAATATCTCTAAATTGACGTCTAACTTCTTCAATCATCGCCATTGCGGCACGCCCAACAGCATTCATTGATAATGCCGAAAAAACAAAGGGTAACATCCCTCCTACTAGTAAGCCAGCCATAATTTGTGGCTGAGACACATCAATGGAAACAACATTTGCTGTTTTCATAAAAGCAGCAAATAAAGCCAATGCCGTTAATGCTGCAGACGCGATGGCGAAGCCCTTACCAACAGCCGCAGTAGTATTACCTACAGCATCCAATTTATCAGTACGCTCACGCACTTCTTTAGGCAATTCTGCCATTTCAGCAATACCACCAGCATTATCACATATTGGTCCGTAAGCATCAACAGCTAATTGAATCCCTGTATTTGCTAACATTCCTACCGCTGCAATTGCAATACCGTATAAACCTGCAAAATGATGTGATACCATAATAGCAGTAGCAATCAAAAGAATAGGAATCATGGTAGACATCATACCAACACCTAGTCCAGCAATTATATTTGTGGCCGCTCCAGTTTCAGATTGCTTTACAATTGACATTACAGGTTTTTTACCTGTAGCTGTATAATACTCCGTTATTTTACCAACACCTAAACCGGCAACTAAACCTGCAATAGTAGCCATAAAAACTCCCCAAGCTCCGAAAGGTAGACCTTCTACCGATTCTGGAATTAACGCATTAATAATAAAATAAGATGCTATAACCATTAAACCCGCAGAACCGAACTCACCAATATTTAATGCGGTTTGAGGATTTCCACCATCTTTTACTTTTACAAAAAATGTTCCAAGGATAGACATTATTATACCTACGGCACCTAACACTAAAGGCAAGTACACAGCTCCTAAACCATCAAAATCAGGTGTTAGAATAAATGCACCTAAAACCATTGTTCCTATAATAGAACCTACATAAGATTCGAACAAATCAGCACCCATACCCGCAACATCTCCAACATTATCCCCAACGTTATCTGCAATAGTTGCTGGGTTTAATGGATGATCCTCTGGAATACCAGCTTCAACTTTACCCACTAAATCAGCACCTACATCTGCTGCTTTCGTATAAATACCACCACCAACACGTGCAAACAAAGCAATTGAGGAAGCCCCTAACGAAAAACCAGAAAGCACATTTAATACCATAGGTAAATTATCAGCTCCAGGCCAAATCGATTGGTATACCATAAACAAGCCACTTAAGCCTAAAATACCCAAACCAACAACACCTAAGCCCATTACAGCACCACCTGCAAAAGCGACCTCTAGTGCTCTTCCTAATGATGTTCTTGCAGCTTGTGTAGTTCTAACGTTCGCTTTAGTAGCAACACGCATTCCAATAAATCCTGCCAAGGCAGAACAAATAGCACCTACAATAAATGAAACAGCAACCAGACCGTTAGATCCAACTTCTGAATTTCCTTTAAAAAACAGCAAGACAGCTACTGCTGCCACAAAAATTGCCAAAACCTTGTACTCAGCTTTTAAAAAGGCCATAGCACCATCGGCTATATTCTTAGCAATACGCGACATTTTCTCATCACCGACTTCTTGCTTACCTACCCATGCGTTCTTCCAAGCCACAAAAAGAAGGGCTATTACTCCGAAGACGGGTAAAAATTTTACGATTAATTCCATTTGATTTGATTATTTATAGTTTTTTAAACGGCTGCTAAAGTAGTAAAATAGAATAGAATAAAAAAAAGCCACCTTTATTAATAATGTATTAACAAAGGTAGCTACAAATTAAAAATCAGTTCTTTAAATGGTAAAGGTGCGCTTCTTTTTATGTTCGCTTTCATCATAACGCTGCACGCACTCGTGATAAATTTTTATTGCTTCATCAACATTACCCCAACCTCCAACATCAACTTTCTTTTTCTCTAAGTCTTTGTACACTTGAAAGAAGTGTTCAATTTCTTTTTTTCTATGCGGATTTAAGTCTGCTAAATCATTCTTTTGGTTCCAAATGGGGTCAGAAACAGGAACACAAATTATTTTTTCATCAGGTCCTTTTTCATCTTCCATATAAAAAACTCCTATTGGCTTTACCTCAACAACTACCATAGGATAGGTTGGCTCTGTACACATTACTAAAACATCCAAGGGGTCTTTATCTAAAGCCAAAGTCTCTGGTATAAAACCGTAATCACCTGGATACATCATAGAAGAAAACAATGTTCTGTCAAATCTAATCTTATGCAGCGTGAAATCGTATTCATACTTATTACGACTTCCCTTGGGAATTTCAATTAACACATCAAAAGTTACATCGTTATTCTCAATCATATCTTAATTTAATTTTAATGCTAAGCCAAAACTTAAGCGTAGCCATTTCAGCTTTAACGCAACGCTTATAAAAATCGTAACGCCTTTTAGCGTCCTAAATTGTCCTTTTTTCTAGGAATTTAAAAGCTAAACCCAAAAGTGCCGGTAACCCCAAAGGCCCTTGCATCAGGATTTTCCAAATAATTACCCCTAAAATTAAAATCAATTCTAAAAATTTTAAAGATATTACCAATACCTAAGGAATACTCGTAATAAATCCGTTCTGAAGGCGCCTGCAAAGGCGTATTAATAGCTGCTGGGGAACTCAAAAGTCTATTGGCATCTGACAATTCTCCCCAAACGCCTCTAAGTCCAATAATTTCCCTCAGATTTAATTTACGTAAAAATGGAATCCTTGAAAATAATCTTCCGTTAAAATTATGTTCTAAATGTACAGCACTATAGGTATCCGTTACAAATTCATAAAAATCCAAATTTGGAAATGTCCCATAATTGGAAAAGAATGTTTGGTTCCCTGGCACAACACTCAACAAGCCTAAAGGCACTTCTCCAAAGGTCTTTCCAAGTTCCACGGTCGTCATCAACCTACCAAAACCACCCAATTGCCATGGCCTAGTGTAGGAAAACTGTAATTTGGTGTAATTAAAATCACTATCTAAAAATCCGTTTGTACCCTTTGTTACGTTAAGAAGTAAGGTGCTATAGCGATCATGTACTTCCCTACGTTCCACACCATAACCTACGGATTGCTTTCCGGGTGTATATATAAATGTGGTACTAAAATCCAACTGCCTCACCTCCGAAGATACCCCAGAAGGAGATTCTGAGTCTATATAATCCAAGCTAAATTCACTAGGCAATGCTGAACTTAAGGTCCTAAACGTACCACCTATCGCAACCCGTACATTTGTAACGGGCTCGATTTCAAAACTAAGTGCGCTTAGATTAATATTAGTTAACCGGTTGTTGGCTCCTACCGTAAGTAGAGAAGAGGAAGCGATACTTCTTCCCAATACATCATTGGTAGCAGTGAGACTTACACCCAATTGCTCTATATCGCGTCTATGGCCCCCAGAAACGATAAGCCTGCTCTTAGAATCTAAAAGGACCTTACCCGAAATACCATGTTTAAATTTATTATCTGTAAACCCGTAAGCACCGTACCCTTCTATACGCCAGGGGTCGTTTTGCCCAAAATATGTCCGAGCGCCTATCCTTACCCTTGGTCCCTCAGCGTCGTTAAACCCAAAAAAATCATAAATGGTACCCACGTCAAGATTCCACTTGCCTATCTCGACATAACCGGAACCTAAAATACTCACTATATTGTAATAGGATTTGAATTTAGGTACCGTTTTTAAGGTATCCAAAAGTTTATAGATACCGGATTCATCCTTATTCAAATCTTCCAATCTATTTTTCTGCCAAAACACATCATCCGTAACTAGCGCATCTGGGTCTAATACGTTCCTGGATTTTCTGTAAAATTCTTTTGGCACTGGTTTATTGAACTCATAGTTATCATAAACCGTGGTCCGCTTACCATAGACTCCTCTAGATTCCTCCTTCTTTTGAAAGCTGAAATCGCTTAACATATAATCCCGTTTAAGAAGAAAGACCGAATCGTTGACTACATCAAAATCCTGCTCTATATAAATTTCCTTTACCCAGTTGATATTGGCACTTTTCGTCACTTGCAGATTAATGTTTTTTACAGCCCAAGTACTATCATTGACCCAAAAATCACCCTTGAAGGTTAGCTCGTTTTTCCTACGGGGATAGTACACGATATTATAACACCATTTAGTGTCGATATAGGCGCTATCTCGCAAGGCATAATTATAAGTATCTATTCCAGTACGAGATAAGGGACTCGTAAAACTTTTATCGAAAAACTTCAAATAGTTATCATAAATATCATAGCTCTGATACAAGTCCTTAACAAAAGCGATAATAGTCTGATTACTGTCAAAACCGGAATTTTTGTTGCCTAAAATTTCCTCTTTCTCTTCTTTTATAATGTTGTCTCCTTTTACTTTAGAGAAGGTTTCGTTCAAAAATATTGGTAAATACGTTTTCCCAGTGATTCTTGACGTATCCAAATCTTGAAAAACAAACTCCAAACCTCTAAACACCTTACTTTTTATCAAGGAACTATCAATGGTATTCAAATCAAATTCAACCTTCTCATATTTATCAAAAGCGTATTGATTAAATTGGCGAACACCGTTCTGCCGTTTTTTAGCCCATATTTTTTTTAGTATTTCTACGGCAGGGTTATTTTTTTTGGACTGTTTTCCAGAAATCAATACCACTCCGCTCAGCTGTTCCGTAGCTTCGAGTAAAACTATGTTCATATCGTAGGTTACCTTCCTCTCTAGAATAATTTCCTGATTTTCAAAGCCGATAAACGAAACCAACAATATGTCATACACATTATCAGACTCCATATAAAACCTTCCGTTGTCATTGCTAATAGTACCTTCGGTAGAGTTTTTAAAAAGCACATTAGCGAAAGCAACAGGCTCCCCAGCCTCATCTAAAACAATGCCACCAACCTTTGTCTGGGCATGTAACCCAACAAAACCGAAAAGCAAAAAGAAAGATAATATTTGTTTCATTATTAAAATTCTGTAGAAACAACCGTACAAATAGCGTTCCAAATAAAAAAAGCCTCCTCGACCTTGGTCGACGAAGCTAAGTTACTTTTATAGAAGTATGTTATTATTTATACATTACCTTTTTAACCGCTTTTACTACATCTTTATGATTAGGCAACCACTCTTCCAATAAAACGGGTGAATATGGCGCTGGTGTGTCGGCAGTATTGATTTTTACAATAGGAGCATCTAGATAGTCAAACGCATGAGCCTGCACGTGATAAGTAATCTCAGTAGCTACATTACCAAATGGCCAAGCCTCTTCTAAAATTACCAATCGATTTGTCTTTTTAACAGAGGTTAATATTGCCTCATAATCCAAAGGCTTTACAGTCCGTAAATCAATTATTTCACAGCTAATACCTTCTTTTTCGAGCTCATCTGCTGCTTTATCTGCATCCTTAATTATCTTCCCAAAGGAAACTATAGTCACATCCGTACCAGCCCTTCTAATATCAGCAACACCAATAGGTATGGTATACTCACCTTCTGGAACTTCGCCTTTATCGCCGTACATCTGCTCGGATTCCATAAAAATAACCGGATCATCATCACGAATGGCAGATTTCAATAAACCTTTAGCATCAGCAGGGTTTGATGGTACAATAACTTTAAGACCAGGACAGTTGGCATACCAACTCTCAAAGGCCTGTGAGTGCGTTGCCCCTAATTGACCTGCTGAACCCGTTGGACCTCTAAAGACGATCGGACACGGAAACTGTCCACCCGACATCTGACGAATCTTCGCCGCATTGTTAACGATTTGATCAATACCGACCATTGCAAAATTAAAGGTCATAAACTCTATGATAGGTCTATTCCCCGTCATAGTAGAACCCACACCAATTCCGGCAAAACCCAATTCCGAAATCGGGGTGTCGATTACACGCTTAGCTCCAAACTCGTCCAGCATTCCTTTTGAAGCTTTATAAGCACCATTATATTCTGCAACTTCTTCGCCCATTAGATAAATCGACTCGTCCCTGCGCATTTCCTCGGACATGGCCTCCGCGATGGCTTCTCTAAATTGTAAGGTTTTCATTCGCTTAAATTTTAATCTCTAAAGGTTTCGCTTTGAAAGATGCAAAAATAACAAATAATATGTCAAACTATCACTCGGGAGAATCAAAAAAAGTTATAATAATTTACTATGCATGCATAATAAATTTGAAAATTAATGGTTATCTTCGTACCCATCATTTTAAATGTATTTCATAAATGAAAATATTAGTCTGCATAAGTAATGTCCCTGACACTACATCAAAAATAAATTTCACTGAGGGTGATACAAAATTTGACACCAACGGCGTACAATTCGTAATTAATCCAAATGACGAATTTGGACTAACAAGAGCCATGTGGTTTAAGGAGAAACAAGGTGCTACAGTGCACGTTGCCACCGTTGGCGGTGCAACCGTGGAACCCACCATGAGAAAGGCGCTTGCCATTGGAGCAGACGAGGCGATACGAATAAACGCCGAGCCAGTCGATGGTTTTTTCGTTGCCCAACAACTTGCAGAGGTCATAAAGGACGGAGGTTACGATTTAGTAATCGGCGGCAGAGAATCCATAGATTACAATGGAGGAATGGTGCCAGGGATGATAGCAACATTCTTAGATATGAACTTTGTGAATACCTGTATTAGCTTAGACATTGACGGAAACACCGCAACTGCTATTAGAGAAATAGATGGCGGTAAAGAAACGTTGAACACTAGCCTTCCCTTGGTTATTGGCGGGCAAAAGGGGCTTGTAGAGGAAAGCGATCTTCGCATCCCTAACATGAGAGGCATTATGCAGGCACGCCAGAAAAAGCTGAGTGTTATAGAACCTATTTCGGCAACTAAAACAACCGAAGATGTATCCTTTGACAAACCGGAACCTAAAGGAGCCGTGAAGCTTGTTGATACCGTGGACGAATTGATAAATCTTCTTCACAACGAAGCAAAAGCGATTTAATCGATTTCCAATGTTAGGTTAACCATCAAAATTTATAAAACATGTCAGTATTAGTTTATACAGAATCTGAAAACGGAAAATTTAAGAAAAGTGCTTTTGAAGCAGCCTCCTATGCTGCCGAAGTAGCTAAGCAACTAGGAACAACTGCAACGGCAGTATCCTTTAATTCAAACGAAAACGAAGCCTTAGGGGATTACGGCGTTTCCAAAGTATTGCATATTGCCGACGCATCCTTAAATACATTCAACGCCAAGGCCTATGCTCTAGCAGTGGTACAGGCAACCAAACAAGAAGGAGCAACTACGATTATCGTAAGTTCCAGTGCAGACACTAAATATATGGCTCCGTTATTGGCCGCAGCCCTAAGCGCAGGGTATGTACCAAACGTGGTCGCAGCTCCTGAATCTACTTCACCGTTCACGGTTAAACGCA
>JBLIEO010000084.1:0-7465 GCA_047633095.1 Maribacter sp.
CCTGACAAACCTCTTCAGCTTTTAGAAGAATAGGGTTTTCATTGTTTAAAAATGGAGCGAATACAAAACCTTGTTCCGTATACTCCATGACCTTGTGTATTTTATCATCAGCCTGAAAAATTGCATTTAAAACGAACTCCCTTGGCTTGCTATACAAGACAAAGGGAAGCTCCTTTTCCAAATGTGTTTTGGCTTGGGCAATTAGTTCGGCACCCATATTATTTTCTTGGCAATGCGATAGTCGTTAATTTACATACGGATATCAACTGGTCTGCTTCGTCTGTAATTTTAATATCCCATAATTGCGTAGTCCTGCCCTTGTGGATAAAGGTTGCTTTGGCAAATACGTAACCAGATACGATGCTTTTTACATGATTAGCAGATATCTCTATGCCTCGAACTATGAATTGTTGAGCATCAAGAAAAATATAGGAGGCAGCACTGCCTACACTTTCGGCAAGTGCTACCATAGCGCCTCCATGGAGCACACCGTCCGGTTGATGCACCCTAGGATTAACGGGCATCTTTCCCACTAAAAAATCTGCACCAACATCCACATATTCAATCTCTAAGGTCTCCATTAATGTGTTTTTAGAAGATGCATTACAAATGTTTAAAATCTTTTCTTTGTGGTCGTTCATCTTTTTTTTTGTAAAATTAAGGAATAGTAGAGCAACGTGCTTATGAAAATAATTTATATGCAGTACTAGTGGGTAAATTTTAGAGGGAAAGCAGTAAACTGTAAAACTAAAATTAGTATTACCCCTTGATGCTGAAGCTAGAATACTCTTATTATTATGTTTAAAACCTGATGACTAGATGCACTAAAATAATCACTTGCCTACTGTAGCCAAGATTTCATCTATAAATAACGACCAATGAATAGTAAGACAAAAGCAGTAACCTACATCACCAAGAATACCTACACCACCTTGAATACCCTAAATTCTGCAACTAAGAACGTTTGGGTGGTTTTTCATGGTATTGGGTATTTAAGTCGCTATTTTTTAAAATATTTTAACGAGCTAAATACCGACGAGAACTACATTATTGCACCACAAGCTCCATCTAAATATTATATAAACGACACCTACCGCCATGTGGGTGCTAGTTGGCTTACCAAAGAGGACACAAAGCAAGAAACTGAAAATGTAATCCAATATGTTGATGCCGTTCTTCATGGAGAATCAATTCCAGAGCACTGCAAACTTATTGTATTTGGATTTTCTCAGGGTGTTTCTATAGCAACCCGATGGTTAGCTCAAAAACAACTAAACTGTAACAAACTTATTCTCTATGCAGGCGGCTTACCCAAGGAGCTTACTCCCGAAGATTTTGAGTATTTAACAACCAATAAAACAGAGGTTTTAGTGCTTATAGGAACCGACGATGCCTATCTTACGCAAGAAAGGCTACTAGAGGAAGGAGAGAAATCAAAACAGCTATTTAAAGGAACAGCAAAAGTAATACGATTTAAAGGCGGACACGAAGTGAAGAAAGATATTATTAATTCCTTGGTTTGATAGCTATGGGTACTATTTTAGAAAATACAAAGGTCAAACTGATACCATTACAAAGTGCTCACTGGAAAGCACTTTGGCCCATTGCACAACAAATGGATTTATACACCTACGGTCCTAGTGATGTTTCCACGATTGAAAAATTAAAAAACTACATACACGTGGCCTTAAAGGAAGCTACTCTTCAAAAATCTGTTCCGTTTATAATTTACAATCAAGCAAATAACGAAGTAGTAGGCTGTACCAGGTTCGGTAATATAGATGACGGTAATAAGGTACTGCATATTGGGTGGACTTGGATTTCCCCAGCAGTACGCGGAACAGGTTTTAACCATCAAATGAAATTCTTAATGCTCACGCACGCTTTTGAAACCTTATTGTTCGAGAAGGTAGAATTCCGGATAGATGAAAGAAATATCGCATCAAGAAAGGCCGTTGAAAAACTAGGAGCTAGCCATGAGGGGATTCTCAGAAAAAACAAAATCGTAAAAAACGGATTTAGAAGAAGCTCTTGCTGTTATGGCATTCTCAGAGAAGAATGGCCAATGCTAAAAAGGATAAAGTTTTAGATGTTTAATTAAGGCTAAAACGCACTAGCCTTCTTTAACATAATAAAATCCAAAGAGCGCCCTCTTACTTCTCTTTAACTTCTACCTCGTAATAAGTAATCTTCCTCGTTATATAAGAATTCTCTGGCACTATAATCTGCTTAACCCAGTTACCGTCTTCTTTATTGTCATATTGATATATGTAGGTCTTTTTCTCCGTAGTAGTTATTCCCTTTGCCACTTCTTCTACCAACAAATCGTTTTCGTCATAGCGGTAAGTGATTCGTGTTGTAGGCGCAAAAGTCTTATCCACTTCCTTGTATTCAAATTCTTGTTTTGCGATTAGTTTTCCTGTAGTATCAAAAACCTCTTCAAATGCCTTGTTGGCTTCTCCCCGTAAAAACTCCTTGATTAAAACCACTTCTTGTACAGTCCCGTTCTTTTTTATTAGTGTTGAGGTCCGAATAGATTTTAGTGGAACGCTGTTAATTAAATACCTAATGGTGTATTCCCCCTTATACTTTTTGTATTCTACCAAAGTCTCGTCTATGCCCTCATCATTGATACGAGTAATCTTAACTAAATCCCCATTAGCATTATATTCGTAACTATATTGCTCTAAAAATTCATTCTCATAGGAAACTATTTTCTCTGTTATCTTCCTATGGTCAAGCGTATCCAATTCATAAACATGTGCTATTGAAGTGCTCGGGTCAAATGTATTGTCTCGATAGGATTCCGACCTTTTTTCCTTAAGCTCTCCCGCTTTATAGGTATAGGAAACCAAATCATAGTCCGCATCGTTAAATCGGGTAATTACTTTAGTTAGACGCCCCAAGGTATCAAAATCGTATTCTTCCTTACCGTAACTAGTACTAACCAAACAAGTCTTTACATTATTATTTAAGTCAAAATCATTTAACGTAAATAACTCAATTTCTTGGGCATGCGAATGCCAAACATTAATTACAAGCAGCAATAGAAGAAAACGAGAACATTGATTAAACATAGTTACAAAGGTACTTTTTATTGTAACAAGCATGCGCAAAATATGTGCCAAACTAAAAAAGGGCCGGATAAATCCGGCCCTTTTTTCTACTTAAATTATTAAGATAACTACTTAACTTCTTCGAAGTCTACATCTTCAACGTTTTCACCTTCAGGAGTTACTGGTTCTGCCTTAGGTTCTCCTTGTGGAGCACCCCCGCCTTGCTGTGCATCTGCCTGTGCTTTGTACATTTCTTCGGAAGCTACTTTCCAAGCTTCGTTTATTTTGTCCAATGCTGGCGTTATAACTGCTAAATCTTTAGATTCGTAAGCAGCTTTCAGTTCTGTTAAAGCATCTTCGATAGGCTTTTTCTTATCATCAGATAATTTATCGCCAAACTCCTCCAATTGCTTTTCGGTCTGGAAAATCATACCGTCCGCTTCGTTCAACTTATCGGCCGTTTCCTTCGCTTTTTTATCAGATTCAGCATTTGCCTCCGCTTCTGCTTTCATTTTCTTGATTTCTTCTTCCGTCAAACCAGAAGAAGCTTCGATACGAATATCTTGTGTCTTGTTCGTTGCTTTATCCGTAGCCGAAACCTTAATGATTCCGTTTGCATCAATATCAAAGGTTACCTCAATTTGAGGTGTACCTCTTTTTGAAGGCGGAATGCCGTCCAAATGGAAACGTCCAATTGATTTATTGTCGTTTGCCATTGGTCTTTCTCCCTGCAATACATGAATCTCAACAGAAGGTTGATTATCGGCAGCTGTTGAAAATACTTGTGACTTTTTCGTTGGGATCGTAGTGTTCGACTCTATTAATTTAGTCATTACACTTCCCATGGTCTCAATTCCTAGAGATAAAGGTGTAACATCCAAAAGAAGTACATCTTTAACGTCTCCCGTTAAGACACCACCTTGTATAGCAGCACCTACAGCAACAACCTCATCTGGGTTCACACCTTTAGAAGGCTTCTTACCAAAGAATTTTTCAACTGCCTCTACTACTGCTGGTATTCTAGTAGAACCACCCACTAAAATAATTTCATCAATATCACTTTTAGAAAGTCCCGCAGCTTTTAAAGCTGTTTGACAAGGCGCTATAGTTCTTTTTACTAAATCGTCAATTAGTTGATTAAACTTAGCCAATGTTAAGGTACGTACCAAGTGCTTTGGCCCAGAAGCCGTTGCAGTTACGTAAGGAAGATTAATTTCTGTTTGAGCAGAGGAGGATAATTCTATTTTCGCCTTTTCAGCAGCTTCTCTCAAACGCTGTAATGCCATAGCATCTTCTCGTAAATCAATACTTTCATCCTTTTTGAACTCATCTGCCAACCAGTCAATAATTTTTTGATCTACATCATCACCACCTAAGTGCGTATCCCCATCGGTAGATAACACTTCAAAAACGCCATCACCTAATTCCAAAATGGAAACATCATGTGTACCACCACCAAAATCAAAAACAACAATTTTTTGATCCGTATCTTTTTTATCCATTCCATATGCCAAAGAAGCGGCAGTTGGTTCGTTAATAATACGTTCTACGGTGAGTCCGGCAATTTCGCCAGCTTCCTTGGTAGCTTGTCTTTGTGCATCGTTAAAATAAGCAGGTACGGTAATAACCGCTCTCGTTACTTCCTGCCCCAAATAGTCCTCAGCGGTTTTCTTCATTTTTTGAAGAATCATAGCCGATAATTCCTGCGGAGAATACATACGTCCGTTGATGTCTACTCTTGGCGTATCGTTATCTCCTTTAACCACTTTATAAGGTACTCGCTTCGCCTCCTTGCTAGACTCAGAAAACTTGTTTCCCATGAATCGCTTAATAGAATAGATAGTATTTACCGGATTAGTAACGGCCTGTCTTTTAGCCGGGTCTCCTACCTTTATCTCACCACCTTCTACGAAAGCGATTACCGAAGGAGTTGTTCTTTTTCCTTCTGAATTAGGGATTACTACAGGCTCGTTACCTTCCATTACTGAAACACAGGAGTTTGTAGTACCCAAATCTATACCTATAATCTTACTCATTGAATGTATTTTATATATTAATGCTTATTTCTATAAACCAACATTTAAATGACAAACAATATGCCAAGGGATAGCAACCTGACAGGATGTCATTTTTGATTCCTCTTCAGCCCATTACTTCCATACTCAAACCATTATATTAAAAATTCCTAGGTATAAGGCCGATGAAATTGGCAGGTTTTACTTACTTTTTATGACATACTTATAGTTATGCTTACTAAAACCTCATCCTGAATTGGAATTAGATTTCCATAAAAACGCAACACAACCATTTTTTGAAAATATATCTTTATGACATCTGGAAGCGTTTAATTCAAACCATCACTTGGCTATGAAACAATTTACATCACTACTTCAGAGTCTACTCTTATTTATTTCTTGTACAGATGATGGTATTTTCCAAAACCATACTAAAATATCAAACCTAATATCTAATTACAATAGCGAACGGGAAACCTTCGAAACTATCGTAAATATAGCTACCATCATCCAATCTTCAGGTATAGACAAAGGCCATTATTATTTTTTAGGTAACCACAGGATTTAATCCATCGATTTCATTTACGTGCGTACCCTAGCAGAAAAAATTAAAGCACAATACGGAAGAATCTCTATCACCATTGTTTTAAAGCTGTTTTCCAAAAAGTAGGAAGCGCGGTTAGGACTTTTTCCTACCGCAACCAGATTATTTGTTTTAGAGCCTTTTTCCATTGAGTTTGACGATTAACTACAGAACAAACGTAAATAAGTATTTAAAGTGGCTTTTTACATCAACAAGAGAAACACATTTGATCTTCAATTCGAACCGTATTCTTTAGTCTAAGTCAAGTCAAATGTTTACTTTGGAATCCTCCGATTAGACGTGTTTTTATTTTCGTATTATCCAACTATATAACTCATAAACCATTAAACTTCTCTGTACATTAGCATAACAATTTTTAACCATTATGTTACAAATAGAATGTATCAGTATTTTTGATATGCTAAAAATAGGAGTTGGGCCTTCTAGCTCGCATACCTTAGGACCTTGGCGCGCCGCCGAAAGATGGCTGGCCGAATTAAAGCAAAACGGACTGTTTGACCAAATAACATCTGTTACCGTAAACATGTACGGTTCTTTATCTCTCACAGGTAAGGGCCATGCCACGGATTATGCCGTTATGCTAGGTCTGTCTGGAGCAGACCCCGAATATATCCCTATTGAGGATATTCATCCGTTGGTGCAATATGTAAAGGATAATAAAACCTTAAAATTAGGGAATGAGAAAAAAATTCTATTCGACCCGGATGTAAATATTATTTTCCATCGAAAATTTCTTCCTTTTCATGCCAACGGCTTAAAATTTGAAGCCCAGTTGACATCGGGAATTAAAAAATCAAAAACCTACTATTCCATCGGTGGCGGATTTGTGGTAGTGGAAGAGCGTAAAAATGCAAAGAAAAAAAAAGATGCCTTTAATGCCTTTCCATTTCCGGTTCAAAAAGGAACGGAGTTGTTGGCGTTCTGTGAACAACAAGAAAAACGAATATCGGAAATAGTACTAGAAAACGAACGCTCCCTTAGAACCGATACGAAAATAGACAAAGAAATAAAACGTATTTGGGATACCATGTTGGAATGCATGTATACCGGCTGCCACACAGAGGGAAAGCTACCAGGTGGACTCCATGTAAAAAGAAGAGCCTATGACATTCATAAAGGTTTAAAGGGAAATCTACCCTATGACAATCCTGAGGAATGGCTAACGACCATTAGACAAACCGAAGTAAAGTTCCGACAAATCCTACAATGGGTGAGCTGTTTTGCATTAAGTGTAAACGAGGTCAACGCTGCGCTAGGCAGAGTGGTTACAGCACCTACGAATGGAAGTGCTGGAGTGATACCGTCCGTATTGATGTATTACATGGTAATCGAGAACCACGGCGGCACTATAGAACATATCAAACAATTTCTTTTGGTAGCGGGAGAGATAGGGAGCCTTTTTAAAAAAGGAGCGACCATTTCTGCCGCTATGGGAGGGTGCCAAGCAGAAATAGGTGTTTCCTCGGCAATGGCAGCAGGTGCTTTGACAGAGCTACTTGGCGGTACACCAGAACAAGTATTAATGGCAGCAGAAATAGCTATGGAACATCATTTAGGCCTCACGTGTGATCCTATAGGTGGTTTGGTTCAGATTCCCTGTATCGAACGGAATTCAATGGGTGCCATAAAAGCAATAAATGCAGCAGAACTTGCTTTAGGTTCAGATCCAAAAGAGGCCAAAGTACCTTTTGACAAGGTTGTACAGACCATGTGGGAAACCGCAAAGGACATGAGTTCCAAATACAAGGAGACCTCCGAGGGAGGTCTTGCTGTTGGAGTTTTCTTAAGTG
>JBLIEO010000085.1:0-7393 GCA_047633095.1 Maribacter sp.
CCTTCTTCATTTGCTAGTGAGCCAGGTCTTACTATATTATACTCCAAGCCGCTGGCTTTTAGGTACTCATCGGCATTTTGTTTTGCTCGCAAATAATCTTCAAGAGCGTCACTCACAGAAGGATTGTCTGCTCCCATAGAGCTTAACATAACAAATTTTTTTACTCCAGCATCTTTACCAGCATCTATAAGTCGTTTTGCACCTTCTTGATCTACACCTATCACATTTTCACCTTTGGATCCTGCAGCAAAAATTACTTTATCCGCATTTTTTACAGCATTTTTTACAGCATGGTTTACATCCTTTTCCAGATCGGCTATCACTGCTGTTACATCCTCTTGTTCAAAGCGGTCTTTTTGCTCCTGCTTTCTAACCATGGCAATTGGCCGATAGGTATCTGAATCTTTTAGTAATTGAACGATAATTCTGCCCGTGGTGCCGTTTGCACCAGCTACTACTATGTTTTGTTTCTCGTTAGTCATATTTTCTTTGTTTAATTGAAATCAACAATTCGGTCTAAGCCTTTAAACGACTTCGGGTAGATTTATAATTACTTTCCCTTTAGCTCTTCCTGTTGCTAGGTATATGTAGGCCTGAATACCTTCTTTGAACGGATATACTTTATCAATTACAGGTTTAATTTTGCCATTTTTTACCATGCTAGCAATCGCATCAAGTTGCGCGCCATTGGGCTGCATCCAGGTGAGTTTATAATTAGCTGATTTTTGATTAATCAGTTTGGAAAATTTTTCAGGCAGTTGATATCCTTTTATACCCATCATAGCAGCTGTTTCCTCATCGGGAACACTAGCGATACTGGTTACTTTACCACCCTCTTTAATCACCTGAAATGCTTCTGTAGTATAATCGCCTCCGAGCGTGTCAAACACAATGTCTAAGTCCGATACTATGGTCTTGTAATCTTCCTCTTTGTAGTCGATGACACGGTCAGCACCAAGCGCTTTAACCCAATCCACATTTTTGGTGCTGGTGGTTGTATAAACATAGGCTCCTTTGGTCTTGGCATATTGTATAGCGAAGCTGCCTACTCCGCCTGATCCAGCATGGATTAGCACACGGTCACCTTCCTTGAGACCAACACGCTCCAAAGCTTGAATAGAGGTAAGACCTATTAATGGCAGGCCAGCCGCTTCTTCAAACGAAATGTTCTCTGGCTTTTTCGAAACTACTGTGCTGTCAACAGCAACATATTCTGCTACTGTGCCCATCTGATTTTCAGGTACTCGAGCATATACCGCATCCCCTACTTCAAAGCCGTTAACGTCTGCGCCCTTCTCTAGAACCACCCCACTTACGTCAAATCCGATGGTGCTGGGCAAGTTCAAACGGACCATATCTTTTAGGCTGCCACTCACCAGTTTATAATCGATAGGATTGAGTCCTGTCGCCTTAGTTTCAATAAGAATATCTATAGCGTTAATTGATGGTCTTGCGGTTTCGCTGAAAGACAATCCTTCTTTAAGTTCACCGTACTTTATTATTTCTAGTGTTTTCATATCAATTATTGTTTTCTGATTATATTCCTTTTTTGGAATTTCTCCATGATTGCCAGGCGCCTAATGACCAAAGAGCATAACCTATAAGTACAGGTTAAATAAAAATCCTGATTAATCGTGTACTATCGGAATCTAAAGCATCTTTTTTATCAATATATTTGGCAATATTTCCGGGAAAGACCAAAATAAAAAAGAGAGCAAGCACCCAACCAAATCTCACATGTTGATTTTTTCAAAGCGCTAATCCTAGTCCAAGGGTGATTTCTACAATACCGGAAAAATCACCACTACATCTTTGCTGAGCGGCACCCAGTCCGGAACTTGCGCTTGAAAGTCAACCCTGTTAAAAGTAAGGTGATTAAACCCTGAAAAGATTATAAATAGTGCAAGTAAAATGCGGAATATGTTTTGAGTTGTTGTCGTTTTTATGTTAGTTTTTTAAAAATTATCCACTATACTGCCTCTGTTATTTTGTTCAAGTTATTATTTTATTTTTCGTAATAATCATTGAGTGAATGCTCATAGGCATCATTTATCGGTTGTGAAGAATCATATTCGGGACTGTTTTTCACCCCGTCCTTTGAGTGATTGATAGTGACTTTTTGCTCCTCCCATTTTACATCTTTAATCCACTCTGGAGAAATAAGCACTTTTTTTTCCGAAAACCAGTTGCCGGTTTCCACAACTAGAAAATGGATTTTCCATGTTAAATCTTCAACTATAAAATTTTTTACTTCGCCTATGTCACCGTCTGTTGCATGAATAGTATAACCTGTTACTTCGTCAGTGCTTCGCAGATGCGAATTGTCAGCCGCATGCTCTTTCGCTTTCCTTTGTATCATTTTCTTTTCTGTTCCCCTTACTTCAACTAACGGATAGCCCCACATACCAAACCCCGGGTATCCGTACATTCCGTTTCCGTAATAGCCGGGCCACGTGTAGTATCCGCGTATCAACTCTTCCTGCTTACGCGAAACGGGTTTATCAGTGTCAATATCAGGACTGTTTTTTATTTTTTCTTGGGTAAGATTTACAGAAAATGTTTTTGATTCCAATTCAGGTTTTTGAAATGCTTCTGGCGAAATCAAAACTTTTTTTTCGGAAAGCCATCCTCCTGTTTTTACAACCAAGTAACGGATGGTTGAGGTGCGGTCATCGAAATAAAATTCCTCTACTTTTCCAATTTCACCATCCATTCCTTTAATGGTGTAGCCTAATAAACTATTTATGCTTTGTTTCATATTACTACTATTTCATATTGCTTTAATTACTTAGTTCATTACTGCGATTAAGCAGGTTTCATAAGAACATTCATTCAAATGATTAATAAAAAGCCCAAGCCTTTCACCAATCCTATAGCCTATTTATTAAGGATTAGCAGTTGTTGCTTCCTGCGCTAATCTTGCATCATCAGGAGTGTTTTCTAAATCCTTATCGAATAAATACAGTGTATCTATTGTGGCTTTTTCACCGCCTGCAATTCTAATTTTATCTAATAAACTGATGGCAAGATTTTCTTCTTCTGTCTGTTCCTTCACAAACCATTGCAAGAAATTCCATGTAGCCCAATCTTCTTCACTATGGGCCAATTTTACTAAGTTGTAAATGGCTTTAGTGTTACTTACTTCATGCTCAAACACTTTTTCAAAACAATTGTTTACACTTACAGGGTCGGCTGTTGGAGCAGGGATGGTAGTCACTTTCACTTTTGCACCTCTTTTTAAAATGTATTCAAACAACTTCATCATATGATCACGCTCTTCCGCTGCATGCCGGAAAAGAAAATTAGCAATGCCACTATATCCATCATTGTCAGCCCATGAGGCATATGATAAATAGATTTGAGAAGCATGCGCTTCTTTTGTCATTTGCTCATTTAATGCGGCTGCGAGCTTATCTGAAAGTCTCTTAGTTTTCATCTGATATAATTTTAATCGTGTGATTTTTTAAATATAGTAGCGAATCATTATGACTGTGCTGATCAATTGTTCTTTTTGAAACTATTTATTACTTTGATTTTCATCTATAGTTTTTTTTTCAATATCAAATGTCTTATTCTTGATATCGATGCCCCCAGACGGATTTGTAGGATTTGATTGTTTTACTTTTCTCTTAAATTTTCTAGTATCGCTCATTTTTCTATTTTATTGATTTTCAGCTATTTATAGTATAGGTAAATGATGGTGAACTCTCGGTTAAAGAAGGTTAAACCTGTGTTAAAAGGTGTTCGAGAAGCGGAAGCTGATACGATTAGCAGCATTTCTTTCCTTCTTATTTTTAATAGCAATACGTTGTAAAAAACTAGAAACAAGAAGGGGAGACCTTGAAGTAAGTGTAGTAGCTATAAAGCTACTTGAATTAAAAAATGGAACATATAATAAGGATAATTACTCCTTTGCCATTACATCTGCTAATTACAATTCCTTCTTAGTTGATGTATACTATAAAAACATTTACGGAGATATTAAATACTCTTACTACATAGTAAAGCATAAAAGGAATCGCAACAGACCTCCTTTTGTAATTGCACTTTAGGTAAGTAACAAAGTCTTAATGTGATATCCTCGTCCACCGAATTCAATATCAATGGGTTGCCTGTAGCACTTTAAATTTACACGTAAAGTAGTATATCAATACTCGATACCTTTAAAAAAGGATTACTAGTTAAAGGTTAATGAACTAAAGAAGAGTTAGATATTAAACTTTTAAACCTAAAACAAAAACTGAGTAACGTTACACATTTTAGCGATTACCACAAAGAATAGAGCCCCTCAAAAGAGGGGCTCTATTCTAATGCAAAGTCTAAGCTATAAAAATAGCTTTTAAAGCTTAGATTGCCCAAATAAGGGACAACAAAGTGCCAACTGCAACTACAGCCAAAAAGGCATGCATTGCAATTACAAGTACAGATAGATAAGAATCTACCCCAGATTTAAATGATAAATAGTTCATAACATTACCTACGTTAAAGTTATATGTACTCAAGTTATAATTTGTGTTAATCAATAAAATATTAATATTGTAAACTCTTGTCTGACAGATGTTTATCCTATGGAATTTGTAGTTTGAGTTTTTAAAAAAGTGTATTTCATCCTTTAAATGAGTCCTTATGTCGGATTTTCACACCTCCAAAATGTATTGAAACCTAATAAATACAACCATGTATAAAGTGGCCTCTACGTAATTAAACGACTTTGATTTCTATACGGTTTTTCTCAGATGAAATTAGTTATATTAATCCAATAAAATCTAGAAACCATGCCAACGGAATTGCTATTAAAATAACAACTAGGCATGCAACCATAATTCTCAAAAAGCCATTTAATATTTTTACTCCTGCTGTAAGATTTTGTTCCATCATCATAATAGTATTTCTTTTATCAATCTTTTGTCAATGTATATAATATTGTATAAAGCAGTATCAAAAGGGTATGTAAATCGATGAAAAACCAAAAACACCCTCTTAAGGAGAAACTTATGTTCATTTTGTCGACAGACATTATAGACGAAAGAACGTTCTTAAGGTAAGAAATTATGCTATGATTTTCAAATTTTCGAACAGAAATTTGACCTACTAGGTTAATTTTAAAGTAATTGAATTATATTTTCAATTAAATTTGTAAGATGTGTAGCTGTCGCAAATATAGAGACTACTAATGTTTTTGCGAAAGTAGTGTACACGATTTTTTGTATCTATTTCAAATAAACTGCAAACCCCATCACGGGCAGGTTCGCACTTTAGTGTGCAGTAACACCTTACTATAGCAACTTAGCTATACCTTCCATAATTTTGGTGCTTGCACCTTTATTTTCACTAATATACGTAGCGTTTATTCTTCCTACTTTATTTCGCTTCTCCTTGTTTGCCGTTAACTCGTCTATATTCTGGGTTAATTCTGTTTTCGTATGAATGGAAATAATGCCGCCAAGCGATACTAATTCTTCTGCCTCTTGGAAGCCTTTGAATGCTGGACCTATAACAACGGGTATTCCAAAAACTGCGGGTTCCGCCGTATTGTGTAATCCTGTGGCGAAACCGCCCCCTACATAAGCTATGGTAGCGTAACTATAAAGTTTAGTCAATATGCCAATAGTGTCGATAATCAGAACGTTTGTATTTTTTAGATTTTGGCTTTTAATTTCCGAATATAGCAGTGTCGGCTTATCTATCGATTTTTTGAGTTTGCGACTATGTTCTTTTTTGATGTTATGGGGAGCAATAACAAATTTCATATCTGAGGAACTACGATTAATGTAATTAACAAGGAGTTTTTCATCTTCTGGCCATGTGCTTCCAGCAACGAAGCAGTTGCCAGTAGTATTAAAAGCATCCATGAAATCCAAGCTATTGTTAGCGTCCAAAATTTTGGAGACCCTATCCATTCTAGTATCACCGCTTACAGTGCAGTTGGTAAGTCCAATTGAATTTAAAAGCGATTTAGAATTCTCGTCCTGTAGGTAGAAATGGTCAAATGTTTTTAAGGCATTGCGCATAAATGCTCCGTAGGGCTTAAAATAGATCTGTTTCTTTTTAAACAAGGCGGATATCAAAAGTGTTGGAATATTTCTTCTGTCTAGTTCCGCTAAATAGTTGGGCCATATTTCATATTTAATAAAAATCGCAAGTTTGGGGTGGGTCACATTCAAGAACTCTGTCACCTTTCCCTTGGTATCCATTGGTAAATAGGTGGTGACATGTGCCGCAGAAGTATGCTGTTTGATTTCGTAGCCTGAAGGAGAAAAGAATGTCAATACTATTTTATAAGAAGGATGCTCCGTTTTTAATTTTTCTATAATAGGGAGCCCCTGCTCATATTCGCCTAAGGAAGCCGCATGGACCCAAATAACGTTATCAGCACCCGATATGTATTTTTGTAATGTGGATATGCCTAGTTTCCTGCCCTTTACAAAAAGAGAAATTTTGGTATTCACGTTCGCTATCAATCGTAAGATGGACCAAGAAGTGGAAACGATAAGGTTATAGATAGCGTACAAATCGGTGTATTTGCAGCTAAATTACATTTCTTTGAATAAAATTAGTGTCCGGCGTTTCGTATTTTTGTGTAAAAGGAGCTAATAAAACAGAATGAAAAAAATACAAATGGTAGACCTTGGTGGTCAATACCAAGAAATAAAGGAGCAAGTGAATACATCTATTGCGCAGATTTTAGAAACTTCGGCTTTTATAAATGGCCCTGAAGTTCAGTCATTTCAAAAAGAGTTGGAGGCATATTTGGGTGTTAAACATGTGATTCCCTGTGCTAATGGCACCGATGCTTTGCAGATTGCCATGATGGGTCTTGGGCTTAAGCCTGGTGATGAGGTCATAACAGCCGATTTTACCTTTGCCGCTACCGTTGAGGTAATTGCGCTCTTACAATTGACCCCAGTTTTGGTTGATGTAGATGTCAATACTTTTAATATTGATATCGCTGCGATTGAGAGAGCCATTACGCCAAAAACCAAGGCTATAGTCCCGGTTCATTTATTTGGACAATGTGCAGATATGGACGCTATTCTAGCACTGGCCAAAAAGCATAATCTATATGTTATAGAGGATAATGCCCAAGCCATTGGAGCTAAACATTTGTCCGAATCTGGACAAAAACACATGGCAGGAACCATGGGAGATGTTGGAGCAACCTCATTTTTTCCATCTAAAAATCTGGGATGCTATGGGGATGGTGGTGCTATTTTCACCAATGATGATGCCTTAGCACATACGCTTAGAGGCATCGTAAACCATGGAATGTACGAACGTTACCATCATGATGTGGTAGGTGTTAATTCTAGGTTAGATTCTATACAGGCTGCCGTCTTGCGGGCTAAACTACCAAAACTAGATGGCTACTGCGATGCCAGAAGGGCGTCAGCTA
>JBLIEO010000086.1:0-7330 GCA_047633095.1 Maribacter sp.
ATTTTTGGAATCAAACTTTGACTTGACCACCTTACAATCTGGTGATACGGACAATCAAGTTTTTAGAATAGCTATACTACCTGCAAACCTAACGGAAGGGAAGCTGGATATAAGTAGTATACACTCTGTTATGGGTAGACTTAATATGGCGGAAGAAAACATTCAAAGATTTAACGCAAATTAGTTTATACTAAAAAACTAAAACACAACGCCCCATCAAAAAAATGATGGGGCGTTTTTCTTGATAGCAGTCTTAATCTTTAAGAAAACAGTAACAATATTGTTACGTGAAGTGCTGTATCTTTGAGAGGATTGAAAAGAAAAAAGACTAACCTTATAAAGCTATGAAATATTCCCTTTTAATGACCCTAATTATTTTGTACACGAGCTGCAAAGGAATCTCCCAAGAAAAAGAAACAGCGAGCACACAAACCGAAGTAAAAAAAGAGTTTGCGATTACTAAAACTGAGGTGGAATGGAAAAAGCAACTTACAGATGCAGAATTCTACGTGCTTAGAAAAGCTGCTACTGAAAATCCTTTCACTAGCGATTTATTAGCAATTAAAAAAGAAGGTACTTATGTATGTGCAGGTTGCGACACCCCTGTTTTCAAAAGTGAACATAAGTTCGATTCTGGTACAGGATGGCCTAGTTTTGATAGGGAAATTGAAGGTAATGTGACCTATGACGTAGATTATAAAATAGGCTATAAAAGAACCGAGGAACATTGTGCGACTTGCGGTGGTCACCTAGGCCATGTATTTGAAGACGGTCCTTCGGAAACCACAGGAGAGCGGCACTGTATTAATGGAGTTGCCTTAAAGTTTATTCCTAGCAAATAAAATAAATATAGAATGGTATGTATCCATGGGGAAGTTTCATAGAAAGTGCACGTTTTGAATTTGAACGGTATAAAGCCATGGGCGACAAAACCCTAAGTCAGTTATCCGAGGAGGATATTCAATGGTCCTTAAATGAATCCGATAATTCTATTGCGCTTATCGTAAAACATTTGGCTGGTAATATGCACAGCAGGTGGACTAACTTTTTAACTGAAGATGGCGAAAAAGAGTGGCGCACGCGAGAAAACGAGTTTACACAGCCGCATAAGAACAAAGCAGAACTAAAAGCCTATTGGAACACGGGATGGGACTGTTTATTTGCTGCTTTACATCAAATAAACAGTTCTAATTTCGATACCGTGATCAAAATACGAAACGAAGAACATACGATTATTGAAGCAGTGAACCGCCAGTTGGCGCACTATGCAAGTCACGTGGGGCAAATCGTACTGATAGGTAAAATGCGCAAGGGAACGGAGTGGGTTTCACTTTCTATTCCTAAAGGCGGTACCAAAGAGTTTAACCATAGAAAATTCAACCCGAGCAGTTCACAATAAAAATCACATTACTTTCCTTTTAAATTTAACCTAGATTGTTATCCTTCAAACTTGGTTTTGTATTTTTGCAGCAATCCCAAAAGGACTTGGATTTTAACATTAAAAAAATTACAACTATGAGCACTTTCGACGTTATTGTTTTGGGTAGTGGGCCAGGAGGTTATGTTACTGCCATTAGAGCATCGCAACTAGGACTCAAAACCGCCATCATAGAGAAGGAAAGCCTTGGCGGCGTTTGTTTGAACTGGGGGTGTATCCCTACCAAAGCTTTAATAAAATCTGCGCAAGTGTTTGAATACCTAAAGCATGCAGCAGATTATGGACTAAAAGCCGAAGGTGTAGATAAAGATTTTGATGCTGTAGTAAAAAGGAGCCGTAACGTTGCCGGAGGAATGAGCAAGGGTGTACAGTTTTTAATGAAGAAAAACAAGATTGAAGTGCTCAACGGATTCGGTACATTAAAACCAGGGAAGAAGGTATCCGTAAAGGCTGAAGACGGTACCGAAACGGAATATAGCGGGCAACATATCATCATCGCCACTGGAGCTCGCAGCAGGGAATTACCAAGTTTGCCACAGGACGGTAAAAAAATTATAGGATACAGAGCAGCGATGACGCTTAAAGAACAACCTAAAAAATTAATTGTTGTAGGTAGCGGTGCCATCGGTATCGAATTCGCCTATTTTTATAATGCTATGGGTACGGACGTTACCGTAGTAGAATACCAACCAAACATCGTACCTGTTGAAGACGAGGACATCTCAAAACAATTGGAGCGTAGCTTTAAAAAAGCCGGTGTAAAAATAATGACCTCTGCCGAAGTTACAGGAGTAGACACTTCTGGAGATGGTGTTAAAGTTACAGTGAAAACTGCCAAAGGAGAGGAAGTATTGGAAGCGGATATTGTGCTTTCAGCAGTAGGAATTAAAACAAATATTGAACATATAGGACTAGAAGATGTTGGTATTGCCACCGACAGGGATAAGATTTTGGTCAATGACTTTTATCAGACCAATATTCCAGGGTATTATGCCATTGGAGATGTCACGCCAGGACAAGCATTGGCACACGTAGCCTCTGCTGAAGGTATTTTATGTGTTGAAAAAATAGCAGGAATGCATACAGAAGCCTTGGATTATGGAAACATTCCTGGATGTACCTATTGCAGTCCTGAAATTGCATCTGTAGGACTTACTGAAAAACAGGCCAGAGAACAAGGTTTGGATATCAAAGTGGGTAAATTTCCGTTTTCTGCGAGTGGAAAAGCACAAGCCTCAGGAACATCTGATGGCTTTGTAAAGGTCATCTTCGATGCAAAATATGGTGAGTGGCTAGGATGCCATATGATAGGTGCAGGAGTTACAGATATGATAGCTGAAGCAGTTCTAGCCCGTAAATTGGAAACTACAGGCCATGAAGTATTAAAGACTGTGCATCCGCACCCAACCATGAGTGAAGCAGTAATGGAAGCGGTGGCAGATGCATACGATGAAGTAATTCATCTGTAACAAACAGTATATATCCTTTCCTTGAGGACATACTATATTAAAGTACTTTCCAAAGACTTTTAAGTACTATACGTTTTTGGAAATCGCTTTACTACCAACTTTATTAGAAGATAAAACCGACACGATACCAGTAGTTTACAAGTTTAAATAAAAGAATATGCTAAAATTATTTAGAGTAACAGCAATTTTAGAAGGAATCTCCTATTTAGCTTTATTTGGAATTACCATGCCCTTAAAATATTGGGCGGAAATCCCAGGCCCAAATAAAATTGTTGGTTATGCCCATGGTGCACTTTTTATTACCTTTATAGCCTTAGCACTGCTCGTTTGTATCAATAAAAAGTGGGGAATCAAACGGTTTATTATTTTTGGAATCGCTTCCCTATTGCCATTTGCTACGTTTTATGTAGAACAGAAGTATCTGAAGCCAGCAGAAGCTTAGCTTCAAAAGCACTTTACTGCCTATCTTTCAAGCTAAAGAAAACTTTGAATAGCCAAATCATAACTTTGCAGGCCAAAACCCAAAATAACCCCTTTAGCTCCAGCTGAAATGTAGGAAACATGCCTAAACTCCTCTCGTTTGTGAGTGTTGGAAATATGCACTTCTACTACGGGAGTCTCAATTGCCTTAACAGCATCACCAATCCCTACAGAGGTATGGGTGTAGGCAGCAGCATTTATGATAATACCGTCATAATCAAAGCCTACTTCCTGTAACTTAGTTATTAAATCTCCTTCGACATTAGACTGAAAATACTCTAGTTGAACATCCTTAAACTTAAACTGAAGCGTTGAAAAATAATCTTCAAAAGTTTGTTTACCATACACTTCTGGCTCTCGTTTTCCTAAAAGATTTAAATTAGGTCCGTTAATAATAATTAGCTTCATATTGTAAAAGTAAGTATAAAACAGGGGTATAAAAAAAGCGAAAACTGTAGTTTTTGCTTTTCAAGTATTATATAATGTAAAACACTTAGATAGTTTAAATGTCACCTTATCTATTTAAAACAAAAACAATAGGCCAAATAACACGCTGCTGTAGGTAACATCTCCGTTAACAGCTAAATAAGATATATTAACTTCTGTACTTCCTCCATTAAAATCTATTCCCATGCTAGGCCGATAATAAAAACCTCCCTCGTTTCCTTCATTTATGCCAATAGCGTAGCCCACATCGCCCCCAATTTTGAAATCTGTAGTCGGGTATATGCGAACCGATCCTGCAACCGGTATAAACTGTAGGTTGTCAAATTTGGTTTCTATGACTGCTCCGCCAGCGGATACTTCTTGCTTTTCACCAAAAGCATTTGAAAATCCAGTGGTGACACCTAAATCTAATTCTTTAGAAACGCCCCAGTGCTGATACAGGTCTACTCCAAGTACTAAGCTATAGGCTTCGGAAAAATCACCTATTACCATACCTGCATTTAAACCGGCCCTAAAATTGGTTCGGTCTACATTTTGCGCTTGAGCGCTAAATCCAAAAACGCTTACAAATAAAACAAGTAGAATAAATCTCATAGTAACGCAATTAAATTATCGTAATTGCTATTTGTTGCAAACGCACTTAAGGGGCTTTTTGTTGTCAAAGCATCCAATATATTTGCACCCTGACTATCCCTTTTCTAATTGGTTATTGCGATTTTCACGGCAGGACGTAAACAAAGTGGAAGATTTTTTTCCGCTTTGTATTTAAAAATCAATGAATTTTAATCAGTCCCTTCAAAACTCATGTTGTACGTATGAAATGTGCGTTATATTCCTAAGGCGTATCTTTATATCATGAACTGGGAACAGGCCAAAAAAGATTATATCCATTACCTAAAATTAGAAAGGGGCTTATCGGATAATTCCATTAAAAACTACGTTTTGGATATTGAAAAATTAGTTCGTTTTCTAAAAGAACATAAAATCGACTACTTGCCCACTACCATAGCACAAAGCACTGTTCAGCAATTTATTTATGAAGCAGCAAAAGTGATAAACCCAAGATCCCAAGCCCGAATCATTTCTGGTCTAAAGAGTTTTTTTAATTACTTGGTCTTTGAAGATTACAGGACCGATAATCCAATGGATTTAATAGAATCCCCAAAAATTGGAAGAAAACTACCCGATACACTTTCCGAAAACGAAATAAATCAGCTTATTGCCGCTATTGACCTGAGTAAGGCGGAGGGCGAGCGTAACAGAGCCATATTAGAAACCCTTTATGGCTGTGGCCTTAGGGTGTCCGAACTAACTGGAATAAAACTATCAGACCTTTATTTTGAGGAAGACTTTATAAAAGTAACCGGTAAAGGAGACAAACAGCGTTTTGTTCCCATAAGCGCGATTAATAAAAAATATATCAATATTTATAGAAAAGAGATACGCGTTCATTTAAACATACAAGACGATTTTCAGGACACGCTGTTCTTAAATAGACGCGGTAAGCAACTCACCCGTGCCATGATTTTTACCATTGTTAAGAATCTAGCAGAAAAAATAGGTTTGAAGAAAAATATAAGTCCACACACGTTTAGACATTCCTTCGCTACACATTTATTGGAAAACGGAGCAGACCTTAGGGCCATACAACAAATGCTTGGCCATGAAAGCATCACTACAACAGAGGTTTATATGCATGTAGACCGTAGCCATTTGGCTTCCGTTATGAACAAATTTCATCCACGAAAATAAGGCGGCTAAGTTTTCTTGTATTTTGTAATACAGTTAATCTTTAAACTGTGAATAATCTCTATTATACGGACGGATAATCAATCGTGCCTCCCGATCAAACTTAATATAGTTATATACCCAGTTCACAAAAACCACTACCCTATTCCTAAAACCAATAAGGAAAAATAAATGCACAAACATCCAAACAAACCATGCGAATACCCCTTGAAATTTTAAGTGTTTCAAATCACAAACTGCCTTATTCCTGCCTACGGTTGCCATACTTCCTTTGTCTTTATATGCGAAAGGCCGCAGCGGTTTTTGTGCTATCAAGCGAACAAGATTCTCCCCTAATTGCCTGCCTTGCTGTATGGCCGGTTGCGCCATCATAGGATGACCATTTGGGTATTTATCGCTCTGCATGCAGGCGATATCGCCTATGGCAAAGATTTCTGGATGATCTAGCATCTGATTGTATTCATTTACTTGCAAACGATTACCGCCAGCCAACAAGTCTTTGGCATCTAGTCCTTTTATGGTTGCACCCATAACCCCGGCAGCCCATACCAATGTGGCCGACTTAAAACTTAAATCGGAATTTGTAGTCACCGTTTTACCATCATAACTAGTAACTCGTACATTTTTCCAGACTTGCACACCTAGCTTTTCTAAGAAATCCTCTGCTTTTTTTGAGGCCACATCGCTCATGGCATCTAAAATTCGATCACCACTTTCTATGAGATTAATAGTCGCTCTACGGGTGTCCAAATCTGGATAGTCCTTTGGTAAGATTCCCTTTTTAATCTCTGCCAAAGCACCCGACAATTCTACCCCTGTTGGTCCACCGCCAACGATAACGAAGTTTATTAACGCATCCCTTGCATGGAAATCATCTGTAAGCAAGGCCTGTTCAAAATTCTCTAAGATTAAACTACGCAAGTTTAAAGATTGGGGGATAGTCTTCATAGCCATAGCATTTTTCTCTAACTCGGTATTCCCATAAAAATTGGTCTTCGAACCCGTTGCCAGTATTAAATAATCATAGGACAAAGGACCTATAGAAGTATTTAACTGCTTCTTTTCTGCAGCTATTTCCTGCACCTCGGCCAATCTAAAAAAGAAATTGTCATACCCAATCAATACTTTCCGTAGCGGATAGGCAATAGAGTCGGGTTCAAGCCCCCCCGTAGAAACTTGATAAAGTAACGGCTGAAAGCAATGATAATTATGCTTGTCCAACAACACTACCTGCACTTCCTTTTTACTTAATTTTTGGGCGAGCGCAACGCCACCAAAGCCCCCACCGATTATTACAATTCTCGGAAAAGTAGAACGTGGTATATTCATGATTTAAATCTATTCGGAAAAATTAAACAATCCCATTTCTTTTAGACCAGAATACTTACTTTTTAGTACATTTAGAGAATTACTAAAACCGATATAACGATGCGAAAATCTTCTCTTCTAGCCTTAGTGCTTTCTATTTTCTTTTCAACAGTAAAAGGGCAGGACAGCTCTGCCCTTATTTTAAAACAATTAGAGTCAAAAAGTGAACAGTATGGAAACATTGCCCAAGAAATATGGAATTTGGCAGAAATGGGGTATCAAGAGGAAAAAAGCTCCGCACTATTGCAAAACAAACTGTCCGAAGCAGGATTTAAAATAACGAAAGGGGTTGCAGGAATACCTACGGCATTTATTGCAGAATACGGAAGTGGAACTCCGATTATTGCCATTATGGGAGAGTATGATGCACTACCAGGAC
>JBLIEO010000087.1:0-7304 GCA_047633095.1 Maribacter sp.
CGGTTTTTTCCAGAATGAACGATTTTTGGAAAACTCTTTAGGGAAAAGTGAAAAAGTGAATTTTTCCAATCTTAGTGTAAAGGGCGGATTGTCTCATAAAATTACCGGTCGACATTGGGTTAACGCACATGCGGGTTTTCTGCAAAGACCCCCTTTGTTGCAGAATGTTTTCGTTAATCCAAGGGAGTCCAATACCATAGTACAGAATCTACAAAGGGAAACGATAAGCACTGTAGACCTTAATTATTACATACGGATGCCAAAACTTACTGGGAGACTCACTGGTTTTTACACCAGATTTCAAAACACGACCGATGTAAATTTTTTCTTTGTAGATTCTGGAGTAGGCTCCGACTTTGTACAAGAGGTATTGACCGATTTAGATAAGCTGTACAAGGGCTTGGAGCTGGGCTTGGAATATCAGTTATCGGCTGCCGTAAAAGTATCGGTAGTAGCTGCGCTGGGAGACTACACCTTTGCGAGTAATCCTTTTATAAATATCAATTTTGATACGGCTAGCGCGGAAGAAGAACTCATAGACATAAGTGGTTCCAAAGATTTAGGCGAGGCAAATATTAAAGGGCTACATTTAGCACAAGGCCCACAAAAGGCCATTGCTTTGGGACTGGAATATCGTGACCCTAAGTACTGGTGGGTGGGAATGACGGCAAACTATCTAGCTAATAATTATGCCAATATTTCTACCATTACGAGAACGAATAGTTTTTATCTAGATCCTGAAACTGGACAAAATTTTCCTGATGCTACTCCAGAGAACGTTGATAGGTTATTGGCTCAAAAACCACTCGACAACTTTTATCTATTGAACATGGTTGGGGGCAAATCTTGGTTAAAAAACGGAAAGTATATCGGTGTTTTTGCTAGTGTAAATAATCTCTTTGATACGGCTTTTAGAACTGGCGGTTATGAGCAAAGTAGGAATGGTAATTTTGGACAATTACAACGTGATAATCTAAGCGGTTCTCCCGCTTTTGCCACCAAATATTGGTACGGTTTTGGTCGCACCTATTTTCTTAACCTAGCCATAAGTTTTTAAATTATGAATAGGAAAATAAGACATTTATTTATAATCTCAATCAACCTGGGTTTATTTTGGCTATTGATGGTGCTTTTTGTTGCGGCGAGTTGTATAAATGATAGAGATTTTGATGCCTTGAATGCAGCGTGTAAGTCAGATTTGCAAGCCAATGCTAGTTTTTCTGAGGTTAAAGGATTGTATATAGGAGAAACGATACAAATACAGGAAGATTTGATTATTGAGGGATATGTTGTTTCTTCCGATGTTACCGGTAATTTTTTCGGGGTACTACATTTTCAGGATACGCCGTCTAACCCTACCGAAGCATTTCAGATTGAAATAGATTTGAGGGATTTCCATTTATTTTTTGCTGTAGGGGATAACATACGAATTAAGTTAAAAGGGCTGTATTTGGGTAAGTCCAAAGAAGTGTATAAAATAGGAGGCGTATTTACTTCTTTTGGTAATATATCTGTAGGAAGGCTGCCATTCAATGCAGTGTTCGAACATGTGTTTATTTCTTGTGATGATAGACTGGAAATAGTACCTACTATAATCGATATTTCAGAATTGTCTACTATAATAGCCGGCACACTAGTACAAATTAACAATGCGGAGTTTTCCCTAGACGAATTAGGGCTCAGTTTTGCTGTAGAAAGAGAGGAAACCATAAGGGTAGTGTTTGATTGTAGCGATAATGAAATAGGAATGCGGAATAGTGGTTTTTCTGATTTTCAGGCCAACTTGTTACCAGAAGGCAGTGGAAGTATTACCGGATTATTGATTAAGGAAAACAACGACTTTTATATTCAGATTAGGGAGTTGGACGATATCGTATTTAGTGAGGAACGATGTGAGGACGTGATAGACGAGTTCACTTCTCAAAATATCTTCTTTACAGAACTAGCAGATCCAGATAACAATGCAAATGCCAGGTTTATAGAAATCTATAACGCATCTGATACTCTTTTGTCTTTAAACGGTTGGCAAATAGCCAGATACACCAATGCGTCCCTGGAAGTAAGTTCTAGCTTAGATTTATCCGAATACACCATACCTGAGAAAAGCACCTTGGTGATAGCCGCCGATGCGGAAGAATTTTTGAACGTTTATGGTTTTTCTCCCGATGTTACGGGCGGAAGTAATTCTCCAGCAGATTCCAATGGCGATGACAATCTACAGCTGATAGACCCGTTTGGAACGGTAATCGATGTTTTTGGCGAAGTGGGTGTAGATGGTACTGGAACTAACCATGAATTTGAGGATGGTAGGGCTATTCGAAAGCCTGAGGTGAATAAAGCTAATAGCGTTTACACATTTGCAGAATGGTTATTGTATAATGACTCTGGTGGCTCGGGTACGATAAACCTTCCGCAGATAGCCCCAGAGAACTATACGCCAGGATTTAGAGAATAATTAGTCTACTTTTTTCTTGGAAGCTGTGATATGCAGTAAAGATTCCTCGGTTAATGGTTTAACCAAGTAATCTTCTATCATGTTGTAATCCTTTGCCTTTTTAATAAACTCAGGACTTATAAAAGAGCTGGCTATGAAAATTTTTACATTGCTCCTTTTGTTAACAGGTAAAGCTGCAAAATCATCCAAAAATTCCCATCCATTTTTATTGGGCATGTTTAGGTCTAAGAATATAATTTCAGGAAGGCTTATGTTTTCAATTAGTAATCCAATGAGTCCATCAATCGCACGTTGGCCATCTGAGTACCAAAGTACATTTTCTGAAAAATCAGAATCTATAATGAGTCTTTTTGCGTTAAATGCAAAAAACTCATCATCATCGATTATACAACAGTTGTTATATGCTTTCATTACTAAGTCTAATTTAAACTGCTCATCCCAAAAAAAGGTAACAAAATTAGGGCTAATCCTTTTGCGATAAGACTGATTTTATAATTTTGTTGAAGAGAATGTTCTTTATAGGGTTTATATATATAAAAAGGTTAAACAAATTATGCTTTTTCTTTTAACCAAATTTTAACAAAAACTATTAAACTAAACATTTGTTTAGATTATTATCTGCAGTGCTTTGAAGTATTCGTTTTTATTATTTGGGGTTAATAAGGATTCTTTTTTATTCCATTTATAGGAGTGATGGGAAAACATTTCCGAAATTCGCTTAAGTATTTATATTTTGAATGGATGGATAACATAGCTCATTTTTTTGATGAAATTCGGAAAGGAAATCTTCCTAAGATTAAAACCCTAATCGCAACCGAACCTAATTTGATACATGCAAGGGATTCTCGTGGTAGTACCCCGTTGATACTTGCTAGTTATTATGAATTTTTAGAGATAACAGATTTTTTACTTGAAAGTGGAGCTGTAGTTGATGAAAAAGATGGTACAGGGAATACAGCTTTAATGGGTGTTTGTTTTAAGGGCTTTATCCCCCTTGCAAAAAAGTTAATAGAAAATGGAGCTAATGTAAACGAACGGAATACTATGGGTGCCAGCCCATTAATTTATGCTGTAACTTTCAATAGACCAGAAATTGCCCAAATGCTTTTAACCAAAGGAGCCAATATAGCTGTAAAAGATGCACGAGGCAATACGGCATTAGACCATGCGAAGTTGCAAGGCTCTCCTGCCTTAATTGATTTATTGGAAGGCAAAGGATAACGAATATGGCGTCTTGTTTTTTAAAAAAAAAAGCTAAGATATTGTATCATTGTATTATTATAATTTAGCAGCTTTTGGTGAGTTACACAACGTGTTTGTATAAGGATGTAATAGGACTAGTTTACAAGTATTTCTATAACCTTTTTTAGGTAGCGCTTTTGTAGCAGAAAATCACTTTTTATTGAATAAAGGAAATGGAAGAAAATCTCAAAATTGCATTGATACAAACATCCCTTATTTGGGAAAGCCCCGAGGCCAATAGGGATGTATTCTCTAAAAAAATAGAGTCTGTCTCTAAGGATGTTGATGTTATTATCCTTCCAGAGATGTTTACCTCGGGTTTTACTATGTGTCCCGATAATATCTCTCCTTTCGAAGATGAGGCTACCCTAATTTGGATGCAAGGTCTGTCCCAGAGTTCAAATGCCGCTATTGTAGGAAGTATTGTGTATAGAGAAGGAACAAAGAATTACAATAGATTATTGTTCGTTAAACCGGACGGTAGTGTTTATGCGTATGATAAGAGGCATAGGTTTACGCTGGCCGGTGAAGACAAGAAATATACAGCAGGAACCAAGCAATTGTTGGTAAATTATAAAGGATTTGTATTTTGTCCCTTGATTTGTTATGACCTTCGTTTTCCTGTTTGGAGCAGAAACACGATGAAGTATGACGTGTTGCTTTATGTGGCCAATTGGCCAAAGACAAGAGTAGAGGCTTGGGATACTTTGTTAAGGGCCAGGGCCATTGAAAATATGGCGTATTGTGTGGGGGTAAATAGGGTAGGGGCAGATTTCAACGGTCACAGCTATTCGGGACATTCTGGGGTATATGATACGTTAGGAAAGCAACTATTATTTTCTGAGGATGAGGCCGTTTTAGAGGTGACTCTGTCCAAAAAACACATAACGAAAACACGACAAAAGCTAGGGTTCCTTAATGATCGGGATGCTTTTAGTTTTTCAGGATAAAGGTTTCAATTTTTTCCCAATTCGCACGGATCTCTATAACCCCAGGATAATAACTCACTTTTTCTGGTTGTATCTTTTTGAGATAATTTCCTGTGTCCCGTTTTTTGTTTTGGTTCTCATCAAAAATAACACGCACCAGATAGTTAGTGGGGTCAATATTGTTAAATTCAAAAACTTGAGGACCCTCTGCATATATTTCGCGTTGTACCTCTTCTTTTTCATTTAGTAGTTGCACAATAATAGGGTAAGAAATACTGTCTCCGTTCACGTTCATTTGTAAATTACCGTAATCCGTAAGGCTTTTAGTTCCAAAGGAGTATGCGAGGGTGTCGTTCGTATTCCCGAAAAAATCTAGCACTGAACCCGGTAATAGCTGCATTTTGTAGTTTTCGTTGGCTTGCAGTTCAAACAAGACATCCAATTTATTTTCTATGCTATCCAATACTAGTGTATAGGGAACCTCTAAAGAATCTTTAGTTATAAAACTAATTTTAGAGCTATCAGCTTTCATCAAGGGAGTGTTGGATAGTACACTTAAGGGTTTGTCAAATTGTAATGTTCCTCTTTGGTTAAGGTTTAATAATAACGAATCCAACCCTACTTTTCTATCTTTAACACTAAACGTGTCCTGCACTTTTAATTTTTCGTTGGTTACGGTAAAAATAATGGAGTCGATTTCAAACGGGGTAAACCAGTAGTTTAAGGTGTCTTTGTCCCGCTCTTTTAAGACTATAGAGGTAACGGTGTCCGGCAATTGGGTCAAGGTATTTATTTCAATGTCGTTTCCATTGCCATAATAACCAAAACTAATTCTATTTTTTGTAACCATGGAAGGAACGATTACACTGTAATCTGGCTCTTCTTTGAAAAGATTCAGCAAATAGATGGAATCCGTTGGCAGGGTTACCGTATCCTTTATAAATCCAATTTTATCTATCTTCTGATTAAAGATATTGTCTTTTGCCGCGTCTTTTAATCCAATGAGGGCATAGGTTCCTTCCTTAAGGTTTCTCAATTTGAAAATCACAGAACTGTCCAAGGTGTTAGTGATGTAATTCGGAGGTTTTTGGTAGACCGTAGAATCGGTGTAGGCAGAATCTATCCGGTAAAGCATTACACTAATAAAATCATCTGCAGCTTTGTTGAAGGCATCTTTTACGGCACCTGAAAGTTCTAATGAATCAATATACGTACCCGTAGAAAACACATAGGTTAAAAAAGAATTTGGATTCTCCTCGTTGTTGTCTACGATACTTTGCCCAAAATTTAGGGTGTAGGTTGTATTTTCTAGTAGCGTATCCTTGATTGTAATCTCTATGAATTTACTTGCTCCGCCTTGTGGCGTTAACAAAGGCTGATATTTAAGGGGTGGAGAAACGATAAGCTGTTCTTGAACATCCTTTAATTTCACAAGCTCATCAAAATAAAGCCTAATTTTTTGGGTCTTAAAATTTATCGACATATTTTCTGGCTCCGCTTTTAGTAACACCGGAGGTGTTTCATCCTTAGCCCCCCCTGTGGGCGTTCCTCTTCGGGCACATTGATAAAAGGCCAAAGCCATAAAAAAAACAAAAAAAACGGCTAATACTCTTCGTAACATTTGTATAGTTCTCCAACAAAGAAACAACATATTTAATAGAAACTAAATCAAGCCAAATGGAAAATTTAAAGCTCTTCTGCTACATAAAAATAGGTTTCGTATTTAGTCGCAAAGCCAGAGCAAAAATATAGACAGCAACTCTTTTGATTAAAAAGTGTAATGCGAATCCAACTAAAATTAACTGGAACTTTAGGGTATAGGCTTTTAAGCCGCAAGTATTAACTCAAACAACGACTGCCATACTTGCAACGAATACCGTAGTTCCGGGCACTTTTTTTATCTCTGTTGCGCAGAGTTCCATTGTGGCACCTGTGGTAATTACGTCATCTACCAATAAGATAGTTTTGTTTTTAACGAGGTCTTCGTTGGTAATCTCATAGAGTGATCTATTGTCATACCACCGGCTCAATCGTGTTTTCTTTGTTTGTGTTCTGGTATTGGCCGTCTTAATAAGTAGTTGATCGTTACACGTGCTGTTAAGGTGAAACGCCAGTTGTTGGGCGAATAGCGAAGTTTGATTATAGCCTCTTTTTCGTAGTTTTTTTCTATGCAATGGAACAGGGATTACATAATCTATAACAGGTAGGTTACTGTTTTCTTTCAGGATAAGGCCAAACCAATCTCCTAAAAATTCACCAATTTGCTCTTGACCTTTATATTTTAAGTGATGTATTAAATTTTTTACAATGCCATGATTGGTAAAGAATAGAAAGGAATTTGCCTTTTTAATGTTAATTCGACCGTAAAAAATACGGTCTATTGGGTTTTCTGCGTTAAAGGTGTACTCGGTGAGTGGCAGCTGATGTCGACAAACGGTACACACGTGTTTCTCTCCTCTGTATAATTGCGCATTACATCCAAAACATACCAAGGGTAATAGGAGGGTGTTTATATCGTTTATTATCTTTGATAGCTTATTATGGGTCAAATCCTGTAATTTTTTGTTAACCTACTTAACGGCCAATTTTTAATGGATAGTCAAGATAACAAATTCAATTATAACATAATTTTTGCTGCACTTGTTGCCGTTGTGATAGGTATTCTTATTGCCTTTTAC
>JBLIEO010000088.1:0-7211 GCA_047633095.1 Maribacter sp.
GCATGACTAATAGCCTCCTTAGTCTGTGGCATAATGTCATCATCGGCGGCAATAACGATTATAGCTATATCAGTCACTTGTGCACCCCTTGCACGCATAGCGGTAAACGCTTCGTGACCAGGTGTATCCAAAAATGACATGCTTTCACCATTCTCTAATGTAACCCCGTATGCACCTATGTGCTGGGTTATACCTCCGCTTTCTCCGGCTATAACATTTTCCTGCCTAATATAATCCAATAGTGAGGTCTTACCGTGATCTACGTGACCCATTACCGTAACTATTGGAGCCCTAGGTTTCAAATCCTCTGGCGCATCTTCTTCCTCAATAATACTTTCTTCGATATCAGCAGTAACAAAATCAACCTCATAACCAAACTCCTCTGCCACGATAGACAAGGTTTCCGCATCCAAACGCTGATTCATAGTGACCATAATCCCCAAAGACATACAAGCAGAAATTATTTCGGTAGTGGAAACATCCATCATGGTAGCCACCTCGCTAGCGGTAACAAACTCTGTCACCTTAAGTACCTTATTTTCTAATTCTTGTTGCTCTAGATCTTTTTCTGTCTGCTCTCTATGTTGATCTCTTTTACTCCTTCTGTATTTAGCGCCTTTGCCCTTCTTAGATTTACCTTGTAATTTTTCGAGAGTTTCACGCACTTGCTTTTGCACGTCTTCTTCAGTTGGCTCTACCTTATTTACCGTTGCCAAACGCCTACCAACAGGTCTTCTTTCGCCAGGACCACCAGGTGGTCTGGCTCCAGGACCGCCAGATGGTCTAGCTCCAGGACTTGTACTCGTATTCTTACTTACAATACGTTTTCTCCGCTTCTTGCGATCCGTATTATCAATTTTCTTATCTTCTTTTTTCTTAGGCTTTTTAAACTTGGACAAGTCAATCTTATCACCAGTTATTTTTGGTCCTGATAATTTTTGATATTGTGTCTGCAAGGTTTTTGGCTCATCGGGCTTTTCCTCTTCCACAACATCCGTTTCCTTATCGACCACCTCACCCGGTTTTAATGCCTCAACCACCAACTCTGTGGTTTTAACCTCTACCTCCTCCTTTTCTACAGGAACGTCCTCTTTAACCGTAACCTCTTCTTTAACAGGAACCTCTTCTTTAACAGGAACTTCTTCTTTTAGAGGAACTTCTTCCTTTACCTCTGGAACAACTACATCTTCCTTAACAACCTCAGCTATCTTAGTCGGCGCTGCTATTTTTTCCTTTGGTGCTTCTTCTGTTTTTTTCTTCTTAGGATTAAGGTCGATTTTACCAACCATTTTAGGGCCTGCAAGCTCTACTTTTGTGTTAATCACCCTTTCAGATTCGGCATTTCGTTTTTCACGGGCAAGTCTTCTGGAGTCCTGCTCTTGCTCCAGCTGAACCCTTATAGCCTCCTTCTCCTTGCGCTTTTCTTCCCCTACTTCTTTGGATGCCACTTTCTTACTCATATCGGTCTGAAAGCCATCAAGTAACACCTGATAGACCTCATCGGATATCTTCGTTGTAGGTCTAGCATCGACCTCATGTCCTTTACTACTAAGAAAGTCCACGGCCCTATCCAAGGAAATATTAAGTTCGCGCAGAACTTTATTAAGTCTTATTGTTGCATTGTCTGCCATAAATACTGATTCCCGTTCTTTATTCTTGTGCTAAGATATAGCTAATCTTCTAATTCTTCTTTGAGGATACGAACAACTTCAACAATTGTTTCCTCCTCTAAATCGGTACGCTTCACCAAATCGCTCACATCTTGCTCCAAGACACTTCTTGCAGTGTCCATACCAATTTTTTTGAACTCCTCTATAATCCAAGCATCGATTTCATCCTTAAACTCGGTCAATTCTACATCCTCCTCTACCCCTTCGCGAAAAACATCTATCTCATATCCCGTTAATTGCCCAGCCAATCTAATGTTGTGACCTCCTCTACCTATAGCTTTAGAAACTTCCTCTGGCTTAAGATACACTTGAGCAGTCATCTTTTCATCGTTCAACTTCACAGAAGAAACTCTAGCCGGACTCAAAGCTCGCGTTACCAATAATTGTGGATTTGCCGTCCAGTTAATTACATCTATATTCTCATTACCCAACTCCCTAACAATACCATGAATACGTGAACCTTTCATTCCCACACAAGCCCCAACAGGATCAATACGATCATCATAAGAGTCGACCGCTACCTTGGCTTTCTCGCCAGGTATGCGAACTACTTTCTTAACCGTAATCAAACCATCAAACACCTCCGGTATTTCTTGGAAAAACAATTGTTCCAAGAACTTTGGAGAACTTCTAGACATAATAATGGAAGGCTTAGCACCTTTCAGCTCTACGCTTTCTATAATCCCGCGGACATTGTCACCTTTACGGAAAAAATCAGAAGGAATTTGCCTGTCTTTAGGCAAAATAATCTCGTTCCCTTCGTCGTCTAATAAGATAATCGCTTTATGCCGTATGTGATGCACCTCAGCCGTGTATATTTCACCTTCTAGCTCTTTAAAATGCTTGTAAATGGTGGTATTATCATGTTCATGGATTTTAGAAATCAAATTCTGCCGTAGCGCCAAAATAGCTCTCCTTCCTAAATCTATAAGCTTTACCTCCTCAGAAACATCCTCACCTACTTCAAAATCTGGCTCTATTTTTTGGGCTTCAGTCAATGAAATTTCTTCGTTTTCATCCTCAATTTCACCATCCTCCACAACGATTCGGTTACGCCAAATCTCCAAATCCCCTTTATCCGGATTTATAATGATATCAAAATTATCATCCGAACCAAACTTCTTTTTTAACGCATTTCTGAAAACATCTTCCAAAATCGCCATAAGCGTTACCCGGTCTATAAATTTGTCATCCTTAAATTCCGAGAAAGATTCTATTAACGCAATATTTTCCATTTATACTTTGAAATTAAAATTTTAACACAACTTTTGCTTTACTGATTTCAGAGAAGTCAATTTCCTGTCTTTTCTGAACAGTAACTTTGCCCTTACCAATAGGCTTAGGCTCCCTTGCCTTCCATTCTAGAACAATATATTCTTCTGCTACAGCTGTTAGACTACCTTCATAGGTAGCAGTTGCCGTTTGAACCTCTAACTTTCTGCCAATATTCTTTTTATACTGTCTTGGCAAAACTATCGGTGAAGAAGCACCAGCAGAGGCTACCTCTAGCGCAAAATCTTCTTCCTCCCTATCTAGGTTGTGTTCTATGGCACGACTGATTTTTATACAATCCGTCACCGTAACACCATGGTCACCATCTATGATAACTTTTATTTTGTTATCCGTACCCACTGAAAAATCTATTAAAAAAAGCGAATCATCCTCTTCCAATCCTGCATCCAATAACGCTCTAACCTTAGTCTGTAACATAAAAATAGTTTCTACACCAACCAACCTGAATACTGATAAAGTAAATTTTATCTAATAAAAGAGGGGACAAATTGTCCCCTCATGAATACTTCAATATCCTTTCAGTGGTGCAAATATACAATAAATTTGATTTCTACAATAGCGTAGACTCTTACAATTAAACGATTTAACAATCCGATTGTATCCTATGGTTTATTTTTAATCGCAGCACAACCTACATTAACATGATTTAGACCTATTTTTAAGGACCATAACCTTTTCCAAAATAAATCAAATGGACATTCTATCGTCTTACAACCTCATCATCGAAGCATCCGTTATTATTATTCTTTCTTTTTGGTTCAACGGTATTTCTAAAAAGACCAATATCCCATCGGTACTCATGCTTATCGTTTTAGGCATCATCTTACAATATGTCCTAAAATACTTTGTGCCAGAGGCCTTAGATTTCTCTGGCGGGCTAGAGCTTTTAGGCATCATTGGATTGATAATGATTGTACTAGAAGCGGCATTAGAGTTAGAACTCAAACGCGAAAAACTGGTGCCCATCCTAAAATCAATGACGGTAGCACTATTGGGGCTTTTAGGTTCCGCATATGCGGCAGCCCTTATTCTAGGGTACTTTATACCAAACATGAGCATGCAATCTGCATGGCTATACGCCACGCCTTTATCTATCCTTTCCAGTGCGATTATCATTCCTAGTGTAAGCGGTCTATCCGAGCGTAAAAAAGAATTCCATATTTATGAAAGTACGTTTTCTGATATTATAGGAATTATGATGTTTTATTACTTAATTGGTGGTCTGAACCCGTCAGAAGATGGTGGTATTGTAGGTTTTGCTGGTAATTTAATAGTAACCATAATTATAGGGCTCATTGCCAGTTACGCTATTATCCTAGTTTTTCAACAAATAAAGAGTCAGGCTAAACTCTTCTTATTAATTGCCGTCCTTCTTTTACTTTATGCAATCGGTAAAAAATTACACCTCTCCTCTTTACTAATTATATTAATATTTGGGCTGGTGATAGCGAATGTTAAATTATTCTTTCCAGGCAAAATGGCCGTTTTTCTAGCGCATGAGAAAATCAATCAGATTTATCATGAACTTCATATTATTACTTTAGAAACCGCTTTTGTAGTGCGAACGTTTTTCTTTGTGGTTTTTGGACTCAGTATCGTCATTACATCGCTTTTCAACTTTAATGTAGCCCTAATTAGCTTGTTGATTATCGCATCTATCTATGCGATACGTTTTATAATCCTTACGGTATTTATAGGGAAGGACATTCTACCGCAGCTATTTGTAGCACCCAGGGGCCTTATAACCGTTCTATTGTTCTACGCCATACCCGAAGAGGCACAAGTGGCTAATTTTGAATCGGGAATTTTATTATTCGTAATTATTTCTACCAGCCTAATTATGACATGGGCGATGATTAAGGATAAGAAAAAAATGAATACGCTTTTGGATGAGATTGACGGAGAATATGGGGAACGCAATGAAAGCGAAGATATATTGAGGAAGCAACGCGTGTCGAAAAAATCACCTACCCAACTCTTTACTGACAAAGAATCCGCTAATGAAAAAGACTCCTCACAATCCCCAGATTCTTAAACTCGTCAGAACAGACTAAAATATATTATTTTGGCGTATTAGAAACAACTCCTGCACTTAGCTGCGCTGCACGTTGCTCAAGACCTACTTCGGTGCTGTTGATACTGTCCACCTCTTTTCTAAACCTTAAAATCATAAGTGTATCCAACTCACTTTCAATACTGTCCTGCATCAGCTGCCAATTCATAGCGTTCATAGATTCATTGAACTCAGTGACTTTACTAAATCGTTCCAAGTTATACTTGTTGGCCTTCCAAGCATGTTGGGTGCTTTTTTGGTGTTCTTTGTCTTGTAGATAAATACCCACCGCAAAACCTACCACTACCAATGCTAGTATTATTTTGAGATGTTTTGTAGTTAAATTCATAAGTAGTCTCTTTTTAAATCGGGATAAAACTAACAGTTCTTTTGATTAAGAAAGCCTCCGTTCCGTTCAACCTTTAACTCATTCAGGGACGGCAATATACAAAATATCTAATTTGACCCACAAGATTCACGGCAACACAGCACATTCTTTCGTTAAAACTTACCGAAAGTTCTATCCACTAATCTATTTCTAGTACAAGTGTGTAAAATACGGTCAAAGTGAACCACTGAAAACGGATTTTTTTGAACCACTTAAAAAATCGTTTCAGACTATGCTATAACAGGGTTTGCAACAAATATTGCTATGCTCACTTTAATCCGGCGGGGGTGGTATACTATGTCCGTCCTTTCCAATTAAATCACCTTTTAATACTTGATTCTCTCGCTAACTATGCTATTTACCAGTGTTCCGTTCCTTTTTCTCCTTTGAACGGTCCAACGAGGTCAGACGTGACCCACCCTGCATAGAATGCTCCTGGCTGTGCCTGTACCTTTTCCCCGTCAACAAAACATTCAAGGCGTTGAGGATAGAACGCCAAATGCCCTTTTAATTCTTCAAATTCTAGGAAAGGTTTAGGATACGACCAAGCCACCGGCTGGTCCGTTTTGGTTTTCAAAGCCCAGTAAACAGCATTTCCCTTCCATTCGCACATCGAGGTTTTTTTTGGTATTTGTACTAAGGCACTCATAGCAACATCAGCTTGAGGTATATAGTATGTAGGTGGGCTGGCAGTTTCCAAAACAGCAAACGCTTTACTTGATTCTGTAATTATTTTCCCTTGATAGCTTACCACTATTGCTTTGTTTACTTTTTCTAGAAGCGGGGGTCTGGGGAAGTCCCAAACGGATCGTTGTCCCTTTTTAGGTATTAAAGCGAATGGAGGTCTTATAGCTCCTGTATTGTCCCAGCGTTCACGAGCCTTCTGCAACCAATTTGCCATTGTTTTATTTTTGATATCTGAAGTTTTCTCAAAGTTACTAAAAATAGGGTATTCAGGATACTCTTTACAAAAGGTGCGATTTGTAAAGAGTTGCCTTTCATAAATATCGTATCCTAGAGGTTGAACAATTGTTAACATATCATTTCGAAATGAAATAATGAATAGAACGATTTTCTGAAAGTATTGTTCGACGTTTAACAATTTTGCAACTTACCCTACTTTTTTAAAAGCCCAATAATATGGCAAATTTTATGGTTCTATTAAACATAAGATAAATTATTGGGTATTTAACCCAATTCAAAGCCTAATTGTATGCAAGGTATTTTCGTTTTGGGTATCTTGTTTTTTTGACGCTTCCAAAAGGACTTTGATTTCTGAATCACTCAGATAGTCTATACCCTTCTCATGGAAGTTCGTAATCTCTTTTTCAGAACTGTTTACATTACGCCTTTTGGCTATGGTTTCAGTATTACCTTGAATCTCTATGAAAGATGTTTCAAAAAAGCAAAACTCCTTACAAAATCCGCTTTTTGTAAAGAGTATTAATTCTTCTTTCTCAAAACTTCTTTAAAAACATATTTTCCATTTCTTTTTGCGTATCCAAAAAAGTCATTCAATATTCTTAACAATTCTTCCTATCCTGCAGTGCTAAATAGTTGTAAAAGGCTAGTTTAAGTCGTCGAAAGCAAATTCTCAGCTTTGCGAACTATCATGAATTAAAAGATAAAGCAAAACAGAATCCATGATTCCATTATCCATATTCATTTGTTTTATCATGTTTTAGTTAAAGAAATTCTATCCGCATCTAGAAAAAATCGTTCAAATGTTCGTTCAATACAAAAAAGAAAACTCCTAACAAATTGAATATCAATTCGTTAGGAGTTTGTTAAGTTGGCCCACAAGGAC
>JBLIEO010000089.1:0-7059 GCA_047633095.1 Maribacter sp.
AGAAAATTATTCTCTGTAGCATAACGCATGTCATACCCAAAACCATCGCTATAATCAGCCAAGCGAATAAATGTAGAATCAGCTAGTGATTCCAAGGATAATGGTTCGGGTATCGTATTCAGTACCTGATCTAATACCTCTGTCTCTGTAATCGTATCTTGTCCTGCTTGCTTGGTAATTGCTGGGACTAGCTCTTTACTGTTACTATTCTCGTCCTTACAAGAGCTTAGGAGTACAAATACCAAAGTCATTATTAAATAAATCGAAGGCCGAAAAGACTTTTTAATGTTTACTTTTAAAAAATTCAATCTTTGAAAGTTTAGCACCTATTATATTTAAAAAATAGCATAGTCTCTGAATAGGGTTAATAACCACTTTAAACAAACGAAATACTTTACTGGCAATTTAACCAAAAACTATGAAACAATATTCTTCTCTTATAGCAATACTCTTACTACTAACGATTTCCTGTGGAGATACTAAAAAGGAAGGGGCATCGGCTAATTCATTAGTAGAAACTAAAAAAGCACTACCCCCGAATATCGTTCTCATAGTAACGGATGATCAAGGTTGGGGAGACCTAAGTTATAATGGAAATACCAATTTGCAAACCCCAAATATCGATAGCTTAGCAGCGAACGGAGTTTCTTTTGAAAACTTCTTTGTACAACCTGTTTGTTCACCGACAAGAGCGGAACTACTTACAGGAAGGCACTTTACGCGTTTAGGGGTGCACAGCACCTCTAGCGGAGGCGAGCGATTGAATCTTGATGAAACTACCCTAGCTGATATTTTACAGAAAGAAGGATACGCTACTGCGGCTTATGGAAAATGGCATAACGGCATGCAGCCGCCCTATCATCCAAATTCCAGAGGTTTTGATGATTTTTACGGCTTTACATCTGGTCATTGGGGCAATTACTTTGATCCCATGTTAGAACACAACGGAGCAATCGTTAAGGGTAAGGGTTTTTTGGTTGATGATTTAACGAATAAAGGCCTTCAGTTTATAGAGAAAGAAAAAGAAGGTCCGTTTTTCCTTTACCTCCCATACAATACGCCACATAGCCCTATGCAAGTGCCCGACCCCTATTGGAATAATTTCAAGAATAAAACTTTGGAAAAGAGATATCAGGGTGACGAGAATGAAGATATAAATTTTACCAAAGCAGCATTGGCCATGGTAGAGAATATTGATTTTAACGTCGGGCGCATTACAAATCAGCTAAAGGAGTTGGGACTAGAGGAAAATACGATTATTATTTTCATGTCCGATAATGGTCCAAATGGCTGGCGGTGGAATGGTGGCATGCGCGGTAGAAAAGGGTCTACAGATGAGGGAGGGGTGCGCACACCTTTTCACATACAATGGAAAAATACGTTTAAGGCTGGCAAGAACGTAAGGCAGATTGCTAGCGCAATAGATATTCTACCAACAATAGCAAGTTTAATCGGGATTACGGCTACTACTAAAAAACCTTTGGATGGAATAGATTTATCGGAACTGCTATTGAATGACTCTATCACCCTACAGGATAGATTTATTTTCAATCACTGGAAAGGAAGCACAAGCGTTAGGACGCAACAGTATCGGCTAGATGAACAGGGACGCTTATATGATATGATTAAAGATTTAGGACAAACATTAGATATCTCCACTAAACATCCCAAAATCAAAGATTCTCTAGAACGCGTAAAATCCCGTTGGTTAGCCAACACAAATCCTATGGTATCAGCAAATGATAAACGGCCTTTTACCCTCGGACATCCAGCATACAGCTACACGCAAATACCTGCTCGTGACGGAACCGCTCACGGAACTATAAAGCGAAGTAGTATACACCCTAACGATACTTTCTTTACACATTGGACCCGTAGTAAGGACTCTATAACTTGGGATATTGACGTATTAGAAAGTGGCACTTTTGAAGTAAGTCTATTTTACACTTTGGCAAATGGCGATGAAAGGGTAACGGTTCAGCTCAACCACGGAGAAAACTCTTTAATTACCGAATTAACAGAAGTCCATGACCCACCATTGACTGGTATGGAAAATGACCGTAGCCCTAGAATAGAATCTTATGTAAAAGAATTTAAACCTAAAATACTCGGAACCATTAATCTTACAAAGGGAAGAAACCCCTTGGTGCTAAAAGCGCTTCGGATTCCAGGAAAAAGAGCTATGGATGTTCGCCTTCTCTTATTTAAGCGAATTGAGTAATAACGGAACAGTATTTTTTAAAATTGACGTTGCACTACAAAACAAGCAGCATGCGCAAAACATCAATACATACACCCTAGTATTCACCAGCTACATTTAAATAATAGTAAGTCATGAAGATAACGGTAGGTATCATTTTATAATCCATGGTTTCTGTACGAAGTATCCAATAGTCAGTTTCCATGCTATTTTTATATTTAACTTACCCCACAAAATTAAATGCTAATGAAACAATATATAACTATTCTACTTTCCTTATTGTGCTTGGTAACTTCCTGTAAGGACACTAAACCAGTTCCTGTAATTGCACGGGATACTGCAGACAGCATATGGATGTTAGATTTTAATAAAACAGCTGTTAATCCTATTATGACAGCAGATTCTTCCTATGTTTTCAATGACCCAGTGAGCAATACAGGGGTTAAATGGCAAAAGGCAGACGTGTTTAATCCTGGTGCCGTGGTACGTAACGATACCGTATTTGTGCTATTTCGGGCAGAAGACAACCCTAAAGCGATTCTTGGGGGAAGAACATCAAGAATTGGCTTAGCTTATAGTACAGATGGAATAAGCTTCACAAAGCATCCCCAACCAGTGCTATATCCAGATAACGACGAATTTTCGCAATGGGACCAACCTGGGGGGATTGAAGACCCAAGGATTGTTGAAACACCGGAAGGAGAGTACATCATGCTCTATACAAGTTGGAATACTGATGTTGCTCGCTTATCCAGTGCTACCTCCAAGGATTTAAGAAATTGGACCAAACAAGGCCCTGTTTTTGAAGAGGCCCACGACGGAAAATTTCTGGATGTGTGGAGCAAGTCTGGCTCTATGGTAACAGAATTAGTAGATGGAAGATTGATTGCCAAAAAAATAAATGGAAAATACTTGATGTATTGGGGCGAACTTTTCGTGAATCTTGCAGTTTCTTCCAACGGAGTGGATTGGGAACCTACGCTAAAAGAAAACGGAGAATTACTGTATTCCTTTACGCCTACGGTAAATGAATTTGATAGTCACTTGACAGAACCTGGACCTCCAGCGCTTTACACCGAAAATGGTATACTGCTATTATACAATGGTAAAAATCTCAGTGGTGAAGGTGCCACATCCAAATACCCACAAGGCACGTATTGCGGTGGGCAAGTATTATTCGATAAAAACGATCCTACAAAAATGATTGCGCGACTGGAGACTCCTTTTATATGTCCTAGCCTACCCCACGAAATAAGCGGACAGTATAAAGCTGGAACAACTTTTATTGAAGGCTTAGTCTACTTTAAGGAAAAATGGTTTTTATACTATGGCACAGCAGATTCCATGGTTGGGCTGGCGGTTAAAGAATAGAAAGAAGCCAATACCCGCTGCTAGTTTGTCTTACTATGGCTACCGTAACTTTATACAAATTCATATGAAAGCTTCTGTTTTTTGGAAACAGAAGCTTTTATATTTTGAGTAAACTCTTTTAATCCAAGCTCTTCCAAAATTCTAAATTTTTAGGCATCTGCTCCACAACACGTGATGACTCGTCCTCTATAAACATGTATTCGATACCCAATTCTTTAGCTCTTTTAATTAGTCCGTCCATGTCTATTTGACCGGTACCTAGGGTTACGTTGGTTTCTACATCTGAATGTCCCGAAACATTCCCTACCATTCCATGTTCCATATCCTTTAAATGCATCAACTTGAATTTGTTAGAGTATTTATTCAATAACACCATAGGGTTTCCTCCGCCATGTTGCACCCAATAGACATCCATTTCAAATCCAAAGTATTCCGCATTTTTAGCCATGTAATCAAATAAGGAACCGTCTTCATAATTCTTAAACTCATAACCATGGGCATGGTATACCAAGGTTATCCCTTCTTCCTGCAACCGTTTACCCGCTTTGTTAAAGACATCGGTAGCTTCTTTTGCTTTTTCAAAATCAAATGTACCTCCTTCATGGTCTATCCAAGCACACATAACATAAGATACATCGTAATTTTTGGCGTCTTTTATCACCTTTTCTACATCGTTCTTTAAGCCCATGTATCCACCTTGAATACTTCTCATTTTTAAACCTCTATCCTTCAGCATTTTTTTGAACTCGACTAAGGGTACGCCGTAGGAATCACCACCTTCAATATTGGTGATACCCCATGATTGAATTAAATCTAAGGTACCAGGAACATCTGTTTTGAATTGATTTCGCAAACTGTATAATTGCAGACCTATTTCTTGGCCTATAGCTACATTGCCAACCATAAGAAAAGCAAGGAACAGAAGTATTTGTTTCATCTTTAAAAGGTATCTTATTCGTTATTTAAAGCACACTTTAGGTAAGTAAATTCCCTTTTTCATCCCAGGTAGCTATTGTATTTCTTGTACTTTGGTCTATACATTTCGCAATCCATTCCGGATCGTATTCAACACCGTGCTTATCTAATACTTCTTGGGGAACACCGTCCCAAACATTTGGCTGGTTTCCTTTGTACCCTAAGTCTGCAATACCTACTTTAGACGTATAATACCCGGTTACCACCAAATTACGCATTAAGGAAAAAAATTGAATTTCAAGCGGTTGCTCATCTAGAGGTATTTCCTCGTCATGAAAGCATATCTGATCACAGATTTGTTTTTGCTGCTCCAAGGTGGCCGACTTAAACTCGGTTCCAAATTCCGTATTACTCTTATGATCCATCCACATTAAGCCGCCAAGCAATGTGTTTTTCATATCGGGCATATCTTTGCCAATGAATTCTATAAATTCAGGAACATCTGCTTCTATTGGCCCTCCGTGTGGTTCTTTTGCAGGTAGAATAACGGTGCTCAAAACCGCAATGGTCTCCATCTCATGTTCGTTGAAAAGTTGCTCCGCATTTAATTTTTCAATTCGCTCCAATTCATCCGGTGTCCGACCAAAATAATTGGTGTCCTCTATAAGTGATAACGCCTCATCGGCCGTCTTATCCTCTGTTTTACATCCATGAAAGGCCAAAGCCGAAGCGCCTGCACCTAAAATCATGGTTTGTATACTCTTTCTTCTATCCATTGCCATACTCTAGATATTTTGCTGTTTCAATTGTTCAATAATATAATCACTTGCTCTCCACGATAGGGCCAAAATCGTCCAAGTACAGTTTTTATCCGCTTGGGAAACAAACGGACCGGCATCTACGATAAAAACGTTATCTACATCATGTAACCTATTGAATTTATTCGTTACAGAAGTTGTAGGGTCGTCGCCCATGCGGGTGGTACCTACTTCATGAATAATCTCTCCAGGTGGGTGTAGACCGTGATTCTTATCTGCTCCTGGTCTATTTAAATAAACGCCACCCATATTGTGTGTAATCTCTTCAAAAGAATCCTGCATATGCTTAGCTTGCCTCACTTCTACATCAGACCATCTATAGTTAAACTTAAGTACAGGTATGCCAAAATCATCAACGGTAGTAGGGTCTATTTCACAGTAGTTCTCTTTTACAGCTAAACCTTCACCTCTTCCTCCAAAACCTACAATTGCGCCGTAGTATGATTTTACCTCATCACGGAGCTTTTCCCCATAGCCTCCTGTGGGGAGTCCAACCAATTTATTAAAAGCACCCTGATCAAAGCCAAAGCCATAATTAGGTTGACCCATGCCACCCCATACTTCGATATGATACCCCCTAGGGAAATCCAATTTACTATTATCTCCCCACCATGGACTATACACATGCATACCTCCTACACCATCTTCATTATAGGAAACATCCCTATTCATAAGATCAGGAATAAATGCCATTCCACTACTACCCGTAGAATCATGTAGGTATTTACCAATGAGATTACTACTATTTCCAAGTCCGTTAGGATGTTGTTTGCTTTTACTATTCAAAAGGATACGTGCCGAGCTGCATGCAGATGCTGCCAATACGACCACTTTAGCCTTTAGTTTATACTCCTTTCTATCTTCCTTGCTGATATAAGAAACACCTGTAGCTTTTCCTTCTTCATTCGTTGTTACCTCTCGCACCATTGCGTTCACAAATAACTTTACCTCTCCAACACTTTTTTGTGCCGGAAAAATCAAACAGCTACCAGCTGAAAAATCCGCATAAACCGAACATGACCGGCCGCATTGTCCACAATAAAAACAAATACCACGGTCGTTGTTGATTCGTTTTGTCAACATGGACATTCGGCTGGGAATTACGGGAATACCTGATTTTTTTGCCCCTTTTGTATAAAAAAGTTCATGTAATCGTGGTTTTGGTGGCGGAAGGAAAAAACCGTTCGGATCATCTTCCAAATTTTCGTTAGTTCCAAAAACCCCTATCAATTTATCTACCTTATCGTAATACGGTTTTACATCATCATACCCTATTGGCCAATCTTCACCATGGCCATCTCTTGTTTTACCTTTAAAATCTTTAGGGCCAAAACGTAAAGAAATACGACCCCAGTGATTGGTTCGGCCGCCTAACATTCTTGAGCGCCACCACTTAAACGTAGTTCCCGGTTCCACAGTATAGGGCTCTCCTTTAACTTCCCAGTCGCCATAGGACATATCCCATTCACCAAAAGCACGATCTGTACCCGCTCCCCTTCTAGGAGAATCATAAGGCTGTTTCATCTGGGTCATGGTTTTAGGGTCTGCAGGGTCAAAAAATGGCCCAGCCTCTACCACGGCAACCTTAAGACCGGCATCTGCCAGCTGTTTGGTGGCCATACCACCACCAGCACCAGAGCCGACAATTATAACATCAAAAATTTCTGAAGATTCCTTTATTTGCATGAATAGTAATTTTTACACAAGTTAATACTTTAACTTAAAATTAAATTAACTTTTTATACCAACGACCAA
>JBLIEO010000090.1:0-6935 GCA_047633095.1 Maribacter sp.
TAAGACATAGGCAATGGCTTTTGAAGCGCCCCCCGTTCCTAGAATAAGTGCTTTAGTATGGTGTTTTTTTAAATACGGCTCAATAGATTTTTGAAATCCGTACGCATCGGTATTATAGCCTTTTAAGCCAGTTCCACTTATTTTTATAGTATTTACCGCACCGATTTCCAATGCGGACGGTTCAAGTTCAGTTAAATAAGGAATTATAGTTTCTTTGTACGGTATAGTAACATTTAGACCAGTAAGGTTACCTACGTCTTTTAAAACTTCTGTAAATTCTGAGATATCTTGTAGGTCAAAATTCTCATAGCTGTAATTAGGTAGCTTCAACTCAGAAAACTTTGTTGAAAAATAGCCTCTTGAAAAGGAGTAGGAAATATTCTTTCCAAGTAAGCCAAACCTAAATTGTTTTGCGTCTGTTTTTTCCATACCAATCTAAAAGTAATAAAATGCTTATCCCGAACAAAACAAAGAAGAGTGCCCACCACGTTTCGTTTATTTGGAAGTTCGGAAAAAAACGTTCGTAGTTTACTATAATTCGTTTTCCATTTGAGTCCATTAGTGCAGTACCTTCCGTTCCTATTTTATAAACAGTTCTTTTCCAAGGCCAAACCACGCCCAAAGAGCCCGTTATAAAACCAAGGATTACCGCCGTAGTTCTATGTTTTTGATGCTTAAGTACATAACTTAGAATGTGAGACAAGGTAACAAGTCCAGTAGCCGAACCAGCGGTAAAAACCGCCAATATGGTTAAAATTGTCAATCGCTCTGGATTTTGTATGAAGCTAAAATCACCTTGCAGTAGCTCAGAAAATGTGTCGTAAAGTGCGTTGACCGAATCCACCAGGAGTAACACATAATTACCTAAAAGTATTAGTATGAAAGAACCAGAGAGTCCGGGTAAGGTCATTCCCGAGACACTAATCATACCACATAGGAAAATAAAGAATAAATTATCGTTTTGTGTAGCAGGATTTAAATAACTGATAGCTATTCCAACTGCAAGTCCTATAAAGGCGGCAGATATGGTTTTCTTGCTCCAACGGTCAAAGTCCTTTCCTATGAAGTAGATGGAACCCAGAATCATACCAAAAAATGCAGACCACACATATAGTTCCTTATGTTCCAAAAAATAATCTAGTACTTTGGAAATACTAAAATAGCTGACCAGCATTCCAAAAATGAGCAGGGTTAAAAAAGAACCGTTTATATACCTGTAGAAGCTTTTGAACCTACCACTGAAAAGAAGCATAAATGCTTTACCATTTATTTTTTGAAGGGAGTAGATAAACTCTTCGTAAAAACCACCTACATAGGCTACAATTCCTCCAGATACTCCCGGAACCTTATTGGCCGCACCCATGCAAAGCCCTTTTATTACAAGGAATACTTTATCCGTAAAGGTTCTTGGTTGGTTCATAAACTAGGGTGCTTACTTTTTAGAAGCTGTTTTTTCCAGTATAAAAATAAGGGAAAAACCTATCAAGGTAGACACGATAGCAAAAGTTAATTGAGGATCACCATCAAAACTGAAGGGAGAAATATTCTCGTCTAGAATTATTTCTTTTTTGCCTATCTGAATTACCTCAAGTATATTCTTCCAAGGCCAAATTTTATTTAAGGAGCCTAAAATGAAGCCAGTAAGTACTGCTAGAGTTGCATCCTTGTGATTTTCGAACATCCATTTTAAAAGTCTTGCAAAACTCAGGATTCCAAAAACAGCGCCTAAACCTACGGTAATCACGATTTTAAAATCTTTTTCGTTAACAGCCTCGAGAATGATTTTGTAAGAGCCAAGCAGTACCAATATAAAAGAGCCAGAAATTCCAGGCAACACCATGGCGCAAATCGCTAATGCTCCTGAAAAGAATAAGAAGGGCAAACTATCCGTATTTGCAGAGGGTGGTAGGGTTGTAATATAAAATGCAACCACGGTTCCTAATGTGAATAAAACTATGGATATAACATTCCATTTAGTTATAGCCTTTGCTACGAAAATCACACTAGCCAAAACAAGACCAAAGAAAAAGGCCCATATTGGAATGGGGTGAAACTCTAGCAGCCATTTAATAAGTTTGGAAAAAGAAAGGATACTTATCATCATTCCTACGAATAATACTAGAAGAAAGCTGCCATTTAGTTTTTTCCAAAATGCTTCAAAACCTTCATTTTTCAGAGTTTTAAAGGTTGAAAGGTTTACGTTATTTATAGACGAAATAAATTCTTCATAAATACCTGTAACAAAAGCAATCGTGCCTCCGGAAACGCCTGGCACTAATTCTGAAATACCCATTGCCACTCCTTTCAGGGTAATAGAAAGATACTGCAAATACGTTCGCTTCTCCATAAATAACTATAACTCGGTTTAGGCTTTTTTTGAATCGGTTACTATCGTTTTTAACCATTCGGAATTCCAAAATTGAGGAAATTGGTTTTGGAAGAGATGTATTTTTTTAGTCTTTTTGTCCAATCTAAGTGCATCTAACATAGTAATTCTTGCGTTGATACGATCATCTATTAACAGAAGGAATCCAACACTCATGTAAAGAATTTTTAAGTTTTTTGGATAAAACTCTTTTCCTTGTTTCAGAATTTGCAGCGCACCATCAAGGTCACCATTCTTTTGGGCTACTTTTGCCCATTTTAACCAGGTATCCAATTCGTAATTCCCTAGATCAACGGCTTGTTTGAATGCAAAAGAGGCTTGGTCAAAATCTTTAAGTGCTACATGTATTTTAGCAGATTTTTTCCAGTACAATGGGTTGTTACCGTCTATATTCAAAGCTTTATTGATATAGAAAAGGGATTTCTCGTAATTTTTTATTCTGAAATAGTAATTTGTTATGGCCAACCAACCTTTGTTCAACATAGGGTCTTCGTGCACAGTTTGATAGAAATAGTACTTGGCCATTTCACTGTTATTTAACTTTTCATAGCATTTACCAATCCTTAAAAAAGCATGGGATGTTGGATCTTCGATAGCTATTGTTGTCTCGTAATTTTCTATGGCTTCAGTATATTTCCCCTGTTTTTCAAGGACTTTACCCTTTTCGAAATAGGCACCTATAAAAGTATCATCGGAGATAATGGCGAAGTCAAATGCTGCCAGTGCTTCTGAATACATTTCCTTACTATAGTATTGTTTTCCAAGCTGATGCCATGCAACTTCACAATATGGGTTATGTTCCAAGTATTCGTTGAGATAAACTATCGCGCCATCAAAATCCTCTAAATATTCGAAACAGTAAATTACGTTATACAGCGATGAATAATCTTGCTCATCAAAATCTACGCATTTCATAAAACTTTGTTTGGCCATTTTAAAGTCGTCCATAAATAGGTATTCCATACCTAAAAGCGAGTAAATGTCTATGGAGTCCGATGAGAGTTCCAATGCTTGTTGTAGAAGGCCAACTGCACCTTCATGGTTATCTTTTTTAGAATAGATATTAGCGCGCTGTATATAGATTTCTTCGTTGTTGGCGTCCACTACTTGCAGTTCGTCCAACAGTTTTTCTGCTGCCAAGAGATTATTCTCAAATACCATTACTTCAGCCTGTAACAATTTTAACTCAATAGAATCGGGGTGTTGCTGTAACCCAATTTTAATCCCTTTTTTTGCCAAGGATATTTTACCATTGTTCAGATAATGGTGTATAATATCCTCAAAGTCTTCTGCATCAAAGAAATAGACATCGTCTGTCTTTAACATCGATTCAAACTTGGTAATGGGTTGGTCAGGTTTTTCGCTAGATTCTAACGCCATAGAAACTTTTTTGTTCAACTATTAAAATAAAAGTAAGCCTTTGAAGATGTTATTAGAGATGGGCTAGGCCTATATTATTAACAAATTAGTTAACAGGGTATTGTTGTGGGCTATTTAAAATAGAAAGTATTAGACTACATCCTTTTTTAATCTCATCTTTTGATATCGTTAGGGGAGGAGATATACGTACTGCCCGGGGTTCGAATAAAAGCCAAAATAGGATGAGTTTTTTTTCTTTTGCCCGAAGTACTAATTCGTTCGCTTTTTCCCCATCTTCCATAATCAGGGCAAGCATGAGCCCTTTTCCTCTTATTTCTTTTATGAAAGGATGAACCAGTATTGTTCTGAATAGTTTTTCCTTTTCCAAGGTTTCCTGAATCAAATTCGTTTGTAGTAACTCGTTCAAAGTAGCTAAGCATGCCGCGGCTATTACTGGGTTACCGCCAAACGTAGTAATATGACCTAATTTAGGATTGGCTTGAAGGGATTGCATAAGTTCCCTACTAGTTGTAAACGCACCAACAGGCAGGCCAGAAGCCATGCCTTTGCCCATAACCAAGATATCTGGAATACAGTTAAAGTGTTCAAAAGCAAAAAGCTTTCCCGTGCGCCCGAATCCAGGCTGTATCTCGTCCAAGATTAACAACGCGCCGACTTGTGTGCAGCGTTGCCTTACTTTTTTTAGATACTGATTCTTTGGAAGTATAAAACCTGCGCCTCCTTGAATGGTTTCCAAAACAACACAGGCCGTCTTTTCGGTAATACGCTCTAATTCAGCTTCTATATTAAAATGAATAAAGGCAACATCGGGTATCAATGGCCGGAAAGAACCTTTCCGTTCTTCGTAGCCCATAAGACTCAAACTTCCCATAGTATTACCGTGATACGCGTGGTGCGCTGCAATAATTTCTGTTCTCCCTGTACATCTTCTTGCTAGCTTTATAGCTCCCTCTATAGCCTCTGTCCCTGAGTTTACGAGGTAGGTGGAGTTTAATTGAGCAGGGAGGCTCTTGGCTAAAAGTTTTACATACTCTACTGCTGGACCTTGTTCGTATTCCCCATACACCATTACATGCATATATTTGGCAGCTTGTTCTTGTACGGAAGCCACGATCTTTGGGTGGCAATGTCCTAACCCACAAGCGGATACTCCCGCGACAAAGTCTAGATGTGCGTTTCCCTCCGTATCATAAATATAACTGCCTTGCGCGTGGGATACTTTCATTCCCAAGGGATGGGGTGTGGTTTGGGCTTGATATTTTAAAAAATCCGAAGTCATAGAAATAGCTACTTAACCTTTTTTAGCTTTTTAAGTTTTTTTGGATCTGTGGCTTTAGTATTACTGTTATTTACAGGGTCTGTTTCGTTGTTATTCCTTTCATATTCCTCTGCATCAATATCTATGGGGTTGTCCAGACCTCTAATCACCACCAGCTCAATGTTGTTATCGTCCTCATCAAAAATATCGTCCTTAGTAAGAATACGCTCATCACCGTACCAAACAAAGCCTTTTAGAATTCTACTATTTTCCGGGAGGTCTTTTTCCGGAAACATATCACCATCGGGGTCGGTGAAAAAAGTAAGCTCGTCTACATCGTTATTAGCCATAGTTATGCGAATCTTGCTACAGATAGTCTTGTTTATGCCAATAAGCTCGTCGTCGTCGTTGTACATGTAGTAAATAACCTCGGTGTTTTTAATCAGGTCTATTATTTTAAGCTCGTTTTCTATAAATTTACCGAATAAATCTTTTCCCTTGGCCTGGTTAAAGCCTTCCATACTTATACTGTCCAGGGAAATAATAAAAGCATTATTTAATACTTTAAGAGAATCTAGCTTTTCGGTTTGTTTGTTTGATATCAAATGAATGCTATCACCTGTCATTTGGTTTTCGCCGTTCCAAAGTATCGGGTTCGTAATTAGTTGGGTGATTCCTGTTTTTTCTTCGGAATGAATCGAATCACATTTGCCACTTAAATCGGTCTTAAAGAATTTTGCATTCCTAAATGCCCGCGTGATGCGTTCATCAGGTTTGCCCGTAATCATAAGCGTATCGCCATGTACATAGAGAGAATCTTGTTCCTGAACTAGAATGGATACGGCCCTTTTTGTTGCGAATAAGGAATCCTTTGCTTTGTGTACTTCGGCATAATGGGCTCTCACAATACCTTGGTTTATGGTGTCCGTTACCGTGATATTGTTTGTTGCCGAGGCGAATTCCTGCACTTTGTTAAAATAAACGCTATCGCCCTCCATGATGCGATCGTTATAATCTACCCGAGTATTTTTAATACCATAGCCACTTTCTACTTTAGTGTCGTAAAAACCACGTTCACAATATATTTTATAAGTCTCACCAACAATGGTTGAAGGCCCGTACATATACGCATTTTTGGAGCTGGTATAATAATCTAGTTGTTCGGAGTCCAAAATGTATTCCGGATTATCTATGTGAACGCTATCAAGAAATTGGTACTTTTTTCGCTCCATAAAATAACGCCCAACTTTACTCTTCAAGATGTTTGTAGAATCAATTACTGTTCCATAATCCTTATAATAAGCTTCTTGCTTTTCTCTATCTAGACGTAACGTATCTGTTTTTAGTGTCATATCCGAATTGGTAAGTACGACATTGCCCCATGCCTTTGCCAATTTGATATCACCTTTATATGTAATTTTTTGACTCGTCATTTCTACCGAGTCACCCTGTTTTAATAGCACATTGCCTCTGGCTTCCAGTCTGTTTTCCTTTTGAAAAAAAATGGCTATATCGCACCAAAGGTCTGCGCCTTGATGCTCAAATTGTACCTGTCTTTCATCTTTACTAAAGATAGATGCACCAGGATATTCCTTTTCGTTTTTAGTAAAGTTGGCACCGTAAACAATGTTTATTTGTTTGGCTTCCTCTGTCTGGTCTTGTGCAACCAATATACTCGTAAAAAGTAGGGATACGATTCCTAAAACTGTCCTATACAAGGTGATTTTTTTTCAAAAATAGTATATTTAAAATAGGCCTGTACAAGATTAGGATTCTTTTAGCATTCGCTTATTGTATCTGTATAGCTTTAAGCTTGGGTTTGTAGTATTTATCATAGCATTAGGTATTAGGTTCTGAGTCTCCGTATAATTGCCACTATCCACTATCCACTATCCACTATCCACTATCCAC
>JBLIEO010000091.1:0-6848 GCA_047633095.1 Maribacter sp.
ATGGGGCCTTCGTCAAGCGAGAGTTTCTCTTCGGCTTTGGTTTCTTGGGAATAATTAATAGTACATGTGAGTAAGGCTGTCAAAAGACAGAGGAATCTAAGGGTTTTCATTTGTATTGGCGTTAAAAGATGATTTAGAGATAACTAAAGTAATTTATTAATATCAATTTATAAAAAAATAAGCAAAGCTTACACTAGGTCTATACCTACGTAAAAACCATAGTATTGAGATGTTTCTCGCTGTTGTTTTTTAATAATAAGTGTATCTGCGTACTTTAGAGATGTATTTTGCCAAGCGCATTACTTGATGCGAGTAGCCGTATTCATTATCGTACCAAATATAAAGTATCAGATTCTTTCCATTGTCCGAGACAATGGTTGCTTTGCTATCGTAAATGGCAGGCGCAGATGTACCCACAATATCGGAGGATACCAGCTCCTTACTCAACGAGTATTGTATTTGTTCTACTAAGTCTCCTTCAAGGGCGTATTTCTTTAATATTGTATTTACGCCTTCTAAGGAAGTTTTATTTGTTAAGTCTAGATTAAGGATGGCCAATGATCCATTAGGTACGGGAACTCTGATAGCGTTAGAACTTAGCTTTCCTTTTAACGAGGGTAATGCTTTGGCTACTGCCTCTCCCGCTCCAGTTTCTGTGAGTACCATGTTTAGTCCTGCAGCTCTGCCTCTCCTAAGTTTACTATGCATATTATCTACCAGATTTTGGTCGTTCGTATAGGCATGTATCGTCTCTAAATGTCCTTTTTTGATTCCTAAAGAATCTTCTATCACTTTAAGTATCGGAGTAATTGCATTTGTGGTACACGACGCAGCGGAATATATTTTAGTAGTATCCGGATTATAATCCGTATGGTTTACACCATGCACAATATTCGGAATTCCCTTGCCTGGTGCCGTCAATAATACCTTTGACACCCCTTTTGCAATTAAATGCCTGGAGAGTGCTGTTTTATCTCTAAACGCACCAGTATTGTCAATTATCAATGCCTCGGCTATACCATAGGCCGTGTAATCTATTTCCTCGGGATTACTTGCAATAATAAGATGTACCGTGGTGCCGTTTATAATAAGTGCACTATTTTGAAAGTCGGCCCGTACAGTTCCTGAAAATGGACCATGAACCGAATCTGTTCGCAAAAGGCTAGCTCTTTTCTCTAAAACATCAGCGTCTGGCACATCCCTTACAACAATAGCCCTTAGCCTTAGCTGATTACCCTTACCTGTTTTGGACATGAGTTCTCTTGCCAACAACCGGCCAATCCTACCAAAACCATAAAGGACCACGTCTTTCGGTTTTATACCTGCTGTGTCGGATGCATCTTTCAATTTTTCGATAACAAACGCCTTAACATTCTTAAAGTGATTGTCGTCTGCATGATACTCATAAGTGAGTTTACCAATGTCTAGCTTGGATGGAGGAAGTTTAATGTCGTTTATCGCTCTTAATAATTCAACAGAATCAAAGATAGAAATCGGTTTTTGTACAAATTCCCCGGCATACTCATGTAGGTGAATAATATCACTCACGTTCTTGTCTATAACCTGATTTTTAAATATGACGATTTCTATAGATTTGTCATACCAAAGATCACTTACAATTTTAATGAATTCAGTAGTTGCCTTTCTGCGGTCTGCTTGAAAAGCTAATTCTTTTTCGTAGGATATGTTACGTGACATAGTTGGTATTGTGTTGTTTTGCCTGTTGCAAAACTACATATTTCAAGTGTTTTCGCAGCTTTATTTCACAAAAAAAGCACCTTGTTAAAAGGTGCTTTATGCTTATGTTCTGGTTATTGAAAGATGAGTCGCTCTCGTTCTCCTTCCTCACTTATCAGAGTAATAACTGTTTTTCCATATCTAGAAATAGCACCAAAGGATGTTTTTGCATCATCTATATCCTTGATTTCTTTGTCATCGACTTGTAAAATTACCTTGCCCTTAAGGCCGTAACCTCTATATCTTTCAGGTACTCCAGTTATTTTAACACCCTTCTTGGTCTTAAAATTTTTCTTGTCAGAATCGGTGAGATTTGTAACCTCCAATCCCATTTCAGGCACGATTATGGTTTGTCGTTTTTTAAGAACTACGGCTATATTTAGCATTTCATCTGCTCTTTCTATCACTATTTGCACGGTATCCTTAGGGCGTTTTGTAGAAAGATATCCGGTTAAATCGGGAAATTTATGTACATCGATGTTATCCACTTTTTTTATGATATCCCCAATTTGTAATTCTGCATCGTATGCTCCTGATTCCTCCTCTATAGATTCAATATAAACACCGTCTATATTATTAACACCCCGTTCTATAGCATCTAAGGTATTTACTGGCGCTGGGCTTATGCCAATAAATCCCTTTTGAACATTTCCGTACTCCATAATATCGTCCACCACCTTTTTAGCAATATTACTTGGTACAGCGAAAGAATAGCCTACATAAGAACCCGTTTGTGAGGAAATTGCAGTATTAATGCCGATTAGGTCCCCATTTGTATTAACCAAAGCACCACCAGAGTTCCCAGGGTTTACAGCAGCATCGGTTTGTATAAAGGATTGGTTTGTTCTTGTATCCAGACTTCTAGCTTTTGCACTAACAATACCCGCTGTTACGGTAGAGGTTAGATTAAAAGGATTACCCACGGCCAAAACCCATTCTCCAATTTTTGCATTATCAGAATCGCCAAAGGACAAATAAGGCAGTTTATCATCGGTTTCGATTTTTATCAATGCAATGTCCGAGTTGGGATCCGCACCTATAAGTTCTGCTTCGTATGTTTTATTGTTATTAAGAGTTACCTGTAGATGGCTGGCACGTGATATAACGTGATTATTGGTTACAATATAACCGTCCTGAGAAATGATGACTCCAGATCCAGTACCTACCTGTGGTGTAACGGTTCCCCCAGAACCATAGATGAAATCGAACATGGAAGTGCGTGCCTTGCTTAGGGTTACATTTTTTACGTGCACCACTGCGTTTACGGTGGTTTCAGCTGCATTTGTGAAATCTACTTCGTTTATGCCAGCTCCTTTGGCAGATGTTGGCGTGAAACTTGTATTAATCACCGAACCACTTTCCTCTTGATGCACAATGGCATAATTCGTTTTCTCAAAAAAGAGTTTATAAGCTCCCAAAGTAATCGCTCCAGCAAAAATTGAGACTAACAAAAGGCTTCCTATTTTTTTCATTTGCTATAATTTTATTAATACCTATCGTAAAATTAGTTGATTTTATGTCTCGTACTAAGCCTTTAACGACATTTTAACTGCCAAAAAACCCTTAATAAAATCCTATATTTGTGTTTTATTCCACACTTAATGAAAATTAACTTTTATAAATATCAAGGCACAGGAAACGACTTTGTGATGATTGATAATCGTCAAGGAGTCTTCCCAAGAAACAATACGCAGTTGATAGCGTATTTATGTGATAGAAGATTTGGAGTTGGTGCTGATGGACTGATATTGCTAGAAACGGATGCACAGTCAGATTTTAAGATGGTGTATTATAATTTGGACGGTAATGAAAGTACAATGTGTGGGAATGGAGGACGCTGCATTGTGTCCTTTGCCCATTTTTTAAGTATCATTGGAAACGAAACTAAATTCCGGGCTATAGATGGTTTGCACCATGCAACTATTCAGGGGACTGTCGTACATCTTAAAATGCAGGATGTAGAAGAAATCAAATCCAAACCTGGTGCCGTGTTTATTAATACAGGTTCTCCTCATCATGTGCAAATGGTTTCCAAACTTTCCCGGTTTAATGTGGTAAATGAAGGCGCTAAATTACGATATGGACTTTACGGAAAAGAGGGGAGTAACATCAACTTTGTGGAAGAAGATGAAGGCGGGGAGTTTTCTGTACGGACCTATGAAAGAGGTGTGGAGGATGAGACGCTCTCTTGTGGCACAGGAGTTACTGCAGTTGCTCTCGCAATGCATGCGCAAGGAACAACAAAAGGTTTAAAGGTAAAAGTAAAGGTCTTGGGTGGTAAATTAGAAGTGACTTTTGTTCCGAAAAAAATCGGCTATGAACAAATTTACTTAATCGGTGAAGCTAAACAGGTTTTTAATGGGGAGGTGCAATGGAACTTTTAAGAGGTGAAAATCTATTTTTGAGAGCCTTGGAAAAGGAAGATTTGCAATTTCTCTACGAATTAGAGAATAATACCCATGTTTGGGAAATAAGCGGTACGGTAACCCCTTACTCAAAAAGTGTCCTTGAATTTTATTTAGAGAATGCCCATAGGGATATATACGAAGTAAAGCAGTTGCGTTTGGTTATTTGTGGTTATGAGGGGATTGCCTTAGGCTTGATCGATTTATTTGATTTTGACCCAAAACACAAGCGTGCCGGTGTTGGTATCGTTATAGTAAAGGAAGCTGATAGGAACAAGGGAATAGGAGCGGAGGCTTTGGAGCTACTTTCTAACTATGCCTTTGCAACACTAGAGCTTAAGCAGCTCTATGCAAATATTCTAGAGGAAAATGAAAGAGGTATCCATCTTTTTCAAAAGTTAGGGTTTTTAAAAGTCGGTATAAAAAAAGATTGGATTAGCAGTAATGGAAAGTATAAGAATGAAGTTTTATTTCAAAAAATTAATAGCTAATGTTTATTAAAAGAATTTTGCTAACCTTGGTTTTGGTAGGTCTTGTAGTGGGTGGAGTTTTTACCTACATGGTTTACGATGCTTTTTTTACACCAAATACGGTATTTAATAATGATGAAGCTTTTGTTTTTATCAGTACTGATACTTCTTTTTCCGAGGTAAAGGATAGCCTTGAACCCTTATTAAGGGATTTAGATGCATTTGAATCCGCTGCCGATAAAAAGGGTTATTCCCAAAACATTAAGGCGGGTAGGTACCGTATAGCCAAGGGGATGAACAATAATGAGATTATCAACAGTCTTAGAGTGGGGAATGTGCCGGTAAAAGTCGCTTTCAATAATCAGGAAACCTTGGCCGACCTTGCCGGTAGAATTGCTGTTCAAATAGAGGCAGACAGTATAAGTTTGCTAATTGCGTTTAATAATAAAGAGTTTCTATCTAAGCATCAGATGGATTTGGAAAATAGTTTGGCATTGTACGTTCCCAATAGTTATGAGTTTTTTTGGAATACCGATGCAGAGGAGTTTAGGTCTAGAATGTTAAAAGAATACAACCGTTTTTGGAGCGCTCCACGAAAAGAAAAGGCCAAAGTGCTAGGATTAAGCCCTAATGAGGTAGTAGCCTTGGCGTCTATCGTGCACAAAGAAACCGCTAAAATCGATGAGCGCCCTAAAGTTGCAGGTCTATATTTGAACCGTTTGAGGACGGGAATGTTACTCCAGGCAGATCCTACCGTAATTTATGCAATAAAGAAAGAGACGGGTAATTTTGATACCATTATTAAAAGAGTGCTCTATAAAGATTTGGAATTAGAGTCCCTATATAATACATACAAAAATTCAGGATTACCTCCAGGGCCGATTACCATGCCTGATATTAGCGCAGTGGATGCGGTTTTAAATCCAGAAAAGCATGACTACTTTTATATGGTAGCCAATGTAGAAAATTTTGGATATCACATGTTCGCTAAAAATTTGGCGCAGCATGGCCAAAATAAAGTACAGTACATCCGGTGGATAAATGCCCAAAAGATAAAAAGGTAGGCTAATTCTTTGAATTTTAGTACACATTAACCATTCCCAGCCAGTTTTAACATAACCTTGTCAAACCAATTTGTTTTACTGTCTAACTTTGCCCTCGAAAATTTAAGCTGGCCTATTGCTGTAAGTCTTAAGAAATTTATCTTATGAAAAGATGGATAATGATTTTTCCTACTCTTATCGTGCTTTTTATTTTATCTGGTTTTGGATTTAGCCCTTTTAAGATGTCTGTTCCTGAGTCACTTAAGGTGAAAAAAGCTACTTCGGTTTTGTTTCCCAAAGACAAAACCTCTATGATTGAAATTGAATTTATGCCGCCCTTTGCGGGAACGGAGTTTACAGGTTTTAAAGAGGCGTTGGCCTTTAAGGAATCTCAAGGAGACTACTTTATAGTAAACACCTTTGGATATTTAGGTAAATACCAGTTTGGTATGAGCACCTTAGAGCTTATGGGCGTTTATAGCGACCAGCAGTTTTTAGGAGACCCTGTTTTGCAGGAGAAAGTATTCCAAGTTAACATTGCTAGGAACAAGTGGATTCTAAGGCGAGATATCAAAAGGTTTGTTGGTAAACGAATCCGCGGTATTGAAATTACGGAATCTGGTATGTTGGCAGCTGCACACTTAGCCGGTGCGGGTAACGTTAAGCGCTATTTGCGTTCTTTTGGCAAAAAGGATGTAATGGATGATTACGGCACTAATATTGCCTTTTATATGAAGGAATTTTCTGGATATGATATTTCCAGTGTTAAAGCAATAAAAAACCCTAGAATATAAATACTTCTGTATATTATAAAATGACAGTCCCTAGCACTTAGTGTTAGGGTTTTTTTATGCCTGAATTATAAAAATAGCAGGACGCTTATGCAAATCTACTTTTTCATTTTTCCATGCTGCTGCTTTCCGCGTACTTATGAATTCGGTACTCAAGGTAAGGTCGCAAGCCACGCATACACTTGTGTTGCTGAGCAGCGATTTGTGTAGTTCCTCAAGAAGCTTGTTATTTCGATAAGGGGTTTCTATGAAAATTTGTGACTGCTGCTCATCCCTAGATTTTTTTTCTAAGCGCTTTATTTCTTTTCTTCGATCCGTTGAGTCAATAGGTAAATAACCGTTAAATGCAAAATTCTGACCGTTTAGCCCGCTCGCCATTAAAGCAAGTACAATAGAGGAGGG
>JBLIEO010000092.1:0-6834 GCA_047633095.1 Maribacter sp.
TTTGATGGGGATGAGTAATGACTATCATAGCCCGGTATTGCTTACGGAATCTGTGGCTGGTTTGGAGATTAAAGAGAATGGAGTTTATGTGGATGTCACTTTCGGAGGCGGAGGGCATTCCAAGGAAATATTGAAAAATTTAGGGAGGGGTGGTAAGCTTTTTGCTTTTGATCAGGACGAAGATGCCCAAGCTAACACCCTAGGAGACGAAAGGTTTGTTTTGATTGGTGAAAACTTTAGGTATATCACTCAATTTTTGAAGTTCTATGGCATTCGGAAAGTAGACGGTATTCTAGCTGATTTTGGGGTTTCCTCACATCAGTTTGATAAGGCGGAACGGGGTTTTTCTACTCGCTTTGATGCTGATTTGGATATGCGGATGAGTAAACGGAACCAGCTTTCGGCGCATGATGTGGTAAACACGTATGCCTATGACGACTTGCGAAATATGTTCTTTAACTATGGTGATTTAAGAAATGCCAACGCCTTGGCAAAGGCAATTGTTGAAGGCAGGGAAGGGAAAGGAATAAACACCACGGAGGAATTAAAATTGACTTTAGGAAAGTTTCTTCCAGAGCATAAAAGACATAAGATACTGGCCCAGATCTATCAGGCCATTCGCATAGAGGTTAACCAAGAGATAGCGGTAATTACCGAGTTTCTCGAACAAGTTCCTGGATTGCTGAATGAAGGAGGTAGGTTGAGTGTGATAAGTTACCATTCCTTGGAGGATCGTTTGGTAAAACGGTTTATAAGGGCCGGTCAATTTAAGGGAGATCCAGAAAAGGATTTTTATGGTAATATCTCGGTGCCTTTGAAAAAAGTAGGGTCCTTGATAATTCCATCCAAAGAAGAAATAGCAAAGAATAATAGGGCGCGCAGCGCAAAACTCCGAATAGCGGAACGATTATTACAGGAACCATGAAAGTAAAAAAGGGCATATTGGATATTCTAAAGGGCACGTTCCTGGTTAGTGGAGATGCCCCAAAGAATTGGCTTTTTATCATTTTCGCTTTGTTTTTAGCGACTGTTATGATAAGTAGCTCTCATAGTGCAGATAGAAAGGTGCATACAATTGCTGCACTAAATGAGGAGGTGCGTGAGCTACGAAGCGAATTTGTAGATGCGAGGTCAGATGTGCAGCAATTAAAGCTGGAATCTACCATTATAAAGACCGTTCAGGAAAAGGGTCTTTTTCCATCTGAAACTCCTCCCAAAAAAATTAAGGTCAAATCTCGAACGTCTAAATAATAATTATGCCGGCAACGGACAAGAGCATATTAACAAGATTGTATTTTGTAGCCGGTGCGCTGGTGCTTTTTGCAGGTGCTGTGCTGTTTAAGTTAGCCTCCATTCAGTTCGTAGACGGCGAAAAGTATATGGCGCTAGCGGAAACACGAACGACCAGAATGTTTACTATAGCTCCTAATAGGGGTAACCTGTATTCAGATGATGGTAGTCTCTTAGCTACTTCGGTATCCAAATATACCATTAGGTTTGATGCGGTTACGGTGTCTGATGCTAGCTTTAAGGAAAATATAAAGCCCCTTTCAGATGCACTCGCTAAACTTTTCGGTAAAACTTCCTCGCATTATAATCAGTTATTGAGAAAGGCAAAACAGAATAAGAACAGGTATGCTCTAGTTGCCCGTAATCTGGACTATTCTGACTACATAGCAGTGAAGGCTTTTCCTTTATTCAAAAAAGGACCGTTTAAAGGGGGGGTAATCATTGAGCAAAAAACTAAAAGAGAACATCCTCTGGGGAAAATAGCCGAGAGAAGTGTCGGGTACGAGCGGATAGATGAAAATGGTTACCGCACCAGAGTGGGTATGGAAGGTGCCTTTAGCGAGTATTTAGGTGGTGTTGAAGGACGACGTTTAAAGCAAAAAATAGCAAAGAACCAATGGAAACCCATTGGAACGGATAATATAGTGGAGCCCAAAGATGGTTATGATGTTTACTCGACAATAGATATCAATATTCAAGATATAGCCCATCACGCATTATTGAAGCAGTTGGAGAAGTATAAAGCGGATCATGGAACAGTAATCGTAATGGAAACGAAAACGGGGGAAGTAAAGGCTATTGCTAACCTTGGGAGCACCAAAGACGGAAAATACTACGAGCGTTTAAATTATGCTATTGGTGAGTCTCACGAACCAGGTTCAACCTTCAAATTAATGAATCTTGTCGCTGCCTTAGAGGATAAAGTAGTAGATACCAGCTCTGTAATAGATACCGAGAATGGTGCATGGAAATTATACAATCATAGAATAAAGGATACAAAGCGCGGTGGATATGGTAAGATATCTGTAGCGAAAGCTTTTGAGGTATCCTCAAATGTAGCATTTGCTAAGATGATTCACAATGGTTACAAGGATGATCCGGAAAAGTATGTGAATCGTCTCATGAGTATGGGTGTTCACAAGAAGTTAGGGCTACCAGTAAGAGGTGAAGGTATTCCTGTTTTAAGATATCCCGGTGATAAAGGGTGGTCAGGGTTGTCTTTGGCACAAATGGCATACGGTTATGAGGTATCTATGACTCCTTTGCAAATATTGGCATTTTATAATGCTATTGCCAACGAGGGGGAATTGCTAAAACCAAGACTTATAAAGGAAGTCAAAGAATGGAACAAGAGTATTAAGAGATTTGACAAGGAAGTGTTGAATCCGTCGATTTGTTCTCAAGAGACGTTAAAAAAGGTGCAACAGATTTTAAAAGATGTTGTTGAGAAAAAGAGTGGTACCGGCAACGGGATGTACTCTAAAAATTTTTCTATGGCAGGAAAAACAGGAACTACGCAAACTAATTATGTATCTAAGGATAAGGATAAATACGAATATATTTCTTCGTTTGCTGGATATTTTCCGGCAGAAAACCCTAAGTATTCTTGTATTGTAGTGATTCACAAGCCAAATAAAAGTGTTGGCTATTACGGAGCGGATGTTTCTGGTCCTGTTTTTAAGTCAGTGGCTCAAAAAGTATATGCTACCTCCCCTTTGATTGACGAGATTTATATCAAAGATGAATTTGATATTGGTTTGGATAAAGCGTACGAAGGATATTTTGCGCATATGCAAAAAGAGTATGTAAATATTCCAAATTTACATGGTATGAGCGGTATGGATGCCATTTCGATACTAGAAAATTTAGGAATAGAGGTAGAGATTAGGGGGAATGGAAAGGTTCATCACCAATCCATATCAAAGGGAACGAGTATCAAAGAAGTAAAAAAAATAGTGTTGGAGCTTTCATGAAGTTACTAAAAGACATATTATTTGGAGTTAGCCTGACAGCGGTAAGTGGTACTACTAATTGTAGTATCAATGCCGTTTGTTTTGACTCGCGTAAAGTTCAAATGGACGATGTCTTTATAGCGATTAAGGGAGTGCTTACAGATGGTCATAACTACATAAGAAAGGCGACAGATTTAGGCGCTAAGGCCATTATTTGCGAACAGCTTCCAGAACATATGGTCAACGAGATTACCTATGTTGAGGTGGCTAATGGTAATAGCGCGCTAGCTATCATGGCCTCAAACTTTTATGGAAACCCCTCCAAGAACTTAAAATTGATAGGGGTTACCGGTACAAACGGGAAGACTACCGTTACCAGTTTATTATATCAGTTATTTAAAAAGGCAGGCTATAAAGTAGGATTGTTGTCTACCATCAAAATTATGGTAGATGATACCGAGTATGAAACGACTCACACCACCCCAGATGCACTTACTATCAACCAGAATCTGAGCTTGATGAACGATGTTGGTGTAGAGTTCTGTTTTATGGAGGTAAGTTCTCACGGTATTCATCAAAAAAGAACAGAAGGCTTGGTCTTTGAAGGTGCTATTTTTACTAACCTTTCGCACGATCACTTGGATTATCATAAGACATTTTCCGAGTATAGGGATACCAAGAAAGTACTGTTTGATAACCTTTCTAAAACAGCGTTTGCCCTTACCAATATTGATGATAAGAACGGTTTGGTGATGCTACAAAATACCAATGCCAGAAAATATACTTATGCCTTGCAGAATTATGCAGACTATAAAGTTCAGATTTTAGAGAAGCAGTTCGATGGTCAATTGTTGAAGGTAGGCGACAGTGAGTTGTGGACTAAATTAATAGGTCATTTTAATGCCTATAATATGTTAGCTATTTATGCTACAGCAGCCTTACTAGGCTTGGAAAAATTAGAGACACTAAAACTACTAAGTGAGCTGGATAATGTAGATGGTAGGTTTCAGTATTACAGATCAAAACAAAAAATTACCGCTATAGTCGATTATGCCCATACGCCGGATGCTTTAAAAAATGTGCTTGAGACAATCAACACATTGAGGACTGGAAATGAAAACGTCATCACCGTTGTGGGGTGTGGTGGCGACAGAGACAGATCAAAGCGTCCGGTAATGGGTAATATCGCTTCGGAAATGAGTTGCAAGGTCATTTTTACTTCGGATAACCCTAGAAGCGAATCACCTTCGGAAATTATTTCTGAGATGGAATCTGGCGTGGAGCCACAACATGCCAATAAAATATTAGCTATCGAAAATAGGGAGCAAGCCATTAAGACTGCTTGCCAATTAGCTGCGGCTAATGATATAATTCTTGTGGCCGGGAAAGGGCACGAGACCTATCAGGAAACCAACGGCAAACGGATAGCTTTTGATGATTTTAAGATTATAACCGAAGTATTGAAAAGTTTAGATAAATAACTAAGGCCAATATTAATTGGCTCGTAGCGAGAAGATATGTTAACCTACCTATTCGAATATTTAGAAAATGAATACCAGTTCCCTGGAGCATCCCTTTTTGGTTTTCTGACCTTTAGGGCAGCTATGGCTATCCTATTTTCTTTGGGTTTAGCTACGATATACGGTAAGCGCATTATTCTTTTTCTTCAAAAAAAGCAGATTGGTGAAACCGTTAGGGATTTGGGCCTGGATGGGCAAAAGCAAAAAGACGGAACGCCAACGATGGGTGGTATTATTATCATATTTGCAACACTTATTCCAGTCTTGCTTTTTGCCAAATTACACAATATCTATATCATCCTTCTTGTTGTGACCACCCTATGGATGGGGATTATCGGTTTTATAGATGATTATATTAAAGTTTTTAGAAAGAACAAGGACGGACTAAAGGGTAGGTTTAAGATTTTGGGTCAGGTGGTATTAGGATTGGTGGTTGGTGCCACGCTTTATTTTCATCCAGAAGTAACCATGCGCGAGCATACCAAAACAATGATTACAGAATATTTTACGGTAGAAGAGGTAAAGGGTGCAGATATTAAATCTACCATGACCACAGTTCCTTTCTTTAAGAACAATGAGCTGGATTATAGCAGTTTTATTTCGTGGATGGGCGATGGGTTCGCTGGCTACAGTTGGTTGATTTTTATTCCTATCATTATCCTTATTGTTACTGCGGTTTCCAATGGAGCCAATCTTACTGATGGTATAGATGGACTAGCAGCCGGTACTTCGGCCATTATTGTAATTACCCTTGGGATTTTTGCATGGGTTTCCAGTAATATCATTTTTTCCGAGTATTTGGATATTATGTATATAAAAGGAGTAGAGGAGTTGGTGATTTTTATTACCGCATTTACCGGTGCCCTGGTAGGGTTTTTATGGTACAACGCATTTCCAGCACAGGTGTTTATGGGAGATACCGGAAGTTTGACCATCGGTGGTGTCATCGCTGTAATCGCGATTATAGTCCGGAAGGAGTTGTTGATACCTATTCTATGTGGGATATTCTTTGCGGAGTCTATTTCCGTCATGGTGCAGGTGGGGTATTTTAAATATACGAAGAGTAAATATGGAGAAGGGAAGCGTGTTTTTTTAATGGCACCCTTACATCATCATTATCAGAAAAAAGGATACCACGAAAGTAAAATCGTTACCCGCTTTTGGATTATAGGAATCCTATTGGCTATTGTCACTATAGTGACTTTAAAATTACGATAAATGGCATTTTTAGTGATTCTAGGGGGTGGAGAAAGTGGCGTGGGTACGGCGATTTTAGGTCAAAAAATGGGATACGATGTTTTTGTATCCGATAAAGGAAAAATTAAAGAGAAGTATAAGAATGTTCTTTCGCATTATGGAATTGATTGGGAAGAGGAAAACCATTCAGAGGACCATATATTAGAGGCAACGATCGTAATGAAAAGCCCTGGTATTCCGGATACCGTGCCTTTGGTAAAGCAATTGGTAGCGAAAGGTATACCGGTTATTTCTGAAATTGAGTTTGCAGCCAAGTATACTGATGCGAAGATTATTGGTATAACGGGTAGCAACGGAAAAACGACTACCACGATGCTCACCGACCATTTATTGAAAGGCGGAGGCCTAGATGTAGGTATGGCGGGGAATATTGGAGACAGTTTTGCTAAAATGGTGGCTAACAATAATTTTGAGTATTACGTTTTGGAGATAAGTAGTTTTCAGTTGGATGGCATTCAAGAGTTTAGGCCTGATATCGCGGTAATCACGAACATTACCCCGGATCATTTAGATCGGTACGATTACCAGTTCGAGAACTATATCGCCTCAAAGTTCAGGATTACAATGAACCAAACAGAGAAGGATTATCTCATTTACGATGCGGACGATGAAGTAATTGTTTCCTGGCTCAAAGCCAACCCGGTCAAGGCCAAACTGATGCCATTTTCCTTAACCAAAAAATTTGAGGAAGGAACCTACTTAGAAGATAAAAATATTACAATAAGAACACTAACGGATAAGATAACGATGACGACAGACGCTTTAGCATTAGAAGGACAACACAACATAAAGAATACAATGGCAGGTGCTACCAT
>JBLIEO010000093.1:0-6691 GCA_047633095.1 Maribacter sp.
CTACATTAGGCGGATATTGCTCCATAATCTGCGAAACAAACTCTTTTATACGCTGTTCTTTTTTTTGTATATTTTTTGTACTGGCTAGTGTGCCTTCCCCTTTTCCTTGCCAAACTAACTGTTTGCTTTGGGTGTCTACCAAATCTATATATAAGGAGCCTTCTGTGCTTGTACTTACGAAGTTACCGCCTCCCGCGCCCCAGCCGAGTCCAGGGCCCCAACCAAAGCCTCCCATGCCCCAACCACCGAAACCACCCCAGCCGCCCATACCACCCCAACCAAAGTTGTTGTTGTAAATGTCTACACGTTCTTGCTCTTTGGTGAAGATATTGATTAGGATATCTGGGTTATCGGATTTTAAGAAGCCTCTGGAGGACATCTCTGTTTCTATTGCCCTGAGAATCCGCTTTTTATCCAAATCTGAAATTTGGGCTTTATCTATACCTGTTTTATAAAATGCGTAGGATTTGAACTTACTAAAATTTGTCTTTTGATCGTAATCGGTTAGTACTCGAATCGAGTTGCAGGAACTAAAGAATACGAGGGCAAGTACTGGTAATAGGAGTAATTTTAACTTTTTCATATACTTTTTTTTTAAATTACGGACCTCTTTATATTTCGATTAATAGGCACCAAAAATCATGCCGAACATAATAATGTTCATTGACTGTTTGTTTTTGGGTCATAGCCATAGGGGCAGTGTCTGCAGCCGCTTTCACAACAATAACCGCGTTTCAGATGAAACTGTTTGGTAAAAACACGATACCCTTCCTCGGTCCAATAAAAATCGCCTTCTACAATTGGGATAATTTCTTTCATTAGTTTTTAAACTTGCTAACCAGTTCCAAATGGTATTTAGGGGTGGTTTTGTAAAGCTCCATTTTTAATTTTTATTACTTTGGATTACAAAAATAAAGTTACTCGTTTTCTGTTGACAACCTTACTTGAAGTATCGATTTTATCAGTAAATTAAGGTGTTATTCCTTTTACCCGGATTGTTAGCAAGAAAAACTAGTATGTTTTTTGGTCAAAACATTAACAACTACCTTTGTTACAATAGATTACGCAGTTGCTTATGATATTGGTTTTCAAACATTTCTTCTATAAAAACTATGTAGGACTCTCCTTGTGGCCCTTCATTTTTTTAAAAAGCGTTGCGTTTAAGGAGGACACCGTTCTTATCAATCATGAAAAAATTCATTTAAGGCAACAGCAAGAATTACTTATCCTACCCTTTTACATACTTTATATTTTAGAGTGGTTGCTACGAACCATTTGGTATCTGGATAGTTACCGTGCTTACCAGAATATTAGTTTTGAGCGGGAGGCCTATTGCAACGAGAGTCAATCAGATTACCTTTTCCAGCGTAAATCGTTCAGCTTTATTAAATATCTTTGTGGCTGAACTCATTAAGCTTGCAGAGCACAAATCAATACGTACATCTTCCTATCCTTGAGGGAAAAAATATTACCCTAGCGCTAAAGCGAGAGGATTTGTTGCATCCATTTATATCCGGAAATAAATACCGAAAATTAAAGTATAATTTAAAAGCTGCTGAAGAAAAAGGATATAGCATCCTACTTACTTTTGGTGGTGCTTTTTCAAACCATATCGCAGCTGTTGCTTTTGCTAGCAGGGAACGGGGAATTAAAAGCATAGGGGTTATTAGAGGAGAAGAGCTCCACGATAACTGGCACCAAAACCCAACTTTAAAACAAGCATACAAAAATGGAATGCGGTTCAAATTTATAAGCCGACAATCCTACAAAGAAAAGGATAGGACTGAATTTATTGTGCAGCTAAAAAAGGAATATGGAGACTTTTATTTAATTCCGGAGGGTGGTACCAACCCGTTAGCCATAAAGGGTTGTGAAGAAATTTTGCTAGAACAGGATGCAGAATTTGATGTTATCTGTACCTGTGTTGGCACTGGTGGAACCGTAGCAGGACTCATCAACGCCTCTCATCAACACCAAGAAGTGTTAGGTTTTTCTGCCTTAAAAGGAGATTTTCTAAAGGAGACTATTAGCCAAATTACCATAAAGCATAATTGGAGATTAATTACAGAATATCACTTTGGCGGTTACGCTAAAATCACTAGTGAATTAGTTACGTTCATTAATGATTTTAAGGCAAAAACAGGTATTCCCTTAGATCCCATTTATACTGGAAAAATGCTATTTGGGTTGTTCCATATGATTAAGAATGATAATTTTGCTAAAGGCACTAAGATTTTGGCTGTGCATACAGGTGGGATTCAAGGAATTGAGGGAATGAATACGGTGCTGAAAAAGAAAAATTTACCTTTGTTAGAACTATGAATAACAGAATTCTACTCTTGCTGCTAGTCTTAAGTATATTTTTTACTGGTTGTAAATCTAAAAAAGCCTACTCTGACTCCATGAGGACCAAAAATGTCCTTACCGAGCGTCAGAGGACAAAGTCTAGCTCCAAAGATCCGAAAGCTGAGAGTAAAGGAGATTTACCCCAAGATACAGGCAGATTTGTTAATTTTCAAATTGACGATATACCCGACTATATTGCAGCCTTTTCGGACATTGCCCAATTGGAAATGAAGGCCTATGGTATTCCTGCGAGTATTACCCTAGCACAAGGACTTTTGGAAAGTGGGTACGGAAACGGCGAATTAGCCAGGAAAACAAATAATCACTTCGGCATCAAGTGCCATACCGGTTGGCAGGGTGACTATGATTTTCATGACGACGACGCAAAAGGGGAGTGCTTTAGAAAGTATAATCATCCTATGTATTCGTATAGAGATCATAGTATTTTTCTTTCCACTCGCAGTAGATATGCCTTTTTGTTTGATTTTGATACTACAGATTATAAAAACTGGGCAAAAGGACTGCGAAAAGCAGGCTACGCAACTGATAAAAAATACCCACAAAAGCTTATTTACCTCATTGAAAAATATCAATTAGACCGATATGATACTAGAGTTTCCAAATCGGTCTATGAAAACAACAAGCCTGTTATTACAGAAAAAAATGCGGTCCATATCGTTAGAAAGGGAGATACGTTGTATTCCCTGTCCAAGCGATATTATGTTTCTATTGACGCGTTAATGAAATTGAACAAACTGAGGGATGCCAATCTTTCTGTAGGTCAAAAATTGATGGTCAAAACGACCCAAATGAAAAAGTAATCCATGATATACAAAAGAAGTAGTGCCCTGTTTGAAGAGGCAAAAAAATATATACCTGGCGGTGTCAACTCTCCCGTAAGAGCTTTTAAAGCCGTAGGCGGAGACCCTATTTTTGTAAAAGAAGCAAAAGGAGCCTACTTGTATGATGAAGATGGGAACAAGCTAATCGATTATATAGCGTCTTGGGGACCTATGATTTTAGGTCACGCTTATGAGCCGGTTATAACAGCTATTATAGACAAGGCCAAAAAGGGGACTTCTTTTGGAATGCCTACCGAGATTGAAACTGAGTTGGCAAAGTTAGCGGTGTCTATGGTGCCAAATATTGACAAGATACGTTTTGTAAATAGCGGTACGGAGGCTTGCATGAGCGCAGTACGTTTAGCGCGGGGTTATACAGGAAAAGATAAAATTATAAAATTCGCCGGATGCTATCACGGCCATTCAGATTCCTTTTTAATACAGGCTGGTAGTGGCGCTGTAACTTTTGGTAGTCCTAATAGTCCGGGTGTTACTCAAGGTACCGCCAAAGACACCTTGTTGGCAGGGTATAATAACCTTGAAGAGGTGCACGCCTTGGTAAACGCTAACAAAGGAGAGATTGCAGCTATAATAATTGAGCCGGTAGCTGGAAATATGGGTTGTATTGTACCAACAGATGCCTTTATAAAAGGCCTAAGGGAATTATGCACGGCGGAAGGCATTCTACTTATTTTTGATGAGGTCATGACCGGTTTTCGATTAGGAAAAGGTGGTGCGCAAGAAGCTCTAGGTATTGCTGCAGATATGGTAACTTTTGGTAAGGTCATCGGTGGCGGATTACCTGTGGGTGCTTTTGCCGCAAAGGAAGAAATTATGAATCATCTGGCGCCCGACGGTCCGGTGTATCAGGCTGGAACCTTAAGTGGAAACCCTTTAGCAATGAGTGCTGGTCTTGCCATGTTGACCGAGCTTAATACCAATCCAGAAATTTTTGACAGTCTCGCAAAAAAAACAGGCTTTTTACACGAAGGTATTGGTAAAGCCTTAGAGAAAAAAGGAGTCCCGCATCAAATTAATCGTTATGGTAGTATGATTTCAGTGCACTTTACGGACGAACCTGTAGTAGATTTTGCATCTTCCGCCAAGGGAAATAACGAACGTTTTAACACCTATTTCCACGGGATGCTAAATCAGGGAATATACCTGCCTCCATCTGCTTTTGAAAGCTATTTTCTTAATAATGCGTTAAGCTATGCTGATTTAGAGGAGACCATTGCCGCTGTCGAGAAATTGACGTTTTAGAAACTATTATAATGGATACCTCTCAGTACGGGCTTTGTCTAATCGAATTAAAATGGAAGATTACATAGCATAATGGTTGTAGGTTAATCATCAAAGCCTAAGTCTTGTCATGTAATTATACACTATGTAAGAGCGAATCAAATACTTGAAAACGCTATGTTTTTAGTCGATATATTAACATATCGTAGTACCAACGCAGGGTTTGTTTTGAAAATCTAAAATTTCATTAAAGGATTCTTTATTTGTACTCCTTTGAATGTAAGCATACAGAACTAATTTTTTCACAAAATCCACTTATTGTAAAGAGTTTAAATTTAGCAATCAATAGCTTGTGATAAAAATGGAATACTCATTAAACTAGCTGTAAAATTTAAGAAACTGATAACATTTATCATATTATTTAATGTTTATCATAAAAGCGTAAAATACTACGTGTATGGATGATTTTTTAAATTTACAAAGGCTTATTACTAGAAAATTATCACTCATACTTCTCTTGTTTTCTATATACTCTTATGCTGTTTGGACTGAAATAAATCACTTAAGTCATTCTCCTGCAATTCACATGTACCTAACGGAATACGTTCCTGAAAAAAGCTATGTGCATGTTGATAAATCTGACTATGTGGCCGAAGAAAATATATGGTTTAAAGTATACCTACTCAATACAGCGACATCCAGACTAGGAACTAACAGTCACGTTGTGTATTTAGATCGAATAGACGCTACCAATAAAATTCTGGATGCCAGGACAGTAAAGACTGTTGCAGGTTTCGGTGAGGGTAATATACCGCTTCCCTTTGATGTTATTGAAGGCAGATATACCATTAGGGCGTATACCAACTATATGAGAAATTTTGATGATTCCTCTTTCTTTAAAAAGTCTGTTTTTGTGCGCTCCAAATACTCTACAACAGCCTTTTCGTCTACTACAACTAATGAAAAAATAAGTGCCTCCGACTTAAACGTCCGGTTTTTTCCCGAGGGCGGACAATTGGTTTCCAGTTATAATAACAAGATTGGATTCAAGGTCGTAGGACCTAATAATAGCGGTATAGATATTGGAGGGGAAATAGTGGATGAAACAGGTAAGAAAGTTATTGGATTTGCTACTTCTAAATTTGGCATGGGATTGTTTCATTTAGTACCAAAAGAAGGGAAAGGGTATAGTGCCAATATTTTTCATAACAATACTGTATTTTCATACAGCATCCCCAAATCCATGAATACGCGAATTGCCTTACGCATTATTGAGGGTAAAGAATTTTATAAAGCAAACATTGAGTCTTCGCTTACACAAGGCATAAATCAATATAAGTTTACTGCGAAACAAAGGAATGGTGAAATCTATAGTTCTGAGATTGTTGGGAATTCTGCCAATACCGTAATAAAAATCCCAAAGGATATTTTCAGAGAAAGTGTTATCAATTTTGAACTTTCAAATCAAAACAATGAAAAGTGTAGTTAGCAGATTATCATTTTACGAAGTTCTAGCAGAAGAAAAACCAAAATTTGGTATTAAATTTGGATTCTGGGGTGGATAAGCACCTTGGGGCAGGCATGACCACAAATGTATCGGTTTCAATAGCTAAAGTTACAGCAAATAGTGCGATCACAGTTGAACATGGAATTATAACATATCTCCTTTTAACCTCAGAAGTAACAGGAACAATTGTAATTTATCTATAAGAGAATAAGTTTTCTTAGTAAATATTAAAAAACATAAAAGTATCCTTAGATAATTAAACTTTTAGCCTTTTCTTGAACTCCATGAAAGTTCACTAAAAAATTACTTTTTTTATAGCTAATTATACCAGAAAAATGAACACATAATTGAGTGAAAAGAGTATTTTTTGAAAGGTCAAATAAAGAATAAGTAAATGCATGAAAGCTATTTAAGAAGAGCTATTAATAAAGCCAAGGAAGGAAGAGTTTCAAAAGAGGGAGGTTCATTTGGCGCATTAATAGTTAGGGACAACGAAGTTGTCTGCGAGGTACATAATTTAGTTAGGGGAAGAGATGACTTAACCCAACATGCGGAGCTGCTTGCCATTCAGATAGCATGCAGTCGAATAGGTAGGGATAACCTTAAAGAGTGTATCTTATATACAAGTTGTGAACCTTGTATGATGTGCCTTGGAGCATGTCATTGGGCAAAATTCAAAGAAATCTTCTATGGTGCATCCGCTGAGGACGCTCAAAAATTTGGCTTCACTTATTCCAAATCTTTTTTTAATATA
>JBLIEO010000094.1:0-6648 GCA_047633095.1 Maribacter sp.
TCATAAAAAAGACCCATTTCTAGTTGAACTACGTTTTTACCAACAGCGTAGGCGCTTACGGAAAGACCCGGGCGGTTAGAATTTATAACATCGGTATATTGTCCTGTTACGGATAGTGATGCCAGAACAAGTAGTAACGAAAACCTTCCTGTAACTCTTTTGATATAAGCGGGAATTCCCATGAATACGACTTTATAATTATTTTAATACTTTACAATCAAGTATTACAACGTGATAATTGTATTTTTGATATATAAGTATTTAATTAAATGGCTTTTTTAAAAACAATTTTATTTATCCTTTTAGGATATTATCTGCTGAAACTGTTGGCAAAATTGTTTGTACCTAAAATCATCAATTACGCAGCAAAGAAAACCGAATCGCATTTTAAACAGGCGTTTGGAGGTTTTGAGCAACAGCAAAGACCACAAGAGGAGCAGGTTGGTGATGTCGTTATGAATAAAAAATCTACGAAACGCAAAATGGATAGTGAAAAAGTAGGCGAGTATATAGACTTTGAAGAAATAGACTAGTTATCTTTGAGCAACCAACGACCTCCTAGCAAATGAAGAAAGGATTAAGATTCTTTTTTACCCACTTTTTTGTAACCGTATTTTTTATCCTAGTTGCACTGGCTTATTTCCATCCTGTACTACAGGGAAAAGTGATTTATCAGCACGATATTGTCCAATATACGGGGATGGCAAAGGAACAAAATGATTTCCGAAAGCAGAACGATGCCGAACCCTATTGGACCAATAGTGCATTTGGGGGAATGCCAACCTACCAGTTAGGTGCTAATTATCCCCATAATTATGTTAAACAATTAGATCGGTTCATACGGACATTGCCTAGGCCGGCAGATTATTTATTTCTATACTTTTTAGGGTTTTACATATTACTATGTTGTTTAAAAGTAAATTATAAACTCGCTATAGTTGGAGCGCTAGCTTTTGGTTTTTCTACCTATTTAATTATTATTCTTGGCGCAGGACACAATGCTAAAGCACATGCTATGGGGTATCTACCCATGGTTTTAGGTGGAATTGTGCTGGTCTTTAGGAAAAAATACATCTGGGGATTTCTACTTACGGCACTCGCCATGGCACTGGAAATTGTAGCGAATCATTACCAAATGACGTATTATTTTATGCTATTGGTCTTGGTTTTAGGTGTTGTGTACTTAATTGATGCTATAAAGAAGAAGGGGTTAAAACACTATTTCACTTCCGTAGGGTTATTGTTAGTAGCCGTAGGTCTTGGTATTGCGGTCAATGCAACAGGATTGTTAGCTACTAAGGAATATGCAGATTGGAGCACAAGAGGCAAAAGTGAACTGACTATAAACCCTGACGGTTCCGTAAAAGAAAACACAGGCGGATTAAGCAAGGAATATATAACCCAGTGGAGCTACGGTATTTCAGAATCCTTGAATTTATTTGTGCCCAGATTGTTCGGTGGTGCAAGTCAGGAAAATTTAGGGGAAGATTCGAAATCATTTAATTACTTGGTAGATAAGGGCTTGCCAAGGTCCAGCGCTTTGGATTTTGTTTCAGGTGTCCCGCTTTATTGGGGACAACAGCCTATAACTTCAGGTCCAGCTTATATTGGCGCAGTAGTATTCTTTTTGTTTATTCTAGGTCTTTTCTTGGTGCGTGGCAAGCATAAGTGGTGGTTGTTCTTTGGGTCGTTGCTGTCCTTGGTATTGTCTTGGGGGAAGAACTTTAGTATCCTTACGGATTTTATGATTGATTATTTTCCGCTCTACGATAAATTCAGGGCGGTATCATCAATACAAATTGTATTAGAATTATGTCTGCCTATATTAGCCATTCTTGCCCTCAAGAAAATAGTATCTTCCAAGGTTCATGTCAAGGATAAACTTTGGGCTTTAAAGACAGCTGCCGGAGTTGTTTTCGGACTTGGTGCTTTATTGTTTTTATTTAAGGGAATGTTCGATTTTATTGGCCCTGCCGATGACCGCTTGCGCATGACAGGTTTAGAAGAATTACCAGAAATGCTGCGGTTGGACAGAAAGGCAGTATATACGAGTGATTTACTACGTTCTTTAGGTTACGTATTGGTTTCGGCAGTATTACTTTGGTTTTTTATAAAAGAAAAATTAAAAGCTAACTTGGTCATAATAGCCGTTGGGGCATTAATCGTATTCGACTTAGTAGGTGTAAATCTTAGGTATGTTAATGCCGATAGTTTTGTTTCCAAACGAAAAATGTTACAACCGTTTCAAGCTACTGCAGCGGATAAAGAGATATTAAATGACGAAGGTATTTTCCGGGTTTTTGACCAGACAGATGGTTTTGATTCTGCGAAAACGGCGTACTTCCATAAAAGTATTACAGGGTACCATGCGGCCAAACCAGGGGGTATGCAAGACTTGTTCGATTATCATGTGTACAACGGAAACCTATCTATATTTAACATGCTTAACGTAAAATACGTAGTACGGCAAGATGAGGAAGGAAATAGCTTTCCTATAGAAAATCCGAATGCAAATGGGAATGCGTGGTTCGTCAAGCAACTAAAACGAGTAGGCTCTGCTGATGAAGAAATACGTGCGTTAGATAGCTTAAGTACGGGTAATACGGCAGTCGTTAATTCAACGGTATTCAAAAATATAAATAGGTTTGACTATCAGGTAGATTCCACGGCTTCCATTTTACTTGTAGATTATTCCCCGAATCATCTTACCTATGAATCACAGAACTCAAATGCTGGAGTAGCCGTATTCTCGGAAATGTATTATGCAAATGGATGGAATGCTTACATTGATGGTAAACTATTAGATCATTTTAAGGTAAACTATGTGTTACGTGCTTTGAAGATTCCTGAAGGAGATCATATGGTAGAATTTAAGTTTGAGCCCAAAGTAGTGCAGCTAGGTAGCCAGATAAGTTTAGCAAGCACTATGCTATTGGGGCTTGTTTTACTAGGAAGTATAGGCTTCTCTTTTTGGAAAGCTAGAAAGGAGGAAACCGACTAAATGAAGAAGGTGCTAGTTATCGCTTACTACTGGCCACCTGCGGGAGGGCCTGGAGTGCAACGTTGGTTGAAGTTTGTAAAGTACCTTAGGGATTTTGATATTGAACCAATAGTATATGTACCCGAAAATCCACAGTACCCCATGACGGATGCCTCGTTTCTGAGCGAAGTTCCAACCGACATCACTATTTACAAGAGGCCGATTTTTGAGCCGTATCGCTTTGCTCGTTTCCTTTCGAGAAACAAAACCAAGCGCATTAGTTCAGGAATTATTCAGGCAACCAATCAGTCCTTCACAGAGAAGTTACTCTTATGGATTCGCGGCAATTTTTTTATTCCGGATGCACGTAAATATTGGGTTAGGCCATCTGTTGAATACCTACATGGTATTTTGCAAAAAGAAAAAATTGACACCATTATTACTACGGGTCCTCCGCACAGCGTACATCTTATTGGTCACTTTTTAAAGGAGCACAATAAAGTAGAATGGATTGCCGATTTTAGGGATCCATGGACATCCATCGGATATCATAAGAAATTAAAATTGACCTTCCTTGCCAAAAATAAGCATAAGGAGTTAGAGCAATTGGTATTGACTAGCGCCGATAAACTCATAGTTACGAGTGAGACTACCAAGAAGGAGTTCCGGAAGATAAGCAATAAGCCTATAAAAGTTATTACCAATGGCTATGATCAGGAAAAGCCCAAAAAAGTGGAGTTGGATAAAAAGTTTACCATTTCCCACATAGGTTCCATGCTAAGCGGCAGAAATCCAGAGAACCTCTGGCAAGTGTTAGCGGAATTAGTACATGAGAACACAGCTTTTGAAGACGCACTGCGACTACAGTTTATAGGAGTTCTTAGTAAGGATATTCTGGGTCGTTTAAAAGCATATGGTTTAGAGGGATATCTGGATGTGATAGGTTATGTGAGTCATGATGAAGCCATTACCTATCAACAAAAATCACAAGTCTTGCTTTTAGCTGAAATCGACTCAGCTGAAACCAAGGGAATTATTCCAGGTAAGTTGTTTGAATACATGGCATCAGGTAGGCCTATTTTAGGCGTTGGTCCAAAAGATTGGGAAGTAGCAAATATGGTGGCACGCACCAAAACGGGCGCTATATTTGAATATACTTCCCATGCTGATCTTAAAAATGTACTTTTAAACTGGTTTCAGCAATATGAAAGACAAGATTTAAAAGTGTCTTCCATGCATGTTGAAAACTATAGTAGGCGTGAACTCACACGACAATTAGCGGAATACATCTAATGGGTATTGTATTAAAACAGTCTTTAAATAACACCATAGTTACCTACATTGGGTTTGCCATAGGTGCCGTGAACACCTTGTTTTTATATACGAATTTTATGCAGGCAGACCATTACGGTCTGGTACAAGTAGTCCTATCCGTGGCTGCAGTTCTAATGCCTATTCTTGCGTTTGGAGTACCCAATGCATTGGTTAAATTTTACAGTAGTTTTACTTCTAATAAGGACCAAGAAGGTTTTCTAACCATGATGCTATTGCTGCCTTTACTTTTGATACTGCCCATTGCACTACTGAGTTATATTTCCAATGAAGCAATTGGAACCTTATTATCGCGAAAGAATCCTATAGTACGTGACTATGTTTGGCATATCTTTTTGGCTGGTATGGCCATGGCCTATTTTGAAGTGTTCTATGCATTGGCGAGAATACGTATGAAATCCGTTTTTGGTAATTTTTTAAAAGAGGTTTTCTGTAGGTTGGGTCAGTCTGTTTTATTGATCTTATTGTATTTTGATTATATAGAGATTGAAGGTTTTATAAATTCCTTGATAGGCTTTTACCTGTTACGGATGATTATCATGAAATTATATGCCTACAAGCTTAGAATGCCCAAAGTGCAGTTTTCCTTTCCTGATAATTGGTGGGATATCGTCAAGTATAGTGCTCTAATTATTTTAGGGGGTTCTACCGCCATTGTGCTAATGGAGGTAGATAAGGTCATGCTTAATAACTTTTTGGAATTGAAAAATGTAGCCTACTACTCGGTGGCTGGGTTCATTGCCTCTACTATAGGGGTGCCATCAAGGGCGATGCACCAGATTACATATCCAATGACCGCCGAGTATTTGAACAGAAATAATACCGTCTCGCTTAAACAATTATATCAAAAAAGTTCCTTAACCTTGTTTATCATTGCTGGCCTATTATTTTTACTAATTATTCTCAATCTAGAAGACTTATACGAGCTTTTACCTGGAGAATATACAGGCGGATTTATGATTGTATTTTGGATTGGACTTGCCAAGGTATACGATGCGCTTTTGGGGAACAATAATTCTATTCTTTACAATTCTGATTACTATCGTTCCATTCTCTTTTTTGGAGTCTTACTGGCCGCATTGGCCGTTGGCTTTAATATCTGGTTGATTCCTGTGTACGGTATCAAAGGTGCTGCAATTGCTAGTTTTTTTGCATTTTTTATTTATAATTCCCTTAAATTATATTACGTAAAATCTAAGTTTTTTATTTCTCCATTTACATCGGAAACTATTAAAGTACTCGCCTTATTGCTACTTGTTGGCGTGCTATTTTATGGCTTTCAATTTGAATTTCATCCTATTGTCAATATACTCTTAAAAAGCTTTTTGATTACCGTAATGTATGTGGGCATACTATACCGATTCAAAATTTCTGAGGATGTATACGGTGTACTTTCCAAGTTCTTAAAGAAATAAGCTGGAAATTATAGCCACGCATATCGCCAAGGAACAGAAGAATCCCCTTAGGTTACAGGAATATGGCGTTGGTATTTTTGACCTGATTTCTACAAAATCAGCCTTAAAAAAAGTATTGAAAAAGAAATTGATTTTGGTAGATGGTTTTATAGCTACCACAGCAACTTTTATTATTGGTGGGGAACGTATCGAACTAAAACAATCGTTAGAACGTAAGAAAAAAAGACTAGTACGGCTATCGTTAGAAGTACTGTATGAAGACGATTATCTGGCTATTATCCAAAAACCAGCAGGCATAACTGTGAGTGGTAATCGCTTTTTTACCGTTGCGAATGCCTTAGCACAAAACCTACAAAAAAGTACTGCTTTAGATGCGGTCTTACCCAAACCTGTTCATCGATTGGATTATCCTACTACTGGTGCACTTTTGGTGGGGAAGACGAGTTTGGTGATTATTCAATTGAATACGCTGTTCAAAACAAAACAGATACAGAAGGTCTATTATGCCGTTACCATAGGTGTTATGAAAAAGAAGGGTAGGGTAGTGGTTCCCATAGATAGTAAAGAGTCTATGTCTGACTATGAAGTAAAACAGACGATAGTTTCTGATCGTTTTGGGTATCTAAACCTAGTAAAACTACAACCAAAAACAGGAAGAAGGCATCAGCTACGACAACATTTAGCTTCTATAGGGAATCCAATCCTAGGGGACGCGGATTACGGAATTGAAGGTTTAGTATTAAAAGGAAAGGGACTCTATTTGCATGCTCATTCTCTCCAATTTATGCATCCTTTTACAAAAGTTAATGTGCATGTGCAAAGCGAGTTGCCCAAAAAATTTCTAAAGGTTTTTCCTGCCGTTTAGTACTCTGATATTTTAGTATTGCTTTTACCGATAATTTAATGCAAACAATATAGACT
>JBLIEO010000095.1:0-6229 GCA_047633095.1 Maribacter sp.
AATTTCGGTGGACTTTGACGCAAGCAACAGTATGGTTTCCGCGAAGACAACGTACGGTGAACAAAAGAGCAGTTGGGGATGGAACTGGGGTAAGAACAACAATGTGAACATGCAAATTAACTACACAATAAAAGTTCCCATAAAGAATAGTGTAAACTTAGACAACGATTACGGAAACATTATCCTAGATCGGATAGACGGACATGCGAAAATAAATTGCGATTATGGAAGGTTGGAAATTGGCCAACTACATGGTAGGAATAATCAGCTAAATTTTGATTACACCTCAAAGTCGACCATCGGTTATATAAATAGCGGCGAAATTCGAGCCGACTATTCTGGCTTTACCATTGAAAAAGCAGGTAATTTAATCGTAAATACAGATTACACCAACGCAACTATTGAGCAAATGGAAAATCTAGAGTATACCAGCGACTATGGAAAAATAGCCGTAGGAGAGGCAAAAAATATTCGTGGAACCGGGGATTATATTACTGTAAAACTAGGCACCATACATGGTAATGTAGACATAAGTTCAGATTATGGTTCCTTACGAATAGATGAACTTGCCGAGGATGCAGGAAATGTTTCTATACGAACAGATTATACCGGTGTAAAAATCGGCTATAATGCCAACTATCATTTTGATTTTGACATTACCACCAGTTATTCTGGAGTAAGTGGTAAAGATGATTTTGAGATTAACATTAGCACTGAAAAATCCTCCAAAAAGCATTATGAAGGTTATTACGGTAGCGCTAATAGTGGCAATAAAGTGCTATTGAACAGCGATTACGGAGGTATTAGCTTCACCAAAAAATAATACTAATTATATCAATCTAAGCACAAATAAAATGAAAAAAGGAATCGTATTAACCCTGATATTGGCCATCACAGTATCCTGCTCAGCACAATGGGGTAAAAAAGTTAAAGGTAACGGAGATAAAGTAACCATAGAAAGGGCTACCGATGACTATGATGAAATAGCGGTTTCCGAATGGTTTAATGTAGATTTAGTAGATGGGAAAGAAGGTCAATTGACCTTGGAGGGGGAATCCAACCTTTTGGAGTATATCACTACTGAGGTTAAAAATGGCAAGCTGTACATAAAAACGGAAAATAATGTAGACCTTAAACCTTCTGATTGGAAGAACGGAATCTATATTACCGTGCCAATAGAAAAAATTAGCGCTATTTCATTATCCGGATCTGGCGATATTGTGGGTAAAACAACAATCAAGACAGAAAAATTAGAGACAGCAATGTCCGGATCTGGTGATATTACTTTGAATGTAGAGGCCAGTACCGTCAGTGCTATCATGTCCGGATCTGGCGATATTACCTTAAGCGGAAATACTACCGATTTTTCAGCGACAATTTCTGGAAGTGGGGATATCAAAGCCTTTGATTTAGAGGTCGATAATGTAGAGGCCACCGTTTCTGGGTCTGCAGACATCAAAGTAACAGCTAATAAAATACTAAACGCTAGGGTTTCTGGTTCTGGAGATATTACCTATAGAGGTAATCCAGAAAAACTCGACACCAAAACAGCTGGATCAGGAGATATTTCAAAAGATTAACATCAAAATAGCGAACAATCAGTAACAGGAAGAGTCCCTTTTTTAAAGGGACTTTTTATTTGGTACCCGCAATAATAACAGGATGCCTGCCAAAAAGAATAAGAATAAAAATAGTATCGCATACCGCATGCTACTTACATGGTCTACCACCGCAAAAATGAGCATCCCTATAACGATACCTATCTTTTCGGCAACATCATAAAAGCTGAAGTAGGAGGTCGTATCTTCTGTATCTGGCAAATACTTAGAATAGGTAGAACGTGCCAAAGCTTGCACCCCACCCATAACCAGACCTACGAACCCAGCAGCGATATAAAACTGCATAGGCGTTTTCATGAAATAAGCATAAAAACAAAGGCACAACCAAATAAAATTAACAAAAATCAAGGTTTTTATATTACCAAACTTAGCAGATGCCCTTGACGTAAATATCGCACCAACAACGGCTACTAACTGAATGACTAGAATACTAATAATTAGCCCTGTGGTTTTTTCACTATCCGTGGCCCAAGAAATTTCCTTTTCGCCAAAATAAACGGCCATCAGCATGATGGTCTGCACTGCCATACTGAATACAAAAAATGCAGTTAAGTAGCGCTTTAATGGTAAATTGAGCTTTAATTGCTTCCAAACCAATCGTAATTCTCGAAATCCGTTAAAAACGACATCTTTGGTCACTTTGTGCCCCGCACCTGTGCCGTTTGGTAAGACATAGAAGGTGTACTGGCTAAATAGCATCCACCAAAATCCAACGGTTATAAAGGAAATTTTCATAGCCTCAAACTTAGCAGCGTTCAATTCTGCTTCCGTAGTACCAATATCAAACCCAAACCATTGCGGATTCATAACCATCGCCAAGTTAACGAGCAAAAGAAAAACACTACCAATATAACCCATTGAGAAACCTTTGGCACTGATGCTGTCCTGTTGTTCCTCAAAAGCGATATCCGGCAAATAAGAATTATAAAACACCAGACTTCCCCAGTACCCTATTAGACCCATAAAATAAAAAAGAATACTCAAATGAATATGGTCCAAACTGAACCAATATAAACCAATACAGCCCGTACCGCCCACATAGCAAAAGAATTTCATAAAACTCTTCTTATTCCCTACATAATCTGCAACGCCAGAGAGAATAGGAGATAAAACCGCAACAACCAAAAATGTGAATGCCGTAACTATTTCAATAAGTACAGTGGGCTTCGTCTCAAAGCCGAAAGCGGTTACCAAGGCCTCATCGGTTGTAAAGAGTGCAGAATAAAAAATAGGAAAAATAGAGGAAGCTATAATAAGAGCGTAAACAGAATTGGCCCAATCGTAAAAGGCCCATGCATTCAATAATTTTTCACTTCCTTTAACTGGTATTGTTTTGATCATGGCACAATTTAAACGCCGCCCTTAGAACCAGAACGGCTTTCAATATACAATAAAACTGGTATTCGTTTTTACTTAAATTCAGTTACTCCAAATTTAGCAGCTTCCGCAGCTGCTTCAGGTGCCCAGACAGTCAAATTATTGATTCTAGTATCATTTGCAGGGTGGGTACTCATAAATTCTGGTGGTGCCTCTCCACCACTGTTGGCTTTCATTCGTTTCCATAATTCCGCCGCTTGGTAAGGGTCATAACCAGCAATAGCCATAATCTGTAATCCAATACGATCTGCCTCTGTCTCATGACTCCGACTAAAAGGTAGCATTCCCAAAACCTGAGAGCCTACACCGTAGACTTGATTAAATCTATTTTTTTGTTCGTCCTTCAACGCAACATTACCGGCAACAGCTCCAACCTGTTGTAAAGCACCCGCACTCATACGTTGCGCTCCATGATCTGCCAAAGCATGAGCTACTTCATGCCCCATTACTACAGCCACACCAGTCTCAGTCTGAGTAATAGGGAGAATTCCCGTATAAAAAACAATTTTACCTCCGGGCATACACCAAGCGTTTATTGCTTCATTATCTACCAAATTATACTCCCATTTGTAATCGCTCAAATAACCAGGATAACCATTTGCCGTTAACCAACGTTCAGCTGCGGTAGATATACGCTGTCCTGTCCTAGTAATCATATGTGCTTCCGCGGTCCCAGTTAGCACTTTATTTTCCCCCAGAAATTGGTTGTACTGTGCAAATGCTGTTGGAAATATCTGGCTGTTAGGATAAAAATTAAGTGTTTTTTGACCCGTGAAAGGATTTACTTTACATGCCGAAACACCTATAAAAAGGGCTGTAATTAAAAATATTTTTTTCATAGCTATAGTGTTTAGTATTGGAAAATTATAAAAATATTATTTTCCCATTATGTGTAAGACCGTAAAATTTTTATCTATATAAAGACTGTGATTTCCATTTGGCTTTACCGAATGTATATCAATCTCCTCATTATCCACTTCAATTTTATGAATCTTGAAGGGAAGTCCGTGAAGATTAAACTTTAATGTTTTGTATTCGGTAACAAAGCTTCCATCTTTAAATTGTTGAACAGTAAGGGAGTTTTTCTTTCCAGTCAACTTAAAGTTACGCAGAGAATATCTCCCTTTTTTATAATCGTAACCATCTTGAGCGTCCTCATAAACCTCGGAAATTTCCGTTCCCAACTTATAGTAGGTTTCTAAAATCAATTCCTTAATTTCTAATTCTCCAACGTACTGTTGAATGGGATATTTAGGTATTATAGCCCCCTCTTTTATAAATAGTGGAACTGTATCCAAATCTGCTTTAACCCAACGTTCTTTTCCCCCCTCACTTACTTCGTCAGTCCAAAAATCATACCATCTCCCCTTGGGAATGTACATTCTTCTTCCCTGTGCATTTGGCTCCTGTATAGGGCAGACCAAAATTTGTTCCCCGAATATAAACTCGTCGGTTCTAAAATGGGTTTGTGCATCTTCTTGATCAAAAAGCACTAAAGACTGCAACATGGGTCGTTGTTCTTTGCTGTACTTATAGAACATGGTATACAAATAAGGTAGCAACTGATACCGAATCTCGATAAACTTTCGTACGATATCTGTAATCTCGGTACCAAAGGACCATGGTTCTTGATCCCCGTGGTCGCCACTGGAATGCACCCTACAGAACGGATGAAAAATACCCAATTGCACCCATCGTGCAAAAAGTTCGCCGTTTGGCTGTTCTGCAAAGCCGCCAATATCGGAGCCTACAAAAGAATAACCACTCATACACATGCGTTGCATCTGTACATTCGCAATCCATAAATGCTCCCAAGTAGCCACATTATCTCCTGTCCACGTAGAGGAATATCGTTGTGTTCCAGCATACGCAGACCTAGTTATAACAAAAGGCCTTTTAGGATATACATATTTCTTAACACCTTCATAGGTTGCACGCACCATTTGCATGCCATAAACATTATGTGCTTTTCTATGGGTACAAGGGTGACCGTCGTAATTATGTCTGGTATCCAAAGGGGCTGTTTTGCCGGGCACTTCCATTACAGCTGGTTCGTTCATATCGTTCCACACGGCATGAACCCCCAAATCGGACATAAACTCCTTATACAAATCTGCCCACCATTCCCGAACTTCAGGATTTGTGAAATCAGGAAAATGACATTCACCAGGCCATACTTTTCCTGTCATTAAAGGACCATCTCCCCTTTTACAGAAATATCCTTTTTCTAATGCTTCTTTATAGATCCAGTATTCCCTATCTATCTTAATCCCTGGGTCTATCATGACTACAGTCTTAAAGCCATCGGCCTCCAGTTCCTTTATCATTCGTTTTGGATCAGGAAAAAGCTTTTTATCCCAGGTAAAGCATCGAAATCCGTCCATGTAATCAATATCCAAATAAATGGCATCACAAGGAATTTGTCGATCTCTGAACCCTTTGGTAATTTCTTTCACGTTACTCTCAGGGTAGTAGCTCCACTTGGACTGATGATATCCCAACGCCCACATGGGAGGGAGTTCTGGCGTTCCAGTTAAATTAGAATATGCAGAAACTACTTTTGACATCTCTGGCCCATAAAAGAAATAATAATTCATATCTCCTCCATCTGCCCAGAAACTGGTCGTATTTCTACGCTCATGGGCAAAATCGAAATGGGTCTTGAAACTATTATCAAAAAAGAGACCGTAAGCCTTTCCCTTGTGCAGGCCTGTATAAAATGGAATAGCTTTGTACAATGGGTCTTGATCCTTACCATACGCATATTGATCTGTTACCCAATTTTCAACCCGCTTACCTTTGAGGTTGCAATGGCTAGCTTTATCTCCCATTCCATAGAAACTCTCACCAGTTTGGGTAATTTTACTCATTTTTACGGTATTACCTCCGTATTCATAGTTCTCTTCCCAGTGAAAACCAATCTCGTCCTCACTAATTATATTCCCTTCCAGATCTGATATTTGGGTACGTAATGATTTCTTATCAACCAAGACATGTACACGATCCGTTTCAATGATATACTCTGTATCATTCTCCACCACTTCTAACTTGCTGTAACCCAAATTTGCCTCAGGGTCTATAGCATAGGAAAAATCGGGTTCGAAAACATAATTTGTGGCATACCTAAAGCGAATAAGGCTGCCTCTTAAAACAGTAATCTCTAACACTACCCCGTTCTTCGTAGTAAGGTATATTTTATTTGTATCCTGTTTAAAATCTACTACATGGTTTGG
>JBLIEO010000096.1:0-6090 GCA_047633095.1 Maribacter sp.
TTCCATCTACTCCATCAGAACCGTCTATTCCATCTGCTCCGGTTAATCCAGTTGGACCAACTGCTCCATCAATACCATCAATTCCGTCTGCTCCTGTTAGTCCAGTTGCACCAGTTGGTCCAACAGCACCGTCAATTCCATCAACTCCGTCTGCTCCTGGCATGCCTTCTATTGCCGTTAACCATGCTGCTTCGGTACCTGTAAAGCCATTTGTTACTGCTAGTTGATATGCTGAAGCCCCATCTGATCCGTTTGTTCCGTCTATTCCGTTTGTTCCATCTGCTCCTGCTGCTCCATCAGTTCCGTTTGTTCCATCTGCTCCTGGCACGCCTTCCAACGACGTTAACCATGCTGCTTCGGTGCCTACAAAGCCATTTGTTACTGCTAGTTGATATGCTGAAGCCCCGTCTGCTCCGTTTGTTCCGTCTATTCCTGCTGCTCCATCAGTTCCGTTTGTTCCATCTGCTCCTGCTGCTCCGTTTAATCCTCCCGCTGCGCCATCAATTCCATCTAATCCTGGTGTGCCTTGTGGACCCTGAACCCCTTCTAGGCGGTTCCATTTCATGCCATTATAATAATAAAAACCTGAGGTACCATCGGTTTGATATACCAGTAAGCCATTTGCACTTTCTGATGGGTTTATACCCGTACGCTGTACCTCGGTCATTCTTGGTATTAATAAGCCTTTGCTTGTAGAACTTATGTCTAATGCCGATGAGGCTTCTGGCGTCGCCGTGTTAATCCCTACACCTGTTTGTGCACTTAGGGTAAAACTAGCTGTAATCAGTAAAATTGCAAGTAGCCTTTTCATCGTTTTATGATTTTAACCATTTTTTTGGTCTGCTTTGTTACATCTTCAATAATTAAAAAATAAATAGCCCTGGCGTAAAGGCTTAAATCTATGTAGTGTGAAGTGCCTTTTTCTAACTCCTGCCCTACCGTATTATGTAATGTGGTGCGAATAGCATGTGGATATTTTATAAACACTTCATTGTAGGTTGGGTTGGGATACACTGTAAGATACTCTAGGCCAAAAGAAGTCTCTTCACTTAATGCTTCGTTAAAATCGGCGGTAATACCACTAAAGTCAACGCCTGTTGTAAAATTATAAGTTAATGTGTTTTGATTGGTGTCTACACTAGCGGTAAAGGGATGCCACATGGTATCTGAACCATATAATTGTAAGTCTAATTCTGTTTCTATGGCACCATTAAGCTCTGCATCCTCATAATGAAAAAAAAGTGCACCTTTATAATTGGTTAACGCTTGACTAAAAGTATACTGTCTTAAAATGGCAACATTACCTGTATTGGCAGCTGTAGACAAACGCGTAATACTCATGTTTGATGCTACGGTGTAAGTTGTGCTTGGTGAAAGAACCAGGCCATTAACGGCTATAATAGAGCCGGTAGGTAGTGTTAAATAACTGTCAGAGCCCACATAGAGATCTTGGCTTAGTATCAATTGTGCGTAAAATAGCAATACTACTGCAAGTGTAATTTTATTCATACCTAATATTTAGGCGACTAATCTAGACCCTTTAAAAGCGAGAATATATTAAAATCTTTAAAACGAGGGCTTTATAGGGTAGAAAACCATTTACAGCAGGTAAGGTGTAAACTTAAGACGTGTATAATTAATTGGTTATAGGCTACTTACGAAAATCTTCGCAGATTTTATATTCGGTTTCTATTTGCTAAATTAGTTATTGAAACACCCAACTAATCATACCTGAAAACGTTGGTGGTAATTAAAAAATAAACGCTTATAAATCAATGATATTTAGAAAAATTCACGTTAAATTAGAGAGAATGGCATCTTCTTTTTCTCAATAACTGCCGTATCTACATATGTACCCTTTTGGTATTGATAGGCCGTTACAATGATGTGTTTGCTTACCCAAGTAAATATGCCTCTGCATACGATTCTTGTTCGTCAGTACCGAATTTTGTAGTCTCGCTTTCTTCAGATGTTACTTCGCTGTTACCACCCTTGCGACTTACTAATGCTTCAAGACGTTACTCCAGCGCATAAGGGACTTACACCCTCTAAATAAATACCTATATTGCTGTAGGGTAAAGATGCCCATACTGGGCACACATAATGGCTATAAGTAATTGTCTGGGTTTACGTGTACCCGGAAAATCCTTCGGATTTCCCTAACGTTCGGTTTCCTTTAACTAAATTAGATGTGAGTCAATAGCAACCAATCATACACAAACACGGTACCAATCATATAGAAATCAGCAGAATGAATAAATATATCATTGTAGCACTATTCTTGTTAATCGGGATTAATCACGTAAAGTCACAAAATGTAGGACAGTTTGTAATCGGCACGAAACATACACTTCATTCTGATATTTTGAATGAAGATAGAGAATATTGGGTTAGCCTTCCTGAGGCTTACGGCAACGAAGAATCATACTATAAGAAGTATCCAGTGCTTATCGTTCTTGACGGAAATGCGCATTTTAGGTCTATATCAGGTATGGTAAACTATATGAGTGGAAACGGGAGAATTCCGGAAATGATTATTATAGCAATTCAAAATGTAGATAGAAGACGAGACTTCACACCCGACAAAACCATTACAGTAAGAGAGAATAATTCTGGCGGTGGTGATGCATTTCTAAGCTTCTTGGAATCGGAATTAATACCAAAACTAGATCAGGAGTATAGAACAGATCCTTATCGCATACTTTTTGGACATTCTTTAGGAGGTTTGTTGGCTACTCATGCCTACATGAAAAAAAAGACACTTTTCAATTCATTTATTGCAGTTGACCCAAGCTTTGGTACTTGGGATGCAGAAACCATGGACAAAAAGTTAGACGCCGTAACTAATCACTCATTTGAAAGATTCATTTACATAGCTACTGCGAATTGGGGCAAAAGAAATATGAATAACCGAAATCGCCATATACGATTGTACGATGCATTAAATAGTAAATGTGAAGATGATTTTACTGCAAAATTGGAATTCTTCGAAAATGAAAGCCATGGCTCGGTTCCAATTATTGCTTTTCATAATGGCATCTCTGCAATTTTTGAAGGCTTTGGTATTTCCTACCGCGATGTGGAAAGCATAGCGCAATTGAAACAACATTTCCAATCTCTTTCTGAGCGCCTATCTTGGGATTTTAATCCGCCTGAGTATCTTGTGAACCGTGTAGGCTACAGCATGCTACGAAGTAGAAATGAAAGTAATAAATCCAAGGCATTGGCATTCTTTATATGGAATACAGAAAACTTCCCTAATTCTTTTAATGCCTATGATAGCTTGGCTGCGACATATGAAGCTTCAGGGGATAAGAAAAAAGCAATCGAAAACTATAAAAGGGTACTTGAACTTTATCCCAATAACGAACATGCAAGACTGAAGATAGAAAGCTTAAACAACACCCAATAAATACAATTGGTAACAAAGCCTATAATTAATGCGGACTTTGGTATTTACGCCAAGGTCTGTGTATATTTGGTAGGTACTAGTTTCAATAGCTTCTTGAATCCTGTTTCATCATTCTTATTTTGTACATGACCACTTTTACTGCCAAAACAATCTAAGACATCTGTACTAATGTCAACTCCGAAAGTTTCATTATATTTATTCATAAGTGATGATTTATGAAAGAACCAACTACTTCTGCTCACAACAACTTGAAAACGAGATCTAAAGTCTCACAGAACTGAACGTAGTTTAAGTAGTAAAAGAGAGCCAATTATCACTGTTGTCGAAGTCTAAAGCTTCACCCTATATAGGAACCTTAATTCTCTCTTTTGTACTTTCTAGTTATATCAACAATTTACTGAGAATCAAACTTAAGACATGTATACTGAATAGCTCATAAAGGCTTTTTGAGAGGTTTGAGTTTATTTATGAAGGCCGTTAGCAAACCGTTGAAAAAAATGACGCAAAAACAACGAAAACTCTTGAATCTGATACTATTTTTTCTTAGTACCATTCTAATGGTTTATCAATACAAATAGTTCGAAATATAATAATTGATTTATCTATCTCAAATAGGAATTACATTAGTTGACGGAATAATTGTATTTATTCTTGATTTCAAGAATTATAAGATACCTTATGATTATATCTTTGTACAATGCATTCATCCGTAATAAAACACATAAAAAATCACGTCAGTCCTACCCCTATTGATCTCCAATTATTTACTTCAGATTTAAATGAAATAACAGTGAGTAAAGGTGTTTTTTTACTAAAACTAGGCACACACGTACAACATGAATATTTTGTTACAAAAGGCTGTTTAAAAGCTTATTAGGCGGATGATAAAGGAAAAAGACATATTATCCAATTTGCTGCGGAAAATTGGTGGATTGGAGATTTTGATGCGTTTAATAATAAAGAATCTTCAAAATTATATATCGAAGCTATTGAAGATTCTCAATTGCTATCCATTAAGTATGATTGTTTACAACATATTTATAAAGAGGCACCCATATTTGAGCCTTACTTTAGGATTTTAACGACCAATGCCTTCATTTCTCAAGGCAAATGTATATTGGCTTCACAGGAAAAGAATACACGGGAGCGCTATCTCGAATTCTGTTCCTCGTACCCTAGTATAGAACACAGCGTAACAAATTATGATATTGCAAAGTATTTAGGAGTCACTCCAGAGAATTTAAGTAGAATTAAAGGTAAGTTAAACATATCCTAATTGATATAGGTCAACGTTATTGTAGTTATAAGACTGTAATTTTACTAAAATAAATTACATATAAATTATAACATGAGCAAACAACGTTTATTAAGACCATATACTAAGAATATTCATCTAAACAACAGGGTTGTTATGGCGCCTATGACCCGGAGCAGAGCCGATAATAAACATTTAGCACCAACAGATGAACTCCATGGTTTATATTACGAGCAACGTGCATCGGCAGGATTAATCATTACAGAAGGGGCTCAAGTGTCTACTAAGGCTGCTGGTTACATCCATACTCCGGGTATATATTCAAACGAGCAAGTAGCGGGCTGGAAAAAAGTAACGCAACGCGTTCATGATAAAGGGGGTAAAATCTTTATTCAGTTATGGCATGTAGGGCGAATGTCTCACCCCGATTTTCATAATGGAGAATTACCTTTATCCGCTTCGGCTATAAACCCGAATTCAAAATCATATACTCCCGAAGGATTTAAAGAAACTGTGACGCCTAAGGAAATGACTATTGAAGACATCAAGGAGACCGTTAAGGATTTTCAAAATGCAGCTATAAATGCGGTTGAAGCAGGTTTTGATGGCGTAGAAATACATTCTTCTAATGGCTATCTATTTCATCAGTTTTTTAACGGAACTTCTAATAAAAGAACGGATAACTACGGTGGAAGTATCGAAAATAAAACGCGTTTCTTTTTTGAAGTTTTAGATGCCATAAAAGAAGTGATTGCGCAGGAAAAAATTGGTGCTCGTTTTAATCCGTCATTAGATGGTTTGTTTGGTATGACGATGGATAAAGATACCATCCCAACATTCGAGTATATTATTAAAAAATTAAACGATTATAATTTAGCTTACGTGCATCTATCTGAACCTTTTACAGATGTTTCAGAGCTTCCTTTTTCAGTTCCAGAAATTGCTAAACATTTCCGCCCTTTGTACAACGGAACGTTAATGATTAACACTGCTTTTGATCAAGAAAAAGGAAATAAAATAATCGAAGAAGGTCATGCAGATTTAGTAGCGTACGGCAAGCCATACATTGCTAATCCAGATTTAGTAGAACGTTTTAAAAACAACTTGGATTTAGCAGAATGGGATGACGACACGTTCTACACAACTGGTGCAAAAGGATATATCGATTATCCAATAGCATCCAAAGAAATAATTTAACTTTTAAAACACACATTATGAAATTTACAAGAAAAGCTAAGGCAGCATGGAAAGGTAGTGGAAAAGAGGGACAAGGACACTTAACTACAGGAAGTAAAGTTCTTAATAAGACACAATATTCGTTTCAAACCAGGTTTGAAGATGGAGAAAAAGGAACCAATCCTGAAGAATTAATAGGAGCAGCACATGCCGGTTGTTTTGCTATGCAATTAAGCTTCTTATTAAA
>JBLIEO010000097.1:0-6083 GCA_047633095.1 Maribacter sp.
TCCTGCCGCTTTGGTACAACCAGACTCAGGAAAACTCACTTGGTTTTTGGATGAATCTGCAGCGGCATTACTTTAGGTCTAGCTGCATGTTTTCTTCGGTAAGGAAGTCGGAATATTCCTTAATCTTAAAGTTTTTAGCGTCGTATTTTGAATCTCGCTGAAACGCAGATAGCTTGCGTTCTTTGCTTCGAGCAAAGCGGCGCATGGCTTCCTTGTCCTTAATAATGAGTCCAGGTATTTTTAGGTTTTTCCCTTGTTCATCTTTTGCCACCATGGTAAAATAGGAGGAGCTACAATGCCTTTTTTCTCCGGTAATTATATTTTCTGATTCTACCCGTACCCCAACGACCATAGATGTTCTTCCAGTGTAATTAATGGACGCTTTTAGGGTAAGTAAATCGCCTACATCTACCGGATTAAGAAAATCTACACGATTTACCGATGCAGTAACACAGTAGCTTTGTGAGTGTTTGCTAGAACAGGCGAAGGCAATTTGATCCATTAAGTTTAGAATGTATCCACCATGTACATTTCCTCCAAAGTTCGAGTGGGAGGGTCGCATTAGCTCCGTTATGGAGACTTTGGAATCGTTTGCGTTTTTATATTTTATCATTAGTTTCTAAAATGTGGGGACTGCTCCTGTTTAACATCGGTTATAAAGTACTTCGTATCTCCAAGCCAAAAGAAGGTAGCATAGCGCTCCGTGTAGCTCACTTTTACATACTGGCCTTGATATTCCTTCAATTTTTGAATCACTTTTGCGTCCTTGTCTAATACGGAAAATGAAAAAATTTGTGCTCCGGAGATTCCCTGACTAATTTCTCCCTCCCAAGTTTTTACGACAATCCCTTTGTGGCTTACCTTAATAAGTTCACCAGAGCGTACGCCCTCGCTATAGGGTGTAAAATAGATAAATGCGTAGTAAAGTCCCATTACTGCCAATACACTTGCTAGGAATAGAAATAGTATTTTTTTCATTTGTAGTTTTTAATGCAGAATATTCAAGATTAATCTTCTCCTGCTTTCTTTAATAGTTTTTCTGGTATTGATTTTTTTGCTTTGGCTCCCATGGTTTTAAGATTTTCGATACTGGTAACGATATTACCGCGCCCTTCGGTTAATTTGTTCATGGCTCCTCGGTATTCCGATTTTGCTTCATCCATTTTCTTCCCAACTTTATTTAAATCGGTCACAAAACCTTCAAATTTATCGTACAGGGCACCGGCTTGTCTTGCAATTTCAATGGCGTTGCGTTGTTGTTTTTCATTGTTCCACATACTATCGATGGTACGTAAGGTAGCGAGCAGGGTAGCAGGGGTCACAATAATAATATGCTGCTCAAAAGCTTTGTTGTATAAGGAATTATCTTGATTGATAGCTACGGCAAAAGCGGGTTCTATAGGTATAAAGAGTAGCACAAAATCCGGACTCTCCATAGCATATAGATCTTCATATTTTTTAGCTGATAACTGTTCCACGTGACGGCGTAATGAACTGATATGGTCTTTAAGATGTTTTGGTTTGAATTCCTCCTCGGCATTTACATAACGCTCATAATCTGTGAGTGAAACTTTGGAATCTACTACCATTTTTTTACCGTCTGGTAGGTTGATGATGACATCAGGTACTACGCGAGAACCGTCTTCACGTTGAAAGCTTTGTTGCACGGAATATTCTCGATCTTTCTCTAAGCCTGATTTTTCAAGAACTCGTTCCAATACTAGTTCGCCCCAATTTCCCTGTATTTTACTATCACCTTTCAACGCCTTGGTGAGATTTTTAGCTTCTTGTGTAATCTTAATATTTTGATTTTGAAGGTGCAGTAGTTGTTCTTTTAAAGCGGAATGTATGCTGATGTTTTCCTTCTGGGTATCCTCTACCTTTTTCTCGAACAAGTGTATTTTTTCCTGTAGGGGACTCAATATCTGCTTGATGTTCTTTTGGTTTTGTTCCGTGAACTTAGCGCTGTTTTGGTCTAATATTTTATTGGCCAGGTTTTCAAACTCCTTTGTAAATTTTTCTTGTAGCTGAGTAGTTTCCTGCTTTTGTTCGGTATTCAGTCGGTTTAAATTATCGTTTATACCTTCCAAGCGTACAATTTTCTGACCCAGTAATTCTTTTTCTAATTGTGCTTGTCTAAGGTTCTCATCGACTTTTGCTAGTTGGTTTTTGAAGTCTTGTATTGCTGTATTCCATTGCTGCTCGCGGGCCTTCCAAATAGCCTTAACGGAACCGGTCTTTAGCTTTTGGAGGTATATACCTAACAGTACGCCTAAACCTATAGAAAGTAATGCAATAATTAAATAAATAAATTCAGTATTCATGGAATATATTGATAGGATAAAGATAGGGGTTTTGTGTTTTGTGGGGTCTAAGTTATGTAATGGGTAGTGTGTTTTTTATTTCTCTCCTAATAAGGAGGGACTGAGGGAGGTGTTGGTCTGGCTATTGGGGTGGTTTCTACAATGGTATGAGTTTTACACACCCTTTAATCTCCTCTTTAAAGAGGGGAAACCCTCCATTATAATGTGAGTTTCAGATTTAAACTACACTACCTTCCCATATCCAAGGGTAGGAGCTACTGTTATGAAATAAAAGGAACATAATTCAAATCTATTGCAATAAGGATTGAGGTAACGGCAACGAACTAAGTTATTTCTTCACCTTAAAAGAACCTGTTAAAGCATCAAATGTAATCATATCTGCAGGGAAAAGCTGTTCAAAAGAACCGCTTTCGATAAGTTCACAAGGCTGTCCGAAGGAATTTTCAATGCCATCCAAAATCAATATCTTATCACACAGCTGAATGGCTAAATCTATTTCATGTGTGGTAAATAGCACTGTTTTTTGATAGGTTTTAGCCAGTTGCTTTAGGAGCTTTAAAATTTGTACTTTATGATAGAGGTCTAGATGCGTGGTAGGTTCATCCAATAGAATTAACGGGGTGTCCTGGGCCATAGCACGAGCTATGAGTACGCGTTGTAACTGACCGTCACTCAACTCATGACATTTTTTGTGTAGTAGGTCTTTTAAATCTAATTGCTGTAAACAGTTTTCAATCTGCGTTTTGTCCTGTTGCGTAAGGGTTCCCAACCAATTTGTATGCGGTAAGCGGCCTAAGGCAATTAATTCTAGCACCGTTAGGTTTTTTGAGGCAATAGGTTCAGTAAGTACGACACTAATTTGGGAAGCTAATTCTAGCGTTTTGTAAGATGCTAGCTCCTTACCGTTAATTTTAATCGTTCCCGATAGTTTTGGCTGCACTTTCCCCAGTGTGCGCAATAACGTAGATTTTCCTATACCGTTTACACCGACAATAGCACAAAGTTCTCCAGCGTTTAAATCAAAATTAATCTGTTCTGCTATTACTGCAGATTTGTATCCAATAGCTAGTTGCTTTACAGCGATTGTAGGTTGGGTTTTTTTCATATCAAAAAATCATTTTTCGTTTTCTGATTAAGAGCCAAATCACTACCGGTGCACCTACGATGGAGGTAATTGCATTGATGGGAAGTACGCTTGCCGAGTTGGGTAATTGCGCGATGGTATCGCAGAGTAGCATTAAAATGGCACCATAAAGAAAAACGGCAGGTAACAAAATACGGTGCTCCATGGTTTTAAACAATTGCCGGGTTAAATGGGGAACAGCAAGCCCTACAAAAGCAATGGGGCCAGCAAAAGCGGTGATGCCACCTGCCAAGAGTCCGGTCGCTATAATAATCATCAATCGAGATTTTTTTAAGGCTACCCCCAAACTTCTGGCGTAATTCTCACCCAATAAAAAGGCGTTTAAGTTTTTTAGCGATAGGATACTAATCAGAAGTCCAATAAAAACGATACTCGTTAATAAAAGCACTTGTGACCATGACAAACTACCCACTGACCCATAAGACCAAAATATAAAACGCTGTAATTGTTCCGCATCGGAAAAATAAGCCAATACGCTTACGATTGCTGCAGTGATACTACCGAACATAAGTCCGATAATCAGGAGCGCCATGGTGTCCTTTATTCGGTTGGCGACTAACATCACAACCGCCAATACCAAAAAGCTTCCTAAGCTTGATGCAACAGCCAAGGAGACGTCGTTTATCAACTCAAACGCTGCTAAACCTGATAATAAGGAACCGCCCATAAGTAGTAGTGCCGCGCCAAGACTTGCACCCGAGCTTATCCCCAAAACAAACGGACCAGCCAATGGATTCCGGAACAAGGTCTGCATCAAAAGTCCACTTACCGCTAGGCCGCCACCTACTACCATAGCAGTAATAGCTTTAGGCAAGCGATACTCCAAAATAATGTACTTCCAAGAAGGGGTATCAATTTCTCCTCCAAACAAAGCTTTTAAGGTAGCTTCAAATGGGATGGTTACACTTCCTGAACTTATATTCAATAGTATCGCCAACAGCAGGGCAACAAAAAGTGCTATGAACCAAATGCTATATGAAGTGCTGCGGTTGTTCATTTTAGGGGTTTAAAAAAGAAGGGAGTGTATTCTGGCAACAATTCTGGATGGAAAATGTGCACTAAATCCTTAAGAATCATATCAGGTCTTTGGGGCCCTAATTCGTAAAAAAGCAGCCCTCCTGTAGGTCCGGTTGTGCTGGAAAAGGTATGTATATTTTGATTCTTAAACGCTATAAATTCTTTGTAGTGTGTATTTGATGTCGACATTTCTCCATAACCTTTAAACTGGGAGGGAGAAATCCAAAATTCGGCTGCTTGGCCTTTTTCCAAGACCGATTCTAAACTTAGGGAGAGGCTTCCTGTTCCTTTGGTGTCGGACCAAAGGTAGTGCGCATTGGCATCGGTTATAAATTGAGCAGCCCAACTTTCTCCGGCGGGTAGGTACCAAATATCTTTGTATAAAGCGCCACTAAGTACCGTTGGTTTTTTACTTGCTTGCAACGCTAATTCTTTTATCTTTTTGTAATCGGCTTCAATTTCATTAAATAGCTGTTCGGCTCGTTTTTGCTTGTTTAAAAGCACACCAAAAAACTTTATCCATTCTGCTTTTCCTAAAGGGGTTTTCTCCGTCCAATCTCCATTAAATAAAACGGGTATGCCTGATTTTTGTAGTAACTCGTACGTAGCATTATTACTGTCCATAGCAAAACCGACGATAGCATCAGGCTGCATTTCGAGTACCATTTCGGTATTTAATGTTTCATTATTCCCCAACTCCTTAATTTTTCCTTCGGAAATCAATTGCCTAGCTGGCATGGAAGAAATGTATTGGGTATCCGGAAATCCCGTTAACCTATCCAATCCGCCCAAGGCTTCCAAAGCTGGAATATGGGTTGTGGAAGTAACTACGAGGTTTTCTACCGGAGTGCCTATTATGGCGTCATAGTTTCCTTTAGGAGTAGGTTTTGCTTCCAAATCTTCTTTGGGAATAAAAGCATAGGTAAAACTTTGTTTTGCATTAGGCCAAGGATTGGTAACAGTAACTATGGGGAAATCTCCACTATTGTTAATGGAAAAACCCAATGCATGGGTAACCGTTGTTTGTTGTTTCGCATTATTTTTTACAGGTGGATTTTTCTCCTGTTTACAGGAAACCGAAGTTAGTAGATATAGGAAGCAAATAACAAGGGTAAAACGTTTCAATTGGGTCGTATTAGGGCAAGGAATATCCTTTAGTTCTACTGCAAAGTAACAAAAGTCATTTTTCATGGATTGTACATACGGTAATTTTGTTTAAAATAAATAATATGCGAAGCGATTCTACTTCTCTTATGTATAGTATCGATGGCGTTATTTTGTTGCAGTTTGTAGCAGGGTTTAACCGGTTAGCCCTTAAAATGAGCAAGAAAAAGGAAGATAGCATAGGGAATTAGGTTACTTTCGCCGCGAATTTAGGTTTGACTAGGTTATTTTTATTTTGAAAACAAGTTAAGAATAACGGTGTCAATTAAAAGGGAATTCGGTGCATTGAGATATAAAGTTGAAATCAATAAATATGAGTTTAAAAATTGACTCAGTTTAAAATTCATTTTAGTTTTTAATAATTCCGAAGCTGTTCCCGCAACTGTAAGTTTATGCCAAATTAGATTTGGCACCTCTTTATAACGGAGGGTTGA
>JBLIEO010000098.1:0-5923 GCA_047633095.1 Maribacter sp.
CATAGTGGCTGTTTTTAAGCTTGATTTTATAGGAATTTCATAATAAATCGTTTCTGCCCCGCCCGAATAACGTAGCGATTGCTTACCGATAATAGGCCCGTCAACTGCCCCTTCCCTAATTTCCAAAACACCTTTGTAGTCATAGTTTCCGGCATAGAAAGCAGCGTACTTCAGGTGGTGTAGCTTTTCTAAGTTCACATTATCGAACCGTAAAAAAGAATTATGAACTAACCCCCCAACAATTTTTACCGAATTAGTGCTCCACGTGTTTGTTCCTTCACTTATTTCATTCGCATCTTCCGCTTCAATTTTTTGGCTATGGAACATAAATTGCCCTTGAATGTTCAACTCCGATTCTGGCTGCCCAGCGTTTCCTTGGTCTCTATAAGAGGCCATGAGTACGTAGGCACCCTCCCCTTTTGAAGGGGCATGTTTATTGAACGTCAATGTACCTTCTAAGGGTAACGAGGCTTGGACCTCTTCTTTATTCGGTTTTAAGGTGAGAATATAGTCAACGATTTGGGTTACCTCTTCCATATTCAATTGCGGATGTGCGGCCATAGCACCTTCGCCCCAAACACCACCGCCGCCTTTAATAATTTTAGACACCAGATAACCAATATCGGCTTTTCCGTATCTCATGGCAATTTCAGTATAACTAGGACCATTCACGTTTTCAATAGTAGCATGGCAGGCCTTACAGTCAGAAGCTTCTATTATCCTTCTTCCCTCGGGAATGATATTTCTTTGATGCCCTATTGTTGCTTTTACCATATCCTTCCCTTCAGGTATGTAATCAAAGGTTACTTTAACGTTTTTAGCAGAAATAGAATTATCCAACGTAGTTCCATCCTGCCTATCGTTTACGATAATCTTATACGCTAGTTTTTTACCGTACCAATAGGTCGAATCATTTTCCGTAACTTCAATAGAGAGGGTCGGAGCGTCATTACCAACCATAATTTTCGTGTTACTCGTTGTTGCATTTCCTTTGCTATCAGATACTTTCAGTCGCACATTATAGACTCCATCGTTCTCGAAAATAAATTCCGGATTTTCTTCGGAAGATTGTATCGCATCATCCGTAAAAGACCATTCATAGCTTAGTTGATCACCATCGTAATCAAAAGATTCGCTTCCTGTAAATTGCACGGTTAATGGGGAGGCTCCCACGATTTTATCGTTCTCTATTTTAGCAATGGGGCTACGATTACCTGGTAAATAGGAAATACTGCTCAGACGGGCGTCTAAGTTTTGTGAATTCCATTTTTGACCGTATTCCAGAACATACATTTTCCCATCAGCACCAAAAATCATATCCATTGGGTGGGAGAATTCCGTACTAGGCATAAAGGCATCGGCTTTTACATAGTTCTCGTCTTCATCCATCGTAATTACATACATCCAATCACGCATCCATTCATAAACAAACAATTTACCTTCAAAATAATTTGGGAAGGCTATCTCGGCATTGGGATTATCAGACGCTCGGTACACCGGTCCTGCCATCGGATTTATACCGCCATCACCCATCCAAGGAAATTCTTCAGAGCGATAATAGGTCATGGGTATCATGGACTTTTGCGCTGGTGGTAAGTTTTGTATTCCAGTATTGTTAGGAGAATCATTGACTAAATTATCTGGATCAAACTTTGGTCCCGCTGTTTCTGTGGTAAAATCGAAATCGTTGTACCGCTCGTTGTAGCCCCTTGTGTATGGCCAGCCCCAAAACCCGGCTTGGCGAGCTTGATCATATTCGCCCATACCACTTGGACCTCGATTTGGATCTGCCTTTCCGGCATCGGGTCCTACATCGCCCCAGTATAGATACCCTGTTTTACTGTCTATGGAATGCCGAAACGGATTACGATTGCCCATCACATAAATTTCAGGTCTCGTTTTTGGCGTTCCTTCTGGAAAAAGATTGTTCTTAGGAATACTATAAGATCCATCTGTTTCTGGTTTAATGCGTAGAATCTTACCCCGTAGGTCGTTCGTATTGGCTGAAGATTTTTGAGCATCCCACGCTTTTCTACCTTCCCGCTCATCAATAGGTGCAAAACCCGAAGATTCAAACGGGTTTGTATTATCACCCACTGCAATGAACAGATTACCATCTGGACCAAACTCCAAGGAGCCTCCGCTATGGCAACAATGACGATCTGTAGGGATGGTAAGTAGTATTTTTTCAGAATCTAAATCGAGTTTATTTTCGACCACATCAAATCTTGAAATATGCTGTTGTGAGATTTCACCAGCTTTCGAATAAAATAGATAAATCCAATCATTATCCTCGTAATTAGGATCAACAGCAAGGCCAATAAGTCCATCTTCATTCCCGTAAAACACATCTAATGCGGCCAAAGTCTTTGTCTGTTCCGTTTCAAAATCAAAAAGCTTTAAGACCCCTCTACGTTCGATAAATAAAATACCCCTCCCTGGCAGTTCATCGAGTTCCATAGGCTCGTTCAGGTTAAAATCAAGTATCTTTTTAACAAAACGATCTTCTGGTGGAACTCTATCAGTAGTGGCTAAATCGTAGTCTAACTTACCATTACCAACTGCATATTCGATACCCCCCTTTAGGTGTTCCAAAAATTTAGGGTTTTCAAAAGTTTCGTTCGTATGCCCCATCTCGGTGTAGAAGGCACGGCCACCATCATACTCATGATACCAAGAAATAGGGTGGTTCTTCTCATTGGTTCCGCCTTCGTAGCTCGTTTCATCAATATGTATTAGAACGTTTATGTCCGGGTTTATATTTTTGAAATTGTACCATTCGTCGCTTTTTATCCAAACAGAATCTAGGTGTTTGGTTGTCGGATGCTTGGCATCGCTAATTAGAAGTTGTGCTTCTTGTATTCTCGGATGACTATCAAAGACAGCGCCTACCAACTTTGTATACCAAGGCCAATCGTATTCGGTATCTGTAGCGGCGTGTATACCTACAAAACCACCCCCTGCTTGAATATAGCGTTCAAAATCGGCCTGCTGTACATCATTTAAAACGTCTTTAGTCGTATTCAGAAAGACAACGGTCGCGTAGTGCTTTAAGGAGTCTTCTTCAAAGTATTTCGCATCTTCTGTAGCCGTTACACTAAATCCAGATTCCCTTCCCATTTTTTCAAGAGCGACAACACCTGATTCTATGGAGCCATGTCTAAAACCTTCGGTTTTGCTAAAAACTAAAATTTCTGTTTCTCTGGTACTGCAGGATACAATAGATAAGGCTGCTAAAATAAAAAAAACCGTTTTAGTACAGGTTTTTAAAAATGATAATTTCTGAAGTAGTATTCGCATTGTATGTGGTTCAAGTTGATGCTGTAAGCTATGGAATTTTACAATGTGTTTCAACTAAATGATTTATAATTTTTTAACAGCTACTGCACTACAACTATTCCTTGCCAATAGGGATAGGCATAATGGTAATAAACCGACAGATTCAAGTACTAACGTAGTGAAACGTTACTCCATAAAACAGCAACGCTCCGATAGGATTATATCAAGGTTTTAGTGCGTAGACATGTGCAACATGCCACACACCATATTCATTTTTTTAATGAATATGGATTATTAATTCAGGATAGTTTTCAGAATCAGATAAGGAGGTCATTTTAGTAGAAAACTCGTTTAGCCCTAAAGGAAAAAGAGCATACTATTTTTCGAAAGTAGTATGGTACTTGATTAAGAATACCGAAGTGTTACCGGGGACCTCTCGTCCAAATAAAAATTGCCTCCTCACGTACCGGTAGTAGCATCGAGGTTGAAAAAAACCTTGCCGTCGCTCTTTGTGTTTAGCCGTTCAAAAAACTGTGAAATCTAAGATAACAGGGGCGTTTATGATTCTTCGTGAGAAATTAGGGGATACGTGTGAGACTATTTTGCTATTGATTTTCAGTCCGTTTTTGGACTAGAATTTAGATATTAAAGAATAGTATACTCCGATAGATAGCCTTTATATTCAAAGTAAATTCCTTTACTTGTATTTTCCTTGTAGTACCCGTAATTTGGGTATTATGACTGTCCCATAAAACCAATGTTTTACGAAACCATAAGTAGCCTCTTGACGTTTAAATAAAGATATTTAGAGGTCAGTAGCTGGTTCCATATACTTTGTTTGTGCTATAGGTTCTTTTTGTTGACCATTTTGGTTATCAGGCTATTAAAAATTATTGCTTTACTCTGTGAGCAGTTTATTCCAAAACAGCATTTATTAAAATAGCTATTTATATTGAAACCACTGACCCAAGAATAGGTTGTTCTTATCTCTAATTTTATTTGATGAATCATTGTATACAATGCCTTGAAGTTCTGTCTGCCGTTGCTATCTATCCGCGTGATATCTTAGGCTTTTGCAATTGGTCTATACCCTTATAATGTATCGGTTGTGATTTTTGCATCACGACTTATGTGGTTGACAAAAATAGATTACCGTGATCTAGCTGAAAAAGCTTGGATGCGCATTGCGTGCATTCTGTTCACTTTACCTTCACCTGTACGCTCCACCGCTGTGATGGCTTTCTTTGTCTTGGCTTTATACCTTCTACCTTTTCCTTTTCGCGTTCGCGTTCGCCCAAAACAAATTCGAATACGTGGACAGTATCTTGCGTGGGGTTGTTACCGATAGATTCCATTGCCTCTCTTACCTTGTGCATCCATAGGCGACCTGTTTTTTTAGTAACACCATAACGAACTCCCATATTCCTAGTAGAAAGACGCTTAGAACTGGTACCCATCTCAAAGGCGATAAAAAATGCTTTGCGCACACCAAACGTTACTTTGTGAAACTAGGTGCTCGGAGTTGCTGATTCTTGATATTCAAAATATGAATTTAAAAACTGACCGCTATAACTATATATCTCACGAGCAGAAGAATTAAAAGGTCTGTAGAGAAAATAAAGACATTCTTTATTCCACTAGAATTTTTCTGGAGCACTATTTAAAGTGAGGAAAAGGGAATTGATTGAACAAATCGAAAAGTCCATTCGTAGAATTTACTCAAAAAATAGAAAAAGCCCTGATGGTTTATCCATCTGGGCTTTAACCTTTTTTGTAACTATGGCTATTTCTTCCAATTCTGGGACTTCAACTGCAGGGTTGCTTTAAGAATATCTTTTTGCGAAATCTGACCTACCAATTTACCATCTTTTACAATGGGGAACCGGCGTCTTTTTTCATTCAGAAATTTATTGGCCGCATCAAAAATATTCATATCACCATCAATAGTCTTGACATTCTTGGCCATAAATTTTTCAATCTTGTTATGTTCCAAAGGCATATTGTAATACCTACTATCGCTAATATGTTTTATGCAGTCACCTTCAGAAATCATCCCGACTAATTCATTTTTATCATTTACAACTGGGCCACCCGAAATCTTATGGTTTATCAAAGTATCAACTGCCTCTTCCATTGATTGTAGTGGTCTAAAGGTTATTAGCTTTGTAGACATATAATCACTGACTTTTACCGGAAGTTCCTCGACTATTTTTGTTTGCCTTCTTGCACCTTGAAAACTCTTAATGCCCATAATTATGAATTTAGACGTTTCTTTAATATACTAAATTTTTTACATATATTATAATTTTACTGTTAAATATTATGAGGTATTCTTATTAAAATGGTATTTTTTATAAGAATACCTCATCCTTATTTCAATATTAATTTTTAAATTTTTTGAACGAATGAAATATGTATATGTTCCTCTGGCTAATGCGTACCCTTGATTACACGCCCAAAACTAATCCTACCCATTACAAGATAATTTTGCCTTAAAATACCACATTCCAGACGAGCATGACAAGATGCTAAATTAGGTTTTTTACAAAAATGGGTTTCGTATGTAAGAAAATTGACCTGAATTGAATAAAACCCAATTAATTGTAAAGAGGACAGTATGCAAACGCCGGACACAGTATACCAC
>JBLIEO010000099.1:0-5783 GCA_047633095.1 Maribacter sp.
GAGGGAGGTCTTGCTGTTGGAGTTTTCTTAAGTGATTGTTAATGTACTTTTAAAAAAACTATTCAGAATATTTAGTAATCAAACGAACCAGAAGGTCATTCAATTTTTCTACTTGATACTCCCCTACGCTCGCTTCCAAATGTTCATTTCCAATACCACTGTCATTGGTAATGAAGACATAGGTGCCATTGGTGACAATAGAAAAATAACGCATCAGATACTCTGTTTCGATATCGATTCCGCTTGCCGTAATCGGAATGATTTTTATACCTCGTTTAGCAGCGGCTACAATCGCTTCTTGTAACTCACTTATAACATTGGAATTGTTGTGCGGTGGCGCATCCAACAGAAGAAAGGCTATTCTTGTTCTTGCGGTATTGGACCATTGCAATTCGCTCAAGGCCGTATTCAAAGCGGTATGAACCGCTTCTGGAAAATCACCTCCTCCATCAGCGCTTTGCGCTTTTATAAACTCTAGAGTTGTAGTCGTATTCATAGTAAATCCAGAATGTTTAACTACGTAATCGTCTTCCGTATCTCTATAGAATACAGTGGATGTCATAATATCAAGACTTGGAGCTTGCTGCGCTACTTTTGAAATCACATGCAGCAAATCTTTCTTTAAGAATTCTAACTCGTCAGACATGGAGCCTGTTGCATCTACAATAAAAGCTAATTCCACTTTCGTGCCAGCCGAACCAACAGCACCTAAAATAAATTCGTTGATGCCTTCATTAAATGTTTTTACTGGTGTAGACATCATTTTATTAGCTACAACTAAGGTATATTCTTCCATGGATAGCGCAGACACCGCTTGACGCATTCCAACAAACAATTGCGCGGTTCCAAAATTATCTGTTTTAGCCTCCCAAATCATGGCTCCATCCTTTTCTAATCTTACAGACTTATTGTTTATAGGCACCCCAGTCTCCCCTTTTACTAAAACCGAAATCCTGTTCAGATTATGAAAATTCCAGTAATCTGCTTTATTTATAAATTCTTCTGTTTGTAATAAGTCTCTCCAAAAAGTCCAGTTATCCAAATCGTTCCATTCTGCAGCCGTCACCAATCCTGCTTCACCCTCATTTCCGCCACTATTGCCATTTGAAGCTGCGGAACTCCCAGACTCTGAAGAAAAACGATCTGCACGGTCAGTAATTTCATCAGTACTATTCAGCGCACCTTCATCGGCAGTAACAGCAGCACCATCACATGATATAAGCACGAAACCGAATACTAAAAAGCTAAAAAACAACCGTATACTTTTCATGAGACAGGTAGTTCTATTACAGAGATGAGCATTAAATATATTGGTTGCGTGAGTTTTTACTAAATTATTAAGTGAACCTTTCATAGTTTTGGGAGTTAAGCACTTATTTTAGTGCATATTCTCACCATACGTCAATCTGTTGCTCTCCTTTCCTAGTTACAAATTATGTAACAAGATTAGCATAAGGAATACCTAATCGCCTTACTAAAGATTAGTCTCAAAGACCTTAGAAATAGGTTAATTGATACAGGGATTTTGGTGAAAAAATAAAACAATTCTACGAGTTTTACTATAGTAAAAATCCATTATCCATGACAGAACATGAAGGGCATTATACACCGATTTTCATTAGCTAAAACGAACAAATTCAGCTTAAATTACGTCAAGAATTCCAACACATTTTTTTCTATTCGCTCCAGTATATTTTCAGTATTCGCTTTTACAAATTTTTCTCCTGTTATCTTTTCGTAAAGTTCTATATATCTATCGGAGACGGAGACGATATATTCATCTGTCATTACAGGAACAATTTGTCCTTTTAATCCTTGAAACCCATTAGAAATTAGCCATTGCCTAACAAACTCCTTGGAAAGCTGTTTCTGAATGGCTCCTTCTCCTTGTCGTTCCTCATACCCATCGGCATAAAAGTAGCGGGAAGAGTCCGGAGTATGTATTTCATCTATCAATACGATTTCGCCTTCTTTCGTTTTACCAAATTCGTATTTGGTATCCACTAAAATCAATCCTCTAACAGTGGCGATTTCACTTCCTCTATTAAAAAGCGCGTAGGTATATTTTTCCAGCACCTCATAGTCCTCCTTGGAAACAATACCGCGTTTAAGAATATCCGCTTTTGAAATATCTTCGTCATGGTCGCCCATTTCAGCTTTAGTGGCAGGGGTAATTATGGGATTCGGGAACTTATCGTTCTCCTTCATTCCTTCCGGCATTGGCACACCACAAAGCATTCTTTCCCCCGCCTTATATTCACGTGCCGCATGACCAGACATGTATCCTCTGATGACCATTTCAACCTTAAAAGGTTCACAAGCATGGCCTACTGCCACATTTGGATCGGGAGCTGCTGTTAACCAATTGGGAACGATATCCGCCGTATCCGCCATCATTTTCGTCGCAATCTGATTTAAAATTTGTCCTTTAAAGGGTATGCCCTTTGGCATGACTACATCAAAGGCAGAAAGCCTATCTGTGGCTATCATTACCACAATATCATTTTCTAGCGCATAGACTTCGCGAACTTTTCCCTTATACAAACTTTGTTGCCCTGGAAAATTAAAATTGGTATCTATAATGGTATTCATTGATCCTAATACATTTTAAATAAAAGGGATGGCGTATTCCCAAAAAAAAATTACGATTCCTAGTTATGGTGTTCAATAGTCTTGTAGGCAGTGATTACCTCTTTCACCAGTTTATGCCTGATAATATCTTTATCATCCAAGTAAACTATTTCTATACCCGGTACGTTTTGTAAAATCAACAAGGCTTCTTTTAAGCCAGAAATAGTTCTGCGTGGCAAATCTATCTGTCCTGGATCTCCGGTAATCAAAAATTTGGCATGCTTTCCCATACGGGTCAGGAACATTTTCATCTGTGCGTGGGTGGTATTTTGAGCCTCGTCCAAAATTACAAAAGCATTATCTAAGGTTCTCCCTCGCATAAACGCCATTGGAGCCACCTGTATAACACCTGTTTCTATGTAATGTGTCAGTTTTTCAGGACTAATCATATCCCGTAACGCATCATAAAGAGGCTGCATGTAGGGATCCAACTTTTCCTTGAGGTCACCTGGTAAAAATCCTAAATTCTCCCCTGCTTCTACCGCAGGTCTTGTTAGAATGATTTTACGCACTTGCTTTTCTTTAAGCGCTTTTACCGCCAAGGCTACTCCCGTATACGTTTTTCCAGTACCCGCTGGGCCAATAGCAAAAACCATATCGTTCTTATTCGAGGCATCTACCAAACGTCTTTGATTTGCGGTCTGGGCTTTTATTAGTCTGCCACTGACTCCATGAACCAAAGTCTCACCGCTCTTTGCAGAAGCTTGGTTCTTTGACGTATCTTCATCGTCTATGAGAATACGCTCAATACTATTTTCATCTAGCTTGTTATACTTTATAAAGTATTGAATAAGCATTTCAAAACGCTTTTCAAATTCTTCCAGAAGCACTTCATCTCCGTATACCTTTATTTTATTGCCTCTAGCTACTATTTTCAACTTTGGAAAATACTTTTTTAAGAGATCTATGTGCTCATTTTGCTGTCCAAAAAAATCCCGTGGACTTATCTCGGTAAGTTCTAAAATTAGCTCGTTCAAATAGTGATTTTTAGTTAGATGTCAACTAAGCAAAGATTAATTTCGCTTCGCTGTTTTTTTGTTTAATTTTGTTACTCAAATTTAAGTAAAAATTAAGTTTACCTAAGCAAAAACATATCAACATTGTGGCATGGCGATTATTACCTTGACAACCGATTTCGGGATTAAAGACCACTTTGTTGGGGTGCTAAAGGGTTCTATCTATACCGAGCTCCCAGATGCAAATATTGTTGATATTTCACACGGTATTGCACCTTTCAACATTCAGGAATGTGCCTATATCCTTCAAAACTCCTATCATAATTTCCCTAGAGGTACCATACATATTGTAGGGGTAGATTCTGAAGCAACTCCAGAAAACCAACATATTGCGGTTTTAGTAGACGGACATTATTTCGTGAGTGCCAATACCGGAGTCATAGGTTTGATTACGTCAGAATTAAGTCCGGAGAAGGTTGTACAGATAAATATTCCGGATCGCATTCAAGGCTCTTTTCCAGTGATGAGCGTATTTGTGCAAGTAGCTTGCCATATCGCACGTGGCGGAACCCTAGAGGTGGTAGGCAAACCTTTTACCGACCTAAAGCTCCTGAAAGAGTTTTCGCCAAGGATTTCAGACGATGGGAAAAAAATAATAGGAAGCGTCATTTATATCGATAACTATGGCAACGTAGTAACCAATATTAGAAAAAACCTATTTGATGGTCATCGAAAAGGAACAGCGTTTAAATTACAAGCCCGAAACCAAAAGATAACCCAAATTCATAATAGCTACAGTGATATCATCGATTTTAAGCTGGAAAAAAACAAACGTAAAGGCGATGGCGACTTACTAGCACTATTTAATTCCTCGGGATATATAGAACTTGCGATTTATAAAAGCAACTTAAATACGGTTGGCGGAGCCGCTACACTTTTGGGTCTGGAGTACAGAGATACCATCAGTATTGATTTTGCATAATCAGCAATATGTTGATACTATTTGACACTAAGCAGTTTGGTTAAATCTAATTCGGAAACTGTCTAGACCTGACTTACTTTAATAGCTTTATGACCTACTAAATAGTTGATAACTACTTTGCCGATAAAAATAATAAATCAGATTAAGTTGGTATTGCGGTGCTTGAGTGCATAAAAGGGGTTTATATCGCTGTTAATAAGTTTGTTTCCTATAAAACATCAATTCAAATATCTTTGTTTCAGAGGTTTCTCCCGGAATTGCAACCTTAAAACCTTTTTAAAGAAGACATTTTAAAGATATAATTCAAAGTAAACAAAGATGAAATTTATAGTATCTAGCACGTATTTGTTAAAGCAGCTTCAGATTTTAGGTGGAGTCATCAACAATAGCAACACCCTACCCATTTTAGATAATTTCCTTTTTGACCTTAAAAAGGATAAATTAACGGTATCGGCGTCTGATTTGGAAACGACAATGAGTTCTGTGCTTAATGTAGATTCGGATAACGAGGGCGTTATTGCAGTGCCTGCTCGCTTGTTGTTGGAAACCTTAAAGACTTTTCCTGAGCAGCCCCTGACATTTATGGTTGCGGACAACAATACGGTTGAAATCAGCAGCAATCATGGAAAATATGCGCTAGCGTATGCAGACGGGGCAGAATTTCCAAAGGCGGTTGAACTAGTAAGCCCTAGCTCCACTACTTTGTTGGGAGACATTTTAGCTACTGCAATTACCAAGACCATTTTCGCCGCAGGAAATGATGACCTAAGGCCTGTAATGAGTGGGGTATTCTTTCAGTTTTCCCCAGAGCATCTAACCTTTGTCGCAACGGACGCACATAAATTGGTAAAATACAGAAGAGAAGATGTTAGTGCATCTGAAGTAGCAGAGTTCATTATGCCAAAAAAGCCGCTTACCTTGTTGAAAGGCATCTTGGCCGGAAGTGAATCTGATGTGCTTATAGAATACAACGAGAGTAACGCGAAATTCACCTTTGACGATACCGAATTGATATGTAGATTAATCGATGGAAAATACCCAAATTACGAAGCGGTAATTCCAAAGGAAAATCCAAATAAACTTTCGATAGCTCGTAATCAATTTTTAAGCTCCGTGCGCCGAGTGTCTATATTCTCTAATAAAACAACCCACCAGATACGCTTAAAAATAGCAGGTGCTGAACTAAATATTTCTGCAGAAGATATAGACTATTC
>JBLIEO010000100.1:0-5498 GCA_047633095.1 Maribacter sp.
GGGACACCGGCATACCATTGAAAATCAGTTTCCATTCCTGGATTTACCATCAAGGCTTGTGGAATATCATTAAAATCATAAAGAACCTGCTTGTTCTGCGCTGACAAACTTGCACAGAACAGTACTAAAAGAAGAAAAATATAGTAGCGAATCCTCATTTTAAGCGTAGCATAAACTGAGCACTAGAGCGCAATTGAACTGAAGCTCCTGGAATCCCAGAAACACTGATATTATCCCCAAAATTAGATGCATTGAGCCTTACTTTAGAAGTACTCCTAAGGATATCTAAGCTTTTTCCTGAATTACCATAAGCTACCTCACGAGTTAATAAGGCGGTAGGTGCAGCATCCAACGTAAAGACCTCAGAATCTAGAAGCACATCGTTTTCATCCAAAAACTGCAATTCTATTTGAATAGGCTTACTCGTCGTATTCTCTAATTCATAGGAAATTAAGCCCTCTAATAATCTATCGGCGAAAAATACCTCCTCAAAAGCGTCAAAATTGAAGTCCTGAGTAAAAAAACTGATATCCGTTGCACTATTGATTAGTAGCTCTTGCACTTTAACAAAGAAAATACTGGTCTCCACCGAAGGTGTAATGCTTAGATCATCATATTGTGAAAAATCCTGTTTTTCCGAACAAGCGAAAATAAAGAGCGTCAATATTGAAAGTAAGAGGCTGTGTTGTAACCGGTTCATAAAGTTAAACTATTGCAGCATAACAGAACTTGTATGGCCACATGCTATAAGTGTTAACTCTATAAATATGTTTTTATTTCCCATAATTCGCTAATCATAGGACTATGTTGGTGTTCGGCTTCCCCATGTGCGTTAAAATGTAGCGTATGAAGACCTACGCCTTTTGCTCCCAGAATATCTGCTTCCAAGCTATCTCCTATCATTAGCGCCGATTCTGGACGAACCTTGGCCTTTTCTAATGCTAAATTGAAAATGAACGGATCGGGCTTCTTTACGCCTGCCATTTCTGAATCTATCACCTGCTCAAAATAAGGATAGATACCAGAATTACGTAGTTTCTTCTCCTGAATTTCTTGAAACCCGTTCGTGATTATATGTAGTTTATAGTTTGGTTTTAAATAATCTAGGACCTCCAACGCATTCGGAAACAAATAGGTATGTGAAGACAATTGGTTGATATACTCATTTGCCAGACTATCGATACAATCATCCGAGACAGTATACTCCAACTTGTCAAAAACCGATTTTAATCGCTGGTAGCGAAGTTCTGCTTTTGTTATTTTATCTTCCCTATACATCTTCCAAAACACCAAATTAGCTGGCACATAGACCTCAAGAAATGACTCCAATGGGACAGTGATGCCATGTGCCGGCAAAATGGTCTCAAACGTGAGGGCTGAGTTTTTTTCAAAATCCCACAAAGTATGATCAAGGTCAAAAAAAACATCGGTTACTATATCTTTAAACATTGTAAGTAGTTATTAAGTTCTTGTATATTTTTTTCCAGTCAAATTTTTCATCGCCTCCCAATAGTTCATTTGAAAAAACAGTTACAAAGCAGCCGTCTACATTTTTGATTTCGGTGTAGATAGCTTTAATCTTTTCGCTTATCTGCGCTTCGCTTTTAACTGCTAAAAAGGAGTAATCATGCAGTGCGAACGGATGAATCTTTATAGGCTGTTGCACTTCTAAAGGAATATCATAAAACTGAAACGAGGTACACGTACCAGCCCTAAAACCTATGGCATGGGTATACCCCATGGTAAAATCATTAGTAAACTCGGCAGTAACCAGATTCCTATACGATTCGGAAACATCAACCCTGTTATAGCGCATTCTAGAATAATTTACAGGCCTATTGATAACGCTTTCCAGGTTGTTTTTTTCCTTTTTTAGCAGCTCTAAATCCCTAAAGGAACTATAAGACGCACCAAGTGCTACTTTGGAATAATCGGCTACGTATTTGATGAGAGACTTAAAACGATTGCTATTTGTAGATACATTTTTATCATATTTGGAATAATCCGCAAACTGAAAAAAGAAAATACTCTTAACATCATAGTTTTGGTGCCACTGAATAAGTTGAGCAAAATTATCATAAGGATCTTTTCTTCTATTAATACCGACCATAATACGCTCCCAAACACGCTTCATCTTAAAGGTGCCCAAATCCAGAATAAATCCTGCCAATCTCCGAAACAGACCTCTATAGGCATAGGAGTGAGATGTGGTTACATCCAATACAGAAAGATAGGAATACGTTCTCTTTTTACATTCTAATTCTGGAAACTTTTCCCTTAACAGCACCAGCAACTTTAACGCCCAAATATCTACTACAGGGCGTTGTAAAAAATCGTTCTGATAAGCAATACTATCCTTTGGTGAAAACCTGCCGTGCATATCCTTAACATGGGGTAAATACTCTTCATATCTGCTTAGCAGATAAAAGCTAGCCGCAAAAACATCGAAAGGAACAGCGCTGCGTTCTCCCGCAGGAAAAAAGCAAGGTGTTCCTTCCCAATCGTTAATTTGTATTTGAATATCATTGATTCCTTGCTCAAAGAGGAGTTCGTTGCTACGAATAAAGAATTCGTTCTGCAACGGCTGTTTGGTGTATGTTATTTTTTCATCGGTATGTTTTATAAAATCCTCTACCTTGGTCGTAAAACCGATATCTATACCTAAGATTTTGGTAAAAACCTGTTTCATGGTATAGGTAAACCTAGGTGTAATCTTATGGGTGTATATCAATAACATTTAGAGTAGTTGATTGTCTGCGAAACTAAAATAGTCTTTCTGCGTTACTATGAGATGGTCCAAAACTTTAATATCTAAAGACTCAGAAGCTTTCTTTATTTTTTGGGTGATTTGTTTATCGGTACTACTTGGTTTTAAAGTTCCACTTGGGTGATTGTGTGCCAAAATAAGCCCCACGGCACCCAGCTCCAAGGACTGTCTCATTAGTATACGTACATCTACCAAGGTACCTGTTATACCCCCTTTACTTAGCTGTGATTTCTGCAATATTTTATTAGAATTATTAAGGTACATGACCCAAAATTCCTCGTGTTCCAATTCTCCTATTATGGGTTGTAGTACCTCAAAAGCATCTTTACTACTTCCTATTGTAGTCACCAGTAAGGCTTCTTCTCCTCTCCTTCGTCTACCCATTTCCAATGCTGCAGCTATGGTTACCGCTTTTGCTTCACCAATACCTTTAAAGGCCATCAATTGACCTATGGACAACCTCCCCAATTCATTCAAATTATTATCTACCGAAGCTAGGATGCGCTTGGATAGTTCCACTGCACTTTCAGACCTGCTCCCAGAACCGATTAATATAGCAACCAGCTCCGCATCGGATAGTACAGCCCTTCCCTTGTTTAATAATTTCTCCCTTGGCTTATCGTCATCAGACCAATGTTTTATGGAAAATGATGTAGACTTCTCTTGCATTGGCTAAAGATAGCGAACTAATTATTTTATCGTAAATTTCCACATCAATTAAAAAACAAAAAATGAAATCGCTGCTAACCAATGAGGGTCACGTTGAAATAAAGAACAGATTAGGACAACTTAGCAAAAACTCTCAACGGAAATGGGGTAAAATGACAGTTGGACAAATGGCTTGGCATTGCCAATACCCTTTAAAAATAGCCATTCGGAACAAGGAAAACACTTCAAAAGGAAATTGGTTTATTACAACGTTCTTTAAAAAATCGCTCTACAACGACAAACCATGGCGCAAAAACCTACCTACGGCACCGCAGCTCAAAGCTAAAGAAGCTAAGGATTTTAATGGAGAGATAACGATATTAAAAGAATTGGCAGACGAATTTAATCTGCTGCATTCTAGAGACACGTGGTATCCACATCCTGCATTTGGAACCTTTACCAAAGAGCAATGGGGACAATTACAGTATAAACACTTAGACCATCACCTAAACCAATTTGGAGTTTAAAGGACTAAACCATTAACTTCTTAAGTCCGTTTAAATCTAATCCTCCGTAATTACCCGAGCTCATTAATAATAGGGTTGAATTTTCATAACTTTCCTCGTTTACAAAGCTATGAAAAGAGCTAGCATCGGTAAAAATCTTCAAATCATCTCTTTCAAAGGCATTTGAAATTTGTTCGGGAGTAACCTCCTCTAGCTTTTTTATTGCTACTGATTCTGGAAGAAAAAAGATAACCGCTTCATTAGCAGCATCCAAAGCACCTTTATATTCTTTCAAAAATTCAGGATTAAAACTACTGTAGGTATGGAGTTCCAAACAAGCTATTAGTCTCCTACCTGGATATTGATCCTTTACTGCTTTTGTTGTCGCAGCCACCTTACTAGGGGAGTGGGCAAAATCTTTAAATGCTACACTAGTTTTTCCTTCTGCAATTTTTTCGAGCCGTTTAGATGCTCCCTTAAAAGTGGCAATGGCCTCAAAAAAGTCATCTTCGTCTACACCCATATTCTGGCATATCCACTTGGCACCTGCTAGATTATTCAAATTATGATTCCCAAAAACTTCAATAGGCATTGGACCTTCCGGAGTTTCTAAGAGTGTTTGCCCATTATCAACCTCATATTTCGGTGTCGTATATCCCAGTTTTCGAATGCTATTTTCAGAACCTTCAACCACCTTTACCACTTCAGCATCTTCCAAATTGTACGTGATGCTACCTCCATTTACAATACTATCTACAAACATTTTAAATTGCTCAACATAATTTTCAAAAGTGGGGAATACATTAATATGGTCCCAGGCTATACCACTCAACAAGGCGATATTCGGTTTGTACAAATGAAACTTTGGCCTACGGTCTATCGGAGAAGAAAGATACTCATCACCTTCCAACACTATAAAATCGTTCTCCTCGGTCAAATGCACCATACGATCAAAACCATCTAATTGGGCACCTACCATATAATCTACCTCTCGATTATGAAAATTAAGCACATGCAAAATCATGGAAGTGATAGTTGTTTTTCCATGACTTCCCCCGATGACTACCCTAGTTTTATTTTTGGATTGTTCATAGAGAAATTCCGGATAGGAATAAATTTTAACTCCTAACTCTTGCGCCTTCAATAGTTCTGGATTATCCGCTTTAGCATGCATACCTAAAACAATGGCTTCCAAATTACTATGTATCTTTTCTGGAAACCAGCCGAAACTTTCAGGTAAAAGTCCTTTTGACCTCAATCTAGATTTTGAAGGTTCAAAAATGACATCATCGCTTCCGGTTATCTGGTATCCCTTATGTTCGAGTGCCAGCGCCAAATTGTGCATAGCACTACCGCCAATGGCTATAAAATGAATTTGCATTACGTTTGAATTAGTTCTCAAAGATAGGGATTGCATTCAGCATCAAAAACCACTAGTTTATTTTTATCTTCGTAAATAAACTTAGTATTATGAGCATAAGCCTAGATAAAATAGCATCTAAAGAAATCATACCTGGATACCATGGTAAACTTATACATACAAAAACGATGTCCCTTGTTTTTTGGGACGTTGAAAA
>JBLIEO010000101.1:0-5466 GCA_047633095.1 Maribacter sp.
TAGTCACTGACGTTTACCCTCTAAAAATCCCAAGAATTCAATTCCTGAATCACATGGTGGGCGGTAAGATCAAACTGTGTAGGTACAACGGAAATAAATCCGTTCGCAAGTGCCCATTCGTCTGTATCCTCTCCTTTGTCTAGTAATTCAAATTTTCCTGTGAGCCAATAATAATCCTTACCCATGGGGCTGGTTCGTTTGTCAAATTTTTCCTTCCAGTTCGCTTTTGCCTGTCTACAAATTTTTATCCCCTTTAAATTCTTTTTTTCAAGCTTTGGAATATTTACGTTAAGCACTACGCCTCTAGGAATTCCTTTGGTTAATGCTTGTGTAACGATTTTGGTTATAAAAGCACCTGCGTGAGAAAAATCAGCATCCCAGTTGTAATCGCAAAGCGAAAAACCAATAGCAGGGATGCCTTCTATACCTGCCTCTATAGCAGCGCTCATGGTGCCAGAATAAATAACGTTTATAGAGGAATTAGACCCATGGTTAATACCGCTTACGCAGATATCCGGTTTTCTGTCCAACAGTTCTTGCAGGGCCAGTTTAACACAGTCTGCAGGTGTTCCGCTGCAGCTATACTCTACATTTCCAGTGTCATCTGTGTCGGTTTTCATTTTTTTGGAATAGAGCGTGCTGTCCAAGGTAATGGCATGTCCCATACCCGATTGCGGACTGTCTGGAGCCACTACGATAACATCACCTAAAGTCTTCATCAGCATAACTAAAGTACGAAGCCCTGGAGCGGTAATGCCATCATCGTTCGTAACCAAGATTAAGGGTTTTTTCATGGGATATACTTTGTAAGGTAAAAATACGTTTTTATACAGGATTGGACGAGCGTACTGTTTAACAAAAAATTAAACTCATGTTGCTAAGTTGGCATGGTTTTTTCTTTATCTTAGGTGATTCTGGCTTAGAAAAAGAAGCATTTAAACCCCGAAAATTTTGAAAAAGAAAATAAAAAATAGTTTTATGAAAAGAAATTTAGTCTACATTTCTGTAGGATTGTTAGTGGCAGTAGCCTCTTGCAGTTTTACCAATAAATCTTTTGAGAACGATGATAAGGACAAATTGTTGTTGGACATTATTACCTACGTCTTGGAAAAAGGACATTACGAACCAAAGCTGATCAACGATGATTTTTCGGTAAGCGTTTTTGAGGATTTTATCGATGTTGTAGACCCTACTAAACGATATTTTCTTGCATCTGATATCGCAGATTTTGAGCAGTACAAGTTTCAGATAGACGACCAAATAAAGAATACAGACATTGCTTTTTTTAATCTGGTGTATACAAGGTTGATGGAGCGTATGGATGATGCCAAGGGAATTTATATAGAGGTGCTCAAGACGCCTTTTGATTATAACGATGATGAAAGTATCAGCATAAAATATGATGAAGAATCTTTTGTTTCTAGTAAAAAAGAACTTCAAGAACGATGGAGAAAGCAATTAAAGTATGCTACTTTAGGCACCTTCGATTCTAAACTAAGACATGCGGAAAAGAAAGATGAACCCGGAGCCTACGATGATCATGACCATAATACACACACCTCTGAAGAAGCAGAGAAAGAAGCCAGGGAGTCTACCAAAACAACCTTAGATGAGTTTTTTGATTTTGTGAGCGATTTGGAACGTAAGGATTGGTTCGAACAATATATCAACACCATTGTGGACGAGTTTGATCCGCATACCTATTACTTTGGACCAGAGGACAAAGAACTTTTTGATGTTACTATGTCAGGTAAATTTGAAGGTATAGGTGCCCGATTACAAAAGAAACCAGAGGGTGCAAAAATTGTGGAAGTTATTTCTGGCGGCCCTGTTTGGAGAGATGGCCGTTTGGAGGTAGGTGATGAAATCATTAAAGTTGGTCAAAATGGAGAAGAACCCATTAATATTGTAGGCATGCGTTTGGATGACGCTATTAAATTGATAAAGGGTGCACAAGGTACTATTGTAGATCTAACCGTGAAAAAGGTAGATGGGTCTTTAGACGTGGTTTCCCTAACAAGGGATGTGGTGGAGCTGGAAGAATCCTATGCCAAATCTGCTTATATTATTAAGGGTAAAGAAAAATATGGCATCATCAATTTGCCTAAATTTTACTTCGATTTAGAGGATTACAGTAATCGAAATGCAGCTTCAGATGTAGCTAAGGAAGTAGAGCGACTAAAGCAGGAAGGCGCGGAAGGGCTTATTTTGGACCTTAGGGATAATGGCGGCGGATCTTTGAAAACTGTAGTAGAAATGGCAGGTTTATTTATTAAGGACGGTCCTATTGTTCAAGTGCGTTCTGGTGGGGAGAAGAAAGATGTGTACGATGATAAGGATGAAAGGGTGCAATGGGACGGACCTCTGGTAATTCTAGTAAACGAGCTATCCGCATCTGCATCAGAAATATTGGCAGCAGCAATGCAGGATTATAAAAGAGGTATCGTAATAGGGAGTAAACAGACTTTTGGAAAAGGTACCGTGCAAAATGTAATTCCTTTGTCCGATATTGTTCGTAGTAACGAGCATGGGGATTTAGGGGCCCTTAAATTAACGACACAAAAATTCTACCGAATAAACGGTGGTTCTACCCAGCTAGAGGGTGTTAAAAGTGATATTGTTGTCCCGGACAAATACAGTTACATAGATTTGGGGGAAAAAGATCAGTCCAACCCGTTAAAATGGGATAAGATTTCCCCTGCAGAATACACTTTATGGGACGGTTATATAGATTATGATAAGACTATTGAAAATAGTAACAAGCGTATGGAAGGCAATCCCCAAATAAAACGAATCGAGGAAAATGCAAAATGGTTGAAGGCCGAGCAAGACGAAACAGATATTTCACTTAATTACAAAACGTATAAGGAAGAGCAAGAAAAGGATAGAGAGCATTCTAACTTCTATAAAAAACTTTCCGATTATGATTCCAAGTTAACCTTTGAATCCCTAAAGTACGAACAGCAGTTGTTTACTCAAGATTCCGTTTTACGTGAAAAGAGAGATCGTTGGCACAAGAATTTGGCTAAAGATGTTTACGTAGAGGAGGCAGTGAACGTCTTAAAAGATTTGAAAATGAACAATGTTAAAAATATGAAGTTGGCTAGTAGGGTAAAAAACTAATAGACATCTGTTTAGAATCAAAAAAAGCTACTCCATTTAGAGTGGCTTTTTTTGATTCTACGACTTCAATTTATCTCCATGAAGCTTCCGTAGCCTTGTTAACTTAGGATTAATGACTACTTGGCAATACCCTTGTGACGTATTTTTCTTATAATAATCTTGGTGGTCCTTCTCTGCCTCGTATAAAATTCCCATGGGACTAATTTCCGTGATAACTGGGTTTTCGAAATAGCTATCTATTTCTTTCACTACTGTCTCGGAAATTTTCTGTTGTTGCGGATTATAATAGTAGATAACAGAACGATATTGTGTTCCCTCATCTGCCCCTTGTCTATTTAAGGTGGTAGGGTCGTGGAGGGTCATGAAAATCAATAGTATGTCCGCAAAGGATATTACGGTTGGGTCGTAGGTGATTTGAACTACTTCTGCATGTCCTGTTAGTCCGGAGCAGATTTCCCTATAGGTTGGTCTGCCTGGAACGGCGCCACCTGTATAGCCAGAAACTACCAAGGAGACTCCTTTTACTTCCTGGAAAACGGCTTCCGTGCACCAGAAGCAACCGCCGCCTAAGGTAGCAACCTCGCTAGTTTTCTTTTTCATATTATGCCTCCTTCGTTATTTTCATAGATTCTGAATTAATGCAATAACGAAGACCACTTGGCTCTGGTCCGTCGGGGAATACATGTCCAAGGTGAGCGTCACAGGTATTGCAAAGCACTTCAACGCGTACCATCCCAAACGAACTGTCCTTAAAATACTTTATCGCATTTTTGGTAATGGGTTGGGTAAAGCTTGGCCATCCGGTTCCTGATTCAAACTTAATGGTAGAATCGAATAGCGGGGTACTACAGCAAATACATTCGTATTTACCTGAGTCGTGGGCACTGCATAGTGCTCCAGAATGTGGTGCTTCGGTTCCTTTTTTTCTGGTAATTCTAAACTGTTCTGGAGTCAATAGTGCTGCCCATACGGTTTCAGTTTTTTCTACTCTTTTATCGGGAACAGGATTGCCGCTAACCGAAAAATGAATGACATCTTTCCAAGTAATTATCATAAGTTTTCTTTCTTTTTAAATTTTTTTAAGCTGCTCTATTGGTCGTATTAGAACCTTAAGTCTTACAAAATTAAGCTAAATTTGGCCAATGCTTACGTACTCAAAAAATAGAACAATCTATACAATTTTAATAGGCTTCTCTATGGTAGGATTTTGGCTCTTTGAGAATTTTTATACGCCAGATACCTACTCTAAAAGTGAACGTCCCATTTCGGATAATACCTTTCCATCTGATTACCTTCCTGCTTCTACTACGGGTGAAATAGTTCAGCATTCTTATTTTTCGTTCTCTTACATAGAACAGTATGAGCAAGCAGAATGGGTAGCTTACGAACTACAAAAGGAAGATTTGACTTATGACGATAGGAAACGTCCTTATTTTATAGAGGACCCCTATGTGAGTACAAAATCTGCTGATTGGCGTAACTATAAAGGGTCCGGTTACGATCGTGGACACCTAGTCCCAGCAGGTGACCGTAGATTTTCGAAACAAGCCTATGACGAAACATTTTATACGAGTAATATAAGTCCCATGGATTCTGAGTTTAATGCTGGTTTATGGAATAGATTAGAGATCCAGACCCGTAAATGGGCCAAGCGTTACGATACGCTATATGTTATAACAGGAGGTGTCTTAGTTGCAGGATTGAATCAAATAGGGGATGAGGGCGTTGCTGTACCCGACTATTTTTATAAAGTGATTGCAAAGGAAAAAAGGGGAGACCTAGAGGTATTGGCTTTTTTGATGAAAGGCGAAGAACAAAACAAACCTTTACAAAAATTTGCAGTTCCCTTAGATCGTATTGAGGAGCTTACGGGAATTGATTTCTTTTACGAAATGAACAAGGAAGCACAAGCAAGTATAGAACACAAAGTTGTAATAAAGAACTGGAAGTTTTAGAAGTTTTCTTTTAGCCTATTTGTATCCATTTTTAGGAATATGAACAGTAATATGGTAAAGAACAACAATCCAGACCCACCGTAGCTAAAGAATGGTAGAGGAATACCTATGGTAGGTAGTACTCCAATCACCATACCTATGTTTATGAAGTAATGTATAAATAAAACTGATATAACACCATAACCATACATTCGGGCAAAAGCATTTTTTTGACGTTCGGCCAAAGAAATAAGTCTTAATAACAAAAAGGAAAATAACAATACTACCGAACTGGTGCCTATAAAGCCCCATTCTTCCCCAACCGTGCTAAAAATATAGTCGGTATGTTGTTCTGGCACAAAGTCCCCTTTGGTACGCGTGCCTTCTAGAAATCCCTTTCCAAAAAAAC
>JBLIEO010000102.1:0-5291 GCA_047633095.1 Maribacter sp.
ACTTTTTGAACGGTATCAAACACAACATTCGCTTTTGCCATTCATAAATTTGCAGTAATAATTAAAATCAAATTTTATGAAAAATCACACCTTATTTTAGGCCTATCCTTAGTTTTATCATGTACCTTATATTCCCAAAGCGCCTTTACATTATCTAGTAATGATTTGGGTGGAGAAGCAACTGTTACCCAAGAGTTTAATGGATTTGGCTGTACAGGAGAAAACAATCTCCGCAATTATCATGGAAAAATGCTCCTGAAGGAACTAAAAGCTTTGCAGTACCCATGTATGACCCAGACGCACCAACTGGAAGTGGATGGTGGCATTCGTTTGTATTTGATATTCCAGAAAACACAAACATATTAGTTTCTGGTGCAGGAAATACTAAACTGGACGTAACACCTGTAGGCGTTATTCAAAGTATAACAGATTATGGAATAAGTGGCTATCGTGGTCCTTGACCTCCTGAAGGTTATGGTCTACACCAATATATCAGTACAGTTTATGCATTAAAAACAGACAAACTTGGACTAAACGAAAGTACTAATCCAACTATAGTTGGTTTCAACCTTTGGAACAATACGCTGGCTAAAGCAAGTATAGTAGCGTACTACAAAAGAACAGCGGAATAAAAACTGTCTCTTCTAATACGATATAAAAAATATAGGGCGTTTGACATCATTCAAACGCCTTTTCTATTTATAGCATCCGCCACATAAAACTTTGGTATTTAATAGGAAACATAAAAGCAATATATCTATATTAACCGAGATGTCTAATAGAAGCAAAAGTGCTTATTTATTGCCTTGCGTTTCTTAAATTAGACTTTAGGTATTATTTGAAATCTAAAATATCACTCAGAACTATTAGGTGCTAAACTAGCTTCCCTACTCCTTACTTGAAAATTCCTATTTTTATACCGTTTTATTTCTAAACTAAAAAATCCTGATAAGTTTTCCACAACGCAATCCTAATACTAACATGCTCAGTAATTAAATGAATATCGAAGCCTCCATACTATTAGAAATTTTTAGAGATATCACTTTTACAAAGGAAGAGAGTGAACTTATGCTAACCAAATTTGAACAAATCAATTTAAAAAAAGGAGATACACTCTTAAAAGTAAATGATGTGGTTTATAATCAATATTATGTTGGCAGCGGTTGCTTACGAACTTATTTCATGGACAGTTCTGCTAAAGAACACACCTTACAGTTTGCCATTAAAGATTGGTGGATAAGTGATTATACTGCCTTTTTTACCACAACAAAGGCGTCAATGACTATTGAATGTATCACGGAGGCTCTAGTCTACAAAATATCACGAAAAAATATGGAGCGGCTTTGTATTAAAATCCCTCAGCTTGAAACTTTTTTTAGAAAAAAAATGGAGAAGGGTTTTACCGCCTTTCAAAAAAGAATCATATCTAACTTATCACAATCAGCAAAAGAAAGATACACCTACTTTATAAATACATATCCAAACATAGAGCAGAGTGTGAAAAATTATCACATTGCTTCTTATTTAGGAATCACTACAGAGAGCCTAAGTAGAATCCGAAAAGAAATTAATCAATAATCCTTTCTTACCATACATCAATTTTTCCTCGCTATAACTGGTGTAAATTTATAGCATAATAAATACCGAATCTTCGTTATACGGCGAAGCGAAACAACAATCAGAAAAAATAGAAAAAATGAAAAAAATATTATTTGTACTAACAAGCCATGATGAGCTTGGTAATACCGGAGAAAAAACAGGCTTTTGGATTGAAGAATTTGCTGCACCTTACTATCTCTTAAAAGATAAAGGGGTTGAGCTTACGTTGGCTTCACCAAAAGGAGGACAGCCTCCAATTGACCCTAAAAGTGAAACACCCGATTTTCAAACACCAGCTACTGTAAGATTCAATGAGGATAGGGAAACGCAAGAAATTTTATCTAAAACGATTAAATTAGAAACAGTAAATCAGGCAAATTACGATGCCGTATTTTATCCAGGAGGTCATGGTCCATTATGGGATTTAGCAGAAGATAAAAATTCGATTGCATTAATTGAAGCATTCTATAAAAATAACAAACCTGTAAGTGCAGTGTGCCACGCGCCTGGTATTTTCAAGCACACTAAAAATACAGATGGCACTCCTTTAGTAAAAGGAAAAAAAGTTACTGGATTTACAAACAGTGAAGAAGATGCAGTACAATTAACAGATGTTGTACCGTTTTTAGTAGAAGACATGTTAAAGGCAGCTGGTGGAATGTATTCTAAAAGTGATGATTGGACTCCGTATGCTATTGAAGACGGTCTCCTAATTACAGGACAAAATCCAGCTTCATCAGAACGCGTCGCTGAATTACTACTAAAAAAGCTAGCCGAATAAATTATGTACTGTATACGTAACCGTAGCAACAGAAACTAATCAAAAAATAATAAAGCTACTAAGCCCTTTTTAAGGGCTTTTTTAATTTAGGGCTTCCCTTTTTTGCTATTATTCAAAGAACGCTACAATTGATACTACTTTTGACAGAAACTCCGTTTATACCTAATTACCAGGTCTATTTCGTTTTAATAACACCGCTATAAAAAATCTTATAGGCAGCAGTAATCACTTTTAAAAGGCATGTAATTCCTCTAAAATATCAGAAAAAATAGGACGAGATTTAACGTCAGAAATGGTGTAATGGTTAATTAGTTTCTGCCATTTATTACGGTGTTGCTTCGTGACTTTAGTTTTATTAATAAGACCAAATACATCTTCTAACAAACACCCAAACGCCCTCACTTCAACACCCTCAATAGTACCCGAGAGTACGGAATTGACATCATAAACAGAAGCTGCACCAAAATCACCAAAAAGATATTCAGCCATGGTATTCACTAACGTATTATGCGCATAAAGAGCTCCAATTCAGGATTTGACTACGAATACAAATGTCTGCAGGAAACAAGTAAAGGTGACAACAGATTCAGGTACGACAGGAAGGAAATCTGGATTATTAATTTTGAAACAGCAATTGCATTACCACATAAACATATTAAATTGCAGGGAGAAGATAGCTTACTGTTTTTTACTACTAACAAATCACGAAACAACTAAAACTATTACATGGCATCGTACACGATTATCGAAATCAACAACATTCTAAAGGGTGAATTAATAGGGCACACCAACCAAAAAATCGAAGGAGCTGGGGAAATTCAAAAAGCGAATGATACGCAGATCACCTTTATTGGAAGCCCTAAATATGCAAAGTATTGGGAAGCTTCAAAAGCATGTGCTGCATTGGTAAGTGCTACGCCAACTGTTGCCCTTGGCGAAAATCGTGCGTTTATCAAAGTCAAAAATGTTGATTTAGCGATGGCCAAAATATTGGAACTTTTTAGTCCGCCGCTACCGGTATTTGAGACAGCTATACATCCTACTGCCGTAATACACGAAAGTGCAACAATTGGGGAAGGCTGCAAAATCGGTCCAAATTGTTATGTAGGTAAAGGTGTTGTATTAGGCAAAGGCGTTCTGTTGTACCCCAATGTTTGTGTGTTCGATGAAACCCTTATCGGTGATAACACTATTGTTTGGTCAGGGACTGTAATACGCGAGCGCTGTATCATTGGTAGCCACTGTATTTTTCATACCAATGTAAGTATTGGTGCAGATGGCTTTGGATACAGACCAAGTGAGGATGGTAGCGGACTCACTAAGATACCTCAGATAGGGAATGTAATTATTGGCCATTATGTCGAGATTGGTGCCAACTCCTGTGTAGACAGGGCGAAATTTGGTTCCACCATTGTTGGTGACGGTTGTAAAATCGATAACCTGGTGCAAGTTGCCCACAACAGTGTTATGGGCCGTTCTTGCATTATGGCAGGGCATAGCGGACTCGCAGGCTCCGTTACTTTAGGGGATGGTGTTATTATTGGCGGCAGTGCCTCTATAAAAGACCACACCACCATACATTCTGGTGCTATCGTTGGTGCTGGCTCTGGGGTCATTGGTGATGTGCAAGCAGGAAAAAGTGTTTTAGGCTACCCTGCCCAAGATGCAAAAGATATGCTACGGCAATGGGTCGCTATACGGCGGTTGGTGAAAACAAAATAGGAATATTGCCAAGCGTTCCCTTTGTTTTTTATGCCCGTTACGGATATCTGTAACATGCATTCCTTTTATTTTTTATTTTAGTAGATTATAAAATAGTCCCCTTTTTGATGGACCGAATAAAAAGGTACTGTTAGCCTTTGTTATCTGTAAGCTTAAAAAAAATGCAACAATCGAATTATTAAAGCGTCATTAGATAAAGAACAATCAAATGAAAGAACTATTATTTCTGATTCCCCTGATAATTGGATGTTCATCACCGAAAGAAAAATCTGAATTCGACAAACTTGCGGAATATGAAGGGAATTATGAATATATAAATAAAACTACGCTGGACATTATTGCCTCTGAACTTGACACAACACTTTATGCCGTAGTAGATAAAGCAAAATATCCTTTAAAGCATATCGCCTTGGACAGTTTTGCGAATATCACAGACATTCCTGTCGTTTTTGAACGAGACAAATCCAATCGAGTTATAGGTTACAAAACTGACGGACAAGTATTCAAACTAATGACTTCCGACATTGAAAAATCGGAAATGTTTCCAAGAAAAGAATTGTTTCATCATCCTAATAACTACGTTTATCACAAACCAAATCAAACCGCAGATGGACTAGAAACTGGCAGTTTAAAAGATGAATTTAAAAATCCTGAACCTATAATCGACATGGTCAAAGAAACCATAAAAGGGAAATTTCCTGATGTTCATAGCGTCCTAATATATAAGAACAATAAATTGGTTCTTGAAGAATACTTTTACGGTTATAGTGAAAACACACCGCACCAATTAAGGTCTGCCACAAAACCGTTCATTGGCGGAATTCTTGGAATTGCCGTTGACAAAGGATTTATAAAAAGTGAAAAAGAAAAACTTTTGCCCTATTTCAATTCTATATACCCCGAAATTGCCAATTTGGACGAAAGGAAAAAAGAAATTACTATAGAAAACTTCTTAATGTATCGTCACGGTCTGGACTGCGAAAATAATAACCCTAAAAGCAAAGGAAACGAAGAATTAATGATGGAAAGTGAGGATTGGGTAAAATACACGCTGGATTTGCCTATGGTCGCAGAATCTGGAAAATCATCATCCTATTGTACTGGTTGCGCATTGACTTTAGGTCGTTTAGTTGAGCAAGCAACAAGTAAAAACATCGGAGAATTTGCTAAAGAGAACTTATTTGAACCC
>JBLIEO010000103.1:0-5173 GCA_047633095.1 Maribacter sp.
CCCACCTCCTCTGTAAGCTGCGCCATATTCGTCAACTCGTTAAAGTAGCGTACCCCGTGTTCCTTAATCCAATCATCTACGGCGGTTTGTGCGTTTTGTATGTTCATTACTCCTTATTTTTTGAATCCATACTAATCGTAACAGGACCATCATTTACTAATTCTACCTTCATGTCCGCGCCAAAAACACCGGCTCCTACTTTTTTGCCCAGTTCCTTTTCTAGTTCCAAAACAAAAGCTTCGTATAACGGAACAGCAATATCCGGCTTGGCAGCCTTTATATAAGAAGGTCGATTTCCCTTTTTAGTGGCTGCATAAAGTGTAAATTGACTTACCACTATGACCTCCCCGTTTATATCCGATAGCGAAAGGTTCATAACACCATCGGCGTCATTAAAAATACGAAGGTTGGTTATTTTTCGTATTAACCATTGCATGTCATCCATACCATCTTCCTCGGTAACACCCAACAAGACCAGTAATCCGGTTTCTATGGCTGAAATCACTTCTCCCTCAACGGTTACACTAGCGCTTGAAACTCTTTGTATCACTGTTCTCATTTCTTTTCTCCGTAGGTATCCACTCTGTAATGTTCATCTTCTCCTGCTACCATTTGCACATAGCTGCGGTAGCGGCTCCAAGGTATTGTTCCTTCCTCTAAGGCATCTTTTACGGCGCATTTAGGTTCATCTAAATGCATGCAATTATTAAACTTGCAATCTTGTTTCAGTTTAAAAAGCTCAGGGAAATAATCGCCAATTTCTACTTTTTCCATATCTACGATACCAAATCCCTTAATACCGGGGGTATCTATAATACGTGCATCAAAATCCATATCGTACATTTCCGCAAAAGTAGTGGTATGTTGCCCTTGCAGATGTTGTTCTGAAATTTGAGCAGTTTTAAGATTTAGGTTTGAATCTATAGCATTAATCAATGTTGATTTTCCTACGCCCGAATGCCCCGAAAACATCGAAGTTTTTCCTACCATCCATTCTTTGATAGTCTCTACGTTTTTACCAGTAACGGCTGAAATTCCAATACACGTATACCCGACCTCTCTATACATAGCCGCTAAGTACTTCACCTCATCACGTTCTTCATCCGTATAGGTATCAATTTTATTAAACACCAAAATCGCAGGAATATGATAGGCTTCGGCAGTTACTAAAAATCGATCTATAAAAATAGAATGGGTAGGAGGATTATTAAGGGTAATAAGAAGGAATACCTGGTCTAGGTTTGACGCTATAATGTGAGTTTGCTTGGAAAGGTTTACAGATTTTCGAATGATATAGTTCTTACGCTCCTCTATCTTATGTATAATACCTATCGTATCATCACCTATAGTTTCTACTTCAAAATGTACCTTATCCCCTACTGCAACTGGATTGGTGCTTTTTATTCCTTTTATCCTGAATTTTCCCTTAATCCTACAGTTGTAAAAATCACCATTATCTGATTTTACAGTGTACCAACTTCCGGTTGATTTATAAACGATACCTAGCATGTGCCTCCTCCTAAATAATACATCCTCATACGACAAAGTAACGGTTTTCTTTTCTTAAACCCACCTATTGGAGTATTCCTATTGCTAATATCATGATATTATCTAAGAAACAAAACCATACTGTGCTTGCTGTAAATTAAAATCGAACCAGAAAAGTTAAAGCCCTATTAATATACATTACATACGTTTGATTTTGCTTAACACATACTTACAAATAATATTTACCGTTATACCCTTGAAATATAAGTTTTAATTTGGGCCCTTACATGGATACCTGCTAATTCGTATATTCTTAATCATATATCAACTCTCATTATGAAAAAAATTATTTTTATCGCATTCGTAGCATTAGTATGTACATTTGAAATGAACGCACAACAGTTTAAAGTAATCACCAGTGTAGAATCTATTGTTTCTAGTGGTTTAGGCCGTTCAAGAATTATCGATGGTAATGAAGAAAAAGATTTTACAGCATTTACTTCAACTCAAACAGAAGAAGACAATACCCGTAATAAATCAAAAAGAAATGAGATTAGAGTAAAAGATTTTGATGAAACCAAATTATTGAACTTCTTCAATATTGCTGGTATTCGTTTTCAAAATATTGCAGCAAATGATGCTATAATTAGCTCTAAAATTAATGCCATGGTTACCGAAGGCTGGGAGCTTGCTTTTGTAACTAGTGCTGTTGAAAGTGATAGCGGCAAAGGAGATGGCTCTGGTATTTTTATTACCAGATATATTTTTAAAAAGTAGCCTGAACTAGCGTTATCGTTACTACTGATTTTGATAGCAGCCGAACTAGCGAAGGCTATTTCCATACTAAACAAAATTAAAAAAAATCCCGACTTTTTAAGTCGGGATTTTTTATTTATGCCTTTACAACTTTCTCTTGGTGATTAATAGATTCTTGGTGAATGGCCTTAAACATGCGCAAGACAAACTCCTCGCTAAGCCCTTTCGTTTCTCCTTCTAAAATCATCTTACCTAAAATTTCATTCCACCTGTTGGATTGAAGTACGGCAACATTCCTAGACTTTTTTAAACCACCGATTCCGTCAGAAACTTTCATTCGTCTTCCTAAAGTCTCCAACAATTGATTATCAAGTACATCAATCTGCGCCCTTAAGTTGCTTAATTGTTTATTATATTCTGCCTCTGGATCAGATTCCTTTCTAATTTTCAGATCCCTCATGATGTTTACCAAGGTCTCCGGTGTCACTTGCTGTGCCGCATCACTCCAAGCATTATCAGGATCAAAGTGAGTTTCAATCATCAAGCCATCAAAATTCAAGTCCAATGCTGTTTGCGAAACATCAAAAATCATATCACGTTTACCCGTAATATGGGAAGGGTCATTGATTAATGGTAAATCTGGAAACTTGTTCTGGAATTCAATAGCCAATTGCCACTCTGGAATATTTCTATACTTCGTTTTTTCATATGTTGAAAAACCTCTGTGAATAGCGCCCAGTTTTCTAATACCAGCCGTGTGCAATCTTTCAATACCTCCTAACCACAAAGCTAAATCTGGATTTACAGGATTTTTAACCAAAACAATCTTGTCTGTCCCTTTCAAAGCATCTGCCAACTCTTGCATTATAAAAGGACTCACGGTAGATCGTGCACCTATCCATAATAAATCTACATCATGCTCCAAAGCTAACTCCACGTGTGCACGGTTTGCTACTTCAGTTGCTGTTTTAAGTCCGGTTTCTGCCTTCACTTTCTGGAGCCATTTAAGGCCTAGGGCACCTACGCCTTCAAAATTCCCAGGACGCGTTCTTGGTTTCCAAATACCTGCTCGGTAATAATTAACATCGGTATCTTTTAATTCGTGCGCTATTCGCAATACCTGTTCCTCGGTTTCAGCACTACATGGCCCTGCTATTACTAGTGGATGATCTAAACCCATATCGTCCAACCATGTTCTCATTTCTTTTGTATTCTCCATTACTTTGTTTTTGGTGAAGGCTTAAACAGCAAAAGGGGTAAAGGTGTTTATTTTTCTACTGCCTTAGGTCTTCGTGTATTTAATAGTATTTATTAATATTAATTTTTGTTCTCTATTGATTCAATTGCCTTTTTTTGCAGGCAGTCCTTTTAGTATAGCTTTTATCTTATTCGTATTGTTCATTTCATTGTAAATGCCCTCATAATCATCTTTCAAAAGCAGTTCCTTGAATTCGGTCAAATTTTGAATATACTCCTCCAAGGTCTCTATTACATTCTCTTTGTTTTGTCTAAAAATTGGGGTCCACATCGCTGGCGAACTTTTAGCCAAACGAACGGTACTTTCAAAGCCACTTCCTGCCATGTCAAAAATATCACGTTCGTTCCTTTCCTTTTCTATGACCGTTTTTCCCAACATAAAAGAACTGATATGGGACAAATGAGAGACATAGGCGATATGCTTGTCATGTGCTTTCGGGTTCATATACCGTATACGCATTCCTAGTAATTGAAAAATTTCCAAGGCTTTCTCTTGCAACGTAAAAGCTGTTTTCTCTACTTCGCAAATGATATTTGTCTTCCCATCATAGAGTCCGTTTATAGCTGACGAAGGACCGGAAAATTCGGTTCCTGCGATGGGATGGCATGCTAAAAAATTACGTCTTTTAGGGTGATTTTCCAACACCTTACAAAGCAGTTCTTTGGTAGAACCCGCATCACAAACCACGCAATCTTCATGTACGCTATCTAAGATTTTTGGTAGTTCTTGCACTATGACATCTACTGGTATACTTACCATAACAAAATCTGCTAGGGGTAACTCTTCATAGGTTGCTTTCACATCAATCAAACCCAAGGAAAGTGCTTCTTCTAAATGATCGGCGTTTGCATCTATTCCGTATACGATAGCCTCCGGCATTTTTGCCTTAAGATCCTTTACAAAAGACCCTCCAATTAAACCGATACCTACTACAAAAACATTCATATTTCCTTTAGATATTAGACCTTAGAATTGAGATATAATTGTTTCATACCAATGCATCTCATTTCTAGTATCTTACTACTCAAATCTTTTTATTGCCTCTTTAATTTTCTCCTCCGTAACGCAGAGTGAAAACCGAATATACCCTTCTCCATTACTCCCGAAAATTGTTCCTGGTGCAATAAAAATATCCTTTTCGTGTAACAACTCATCTACAAATTCCTCCGAGGACTTTGATGCTATGGGCAGCTTAGCCCATATGAACATCCCTGACGCATTACGGTCATAAGTGGCACCAATCGAATCTACCAATTGCAACATAAGTTCTCTTCTTTTACTATAGGTACGGTTTAATTCTTGGAACCATGCATCTCCACTTTTCAAAGCGGTAATGGCTCCCTGCTGCACGCCGTAAAACATACCGGAATCCATATTGCTCTTGATCTTTAGAATAGCCGTAATATGTTCCGCATTACCAGAGACCATACCTACACGCCATCCCGCCATATTAAAGGTCTTGCTTAAGGAATTTAATTCCAGTGCGACCTCCTTGGCTCCAGGTACTTGCAAAATACTGGTAGGGGTGTCGTTCAACACAAAACTGTAGGGATTGTCATTTACCAATAATATTTGATGCTTTTTTGCAAATGCCACGACCGCATCCATTTTTTCCATTGTAATTCGCGCACCAGTAGGCATATTAGGATAACTAATCCACATTAACTTCAC
>JBLIEO010000104.1:0-5072 GCA_047633095.1 Maribacter sp.
TAATAAAACTAAGTGTAATCAAAAACACCCCAGCGGGCGCAGTGGGGTGTTTTTGAAATTTAAGTATTGTAAAACTTACTCCTGCATCGTATGATACACATTCTGTACATCATCATCTTCCTCAATCTTTTCCAATAGTTTTTCAACGTCTGCCACTTCTTCTCCAGAGAGTTGCTTGGTTACTTGCGGAATACGTTCAAAGCCAGAGGATAAAATCTCTAGTTCACGGTTTTCTAGTTCTTTTTGTATGTTTCCAAAACTCTCAAAGGGGGCATAGATGAGAATACCGTCATCGTCTACAAAAACTTCTTCGGCACCAAAATCTATCATCTCTAATTCTAGTTCTTCGGGATCTATCCCTTCAGCAGGGATTCTAAAATTACAGGTATGGTCAAACATAAACTCTACGGAACCCGAAGTTCCCAAACTCCCATTACACTTATTAAAATAGCTGCGGACGTTGGCTACGGTTCTTGTATTGTTGTCCGTGGCGGTTTCTACCAAAATTGCAATTCCATGTGCTGCATATCCTTCAAAAAGTACCTCCTTATAATCACCGAGACTTTTGTCGCTAGCTCTCTTAATGGCTCTTTCTACATTATCCTTTGGCATATTAACGGCCTTCGAATTTTGGATAACCGCTCGTAGTCTTGAATTAGAATCAGGATCGGGTCCTCCTTCTTTTACGGCCATTACAATGTCCTTACCTATTCGGGTAAAGGCTTTTGACATGGCCGACCATCTTTTCATTTTGCGCGCTTTTCTAAACTCAAAAGCTCTTCCCATAGTAGTATGTTTATTTATGGCTCTAAATTTAATAAAATTTGAGTCAATAGGTTTAGTCGCTCTCTACAATATCCTCGATACTTCTTGCTAGCACAAAATCCTTTTCAGTTATTCCATTTGCATCGTGTGTATTTAATCGGATATTTACCGTTTTATAAACATTACTCCAATCTGGATGATGCCCTTGAGACTCGCATTCGAATGCTATTCGTGTCATAACGGAGAAAGCTTCTTTAAAATCCTTGAATTCAAAGGTTGTTTCTATGGCACCGTTAACATATTCCCAGCCATCAAGTTGACTTAGGTAATCTTGTATTTGTTTGTCTGTAAATTTTTCCATAATTATTGGTTTTAAAGAATTTATATCAATTTAAAACATGACTTTCTATAATATCTTGGTATGTGAACTGCATATTTTTCGGCAGTTTGTTCGCTTTTGGTAGCACAGCCAAATAGCGGTCTTCATTTGTGGTATACACTCTTTTTAGTACGGGGTTAAAGTTTCCTACCCGATCCATAACTTCTTTTATAAAATCTTCGTGGTGTACTAAATCGGTACTACCCAAATGATAAATACCTGTTTTGTTTCTGTTGATAAGATAATGAATTTGCTGTGTTAGTTTATCATCACTACTAACATTTAGAATTAAATTGGGAAAAACCTCTACCGGCTCATTGTTCAGGGTTTGGTTTTTCATTTGCTTTATTCTTGGGGAGCCGTTTCCAAAAACCATGGGTATGCGCAGAATACCGGCTTTATTCTTTGGCAACCGTAGTAACATATTTTCAATCTTTATTTTTAACCGTCCAAAAACACTTTCCGATAGTGTTTTATCTGTTTCGTACGAAGGATATTTACTGTACGCGTCAAATACATTGGCAGAGGATAGGAAATATAAACTGCACTCATGTTCCGTTATATATTCCGATAGGTGTTGGTGTGCGATTACTTGCGCCGCAAAATTTCCTCGTAATGCTGATATAATGACTTGTGGTCTAACTTTTTCTAAAAGATGGAAGATGTCGTCATCTTCAAGGTCATACCTGAAAAATTGTTTATTAGATGCGAAAGGTTTGGTGGCATGGCAGTAAGTACCATAGGTGTCAAAGTAGTTGCATAGCTCCTTGTATATGGCATTGCCAAGGAATCCGCTACCTCCAAGTATGAGTATCTTTTTATTTTCCAAATTAGAATATAGATAATTCTGACAGTGTCGTTAAATGCTCTAGGGCAGCCATTCCTCTGGCAGAATTCCCTTTTTTATTGAGTGCCGGAGACCATGTTGCTACACAAAAATTATTAGGTAAAAGCGCGACAATACCGCCACCGACCCCACTTTTCCCTGGTAAGCCAACCTCAAAAGCAAACTCTCCTGCCTCGTCATAAAAACCACAAGTAAGCATGAGGGCATTGATTCTTTTTATTTGATTGATATTTAGGTGAGTCTTATTTCTTTTACATTTGCCTCTATTTATAAAAAGATAAAATGTATCGCAAAGCTGTACACAATTCATGTGCAAAGAACATTGGTGAAAGTAAAAATCCAAAACGTCTTCAACATCGTTAGTAAGGTTTCCGTAGGATTTTAGCAAATTGGCTGCCGCGAAGTTCTTAAACCCGGTCTCCCTTTCAGATTTAGCCACCTTCTCATCGTAGGATATCGATGGGTCATTGGCAAGTTCCCTTATAAATGATAAAAAATCTGCTTTGGGGTTTTCTAACTCCGAGACCAGAATATCTGCAATCACTATTGCCCCTGCATTTATAAGAGGATTTCTTGGAATTCCGTTTTCGAGTTCTAAAAGGGATAAATGGTTAAATGGGTCGCCTGAAGGTTCTACATCTACACGGTTCCAGACAGCTTCATTTATGCAGCGCATGGCCAATGAAAGGCTTAGCACTTTAGAGATACTCTGTATAGAAAAAAGTTCTTTACAATCTCCTACAGCATATTTATTTTTTTGGATGTCCAAAAGATGAATACCAAATTTAGAGTTGCTTACAGCAGCCAATTCCGGTATATAGGAAGCTACATTACCAGTATTTGGAAGTTTTAAAACATCCCTGTGAATAGTGTCTAAGTGTTGTTGAAAATCTTGCATTATACTTTATAGAACGGAAGTTTTACTATTGTTGCTGGAATAGCTTTTTTTCGTACTTGAATTTGAATTTTACTACCTACGTGGGAAAGAATCGTTGGGACATAACCCAAACCGATACCTTTGCCCATCGAAGGCGACATCGTACCGGACGTAACGACACCAATTTTTTCCCCTTGTCCGTCTACAATATCATAATCGTGTCTTGGTATACCTCTTTCGTCCAATTCAAAAGCAACCAGTTTACGTTCAGGACCATGTGCTTTTTCTTTGGCCAAGGCTTCACTGTTTATAAAGTCTTTTGTGAATTTAGTAATCCATCCCAGTCCGGCTTCTAGTGGGGAGGTAGTATCGCTTATATCATTTCCGTACAGACAATACCCCATTTCTAAACGCAGGGTATCTCTTGCTGCCAAGCCAATGGGCTTAATGCCAAAATTAGCACCTGCTTCAAATACCTTATCCCAAATCTGCTTTACTTCGGAGTTCTTACAATAAATTTCAAAACCACCGGATCCTGTGTATCCTGTAGCAGAAATAATAACATGGTCTATACCTGCAAAATCTGCTACTTTAAAATGGTAGAATTTGATTGCTGAAAGGTCTAAAGAAGTCAAAGATTGCATGGCTTCGACCGCGCTAGGGCCTTGAATGGCTAATAGAGAATAGTCCTCGGAAACATTTCGCATTTCCGCTCCAATAGTTTTATTATACCTGCTGATATGTGCCCAGTCTTTCTCTATATTGGATGCATTAACTACGAGTAAATACTGCTCTTCTTTTAATTTGTATATAATAAGATCATCCACAATTCCTCCTGTCTCGTTTGGTAGACAGCTATACTGGGCTTTGCCAATACTAAGTTTTGAGGCATCATTAGAACTCACTTTTTGTAGTAGCTCTAGGGCTTTTGGTCCGCTAATCAAAAATTCTCCCATGTGGGAAACGTCAAAAACGCCTATACCTTTTCGCACCGTCTCGTGTTCAGCGGTAACGCCTTCGTAAGAAACTGGCATATTGTAGCCAGCAAAAGGAACCATTTTGGCACCTAGGACCTCGTGGGTTTGTGAAAGGGCTGTATTTTTCATTTTTAGAATTTTGAGTACAGCAAATTTATAGAATTAATTAGGGATACGTTTGAAACAGGAGCTTATGTTTTAAACATTTTTTGTCTTTCTATAGTTAAATTTAGTCCCAACAAAGGGCACAAAAATCTTTTCAGAATGACCTAAAAACAATTGAGGGCTGAAGTTAATAATATGATTACGGATACTGAAAATTGCTTAAGTGATAGAAGGTATCGCAATTAAATTTCAGTAATTTTTCCTTGAATTAACGATTCAATAAATAGGTTTTTAGTCCCTGATAGGTTTCAATAGAAATTGATTTTTTTTCTTTGTCCATCACTTTCTGGATTTGAGTGGGAATATCCAGTTTTTGCCCAATTGTTTCCTCTACGGTATCCAGAAATTTGACAGGATGCGCGGTTTCTAGAAAAACACCATAATCATCAGGATGGTTTTGCTGATATTTTTTAAGTCCTAGGTATCCAACTGCGCCGTGAGGATCTGCAATGTAGTTGCTTTTTTTATAAATATCCAAAAGGGCTTTTCTCGTTTCTGTATCGGTAAAGGAGTAGGAAGAGAGCAGTTTTTTCAGTTGTATGAAATCGTCTTGGAAGAGATGCCGTATCCGGATAAAATTACTTGGGTCTCCTACGTCCATAGCATTTGAAATTGTAGCTATTGAAGGCTTGGGTTCGTAAGTCCCCGTTTTCATAAATTGGGGTACCGTATCGTTTATATTTGTCGCTGCTATAAACTGTGCCACGGGCATTCCTAATCGCTGTGCAACCATTCCTGCGCAGATGTTTCCAAAATTTCCACTAGGTATAGAAAAAACGATATCCTGTATCGCGGTCTTTTTTTCTTCTGCCGCAATGCGTAGCTGTTTGTAGGCGAACAAAAAGTAAAACATTTGTGGTAGCCAACGTGCCACGTTGATCGAGTTTGCTGAAGTCAATTGCATCTTTTGAACCAGCTCATTATCTAGAAAAGCTGTTTTTGCCATGGTTTGGCAATCGTCAAAAGTACCATCAACCTTCAAAGCGGTAATGTTTTGTCCTAAGGTAGTCAACTGCCGTTCTTGAATATCACTCACTTTACCACCAGGGTATAGGATGACCA
>JBLIEO010000105.1:0-5067 GCA_047633095.1 Maribacter sp.
CCAACTACAATGGCAGCTAGAATGATTCCAACTATGCTAATCCGTATCCATTTTGTCTTCAGTTCCTGTTTGATAACATCCGCAAGACCTTTCTGGGTAACCACTCCAAGCCTCGCCGCCATTCCCTGTAAGACAATAGTAGCCAAAATGGATAAAACCATAGCCCAGAGCAATGCGTACCCAAAATCAACACCTGCAAGCGTGCATGCCGTTACGGTACCGGGACCAATGAAGGCCGCAGCAATTAGAACACCGGGACCACTCCTTTTGAACATTCTTAGTTGGATTTTTGTAAATATAGATGCAAAATGTGAAAATAAAGAAAACGGCTAAGGTCAATTTCACCACAATTTTAACACAATGGCGTGTCGTTCATCTAAAAAAATGCAGTTTGTCTAAAAGTTTGGTGCCATACATCGATCAATCATACTAATCCTAAAAATCTATGGTTATAGTATTCCCAAACCTAACCTCCCCCTACTTAATGATTTGTTTAGAATGTAAAAAAAAATTAGGCTATATAGACCATAAGAATGCTATGGACAGCCTTGGTGTAGAGCTTTGTTTTGAACACCACAAACGTATGAAAGCCTTGATCGTTAAAAACGATACGCCACTAGAAGCCATACAGCTCTACTACGGACTTAAAGAAGCCGGAGTACATGCAATGTTGGAATGGTGGGACGGTCGCAATTCCGTTGATATTGCTATATCTCGCGTAAAGCTAAATATCGAAATAGACTCGGAGTACGAAAAACTGACCGAAGAGCAGGCCATCAATAATTTGGAGCAAACCATGCATTCCTTTAAAAACGGATTTACCACAATTCGAATTCCCCACATCGTTGTTAGGTATTACCTCAACGAGACCGTAAAGAATATTATGGGAATTATGGAAGGACTTAAAGCCAACATAAAAATGATTTAAATACAAACTTATGGAAGCCAATAGAAAAGTACTAAAAACACCATTGCGCGTCTCCCTTGTGGCCTTATTAACCGGTATGGTCATGCGTATGCTAGACTGGCCCTATGCCGCTGGAGTGCTCTTTACCTCCTTTTTAGCCGTTGGCATCCTTTATGCAGTTCGATTTGGTAAAAAGGAGAATAAAAAACCGGTAGCCTACATTAAAATGATTTTGGTCCTTTTTTGGACTACCAACGGATTGCTTAGCATAATGGATTTTCCATACACTCTAATTTTTCAGGTAGGTACGGCGATTACATTTATAACTTGGTTCGCCATGGAAGGCACTGCTTATTTTATGGATGAAGACAGAAGAGCCAAAAACAGCTTGGCAGCTATTATATGGAATTTTGCCATTGTAGTAGGTGTGCTTACCATAATAGGCGGAGGATTAATGTATTTGTTGGAATGGGAATACGCCAATATAACCTTAACGACAGGACTTACGATAGTAACAGCCTACATTTTAAAGGATGTGTTTAGCCCAGCCAAAGAAACGAGTGCAGATAAAAACAATAAAGAATTACAAATGTAACATTAGACCCAGAATCTTTAATTACCTACTTTTCTAGTTTTTTCGAGGTAACTTAAGTACGTACTGAAGAAGGAATTTAGAGCAAAGAGAATAGCGAAAAGCTACTGGAAATTCCAGTAGCTTTTTTTTGTTTTATACTTTTCCGAAAAGCAATTCTTTAAATTACCCTAACTACCCCAAAATTTTCACATACCAATCTTTTCTATATTTTCGTACCTTAAACCAAAAATGTAGATAATATGAAAAACATAGACAGAAGACAATGGTTAAAAACTGCGGGACTTTCTAGTAGTTTTACTTTTCTAGGAGGTTTAAGCACTATGGCTATGGAAATACCCACAAACACTCCTATTGCCTTAAACACAATTGCTAAACTGAATTCCAATGAAAATCCTTACGGGCCTTCCAAAGCTGTCCGTAATAAAATAACCAGTGCTTTTGATACTGCCTGCAGGTATCCGTCCATGGTGTTCAAACCCTTATTGGAGCAAATAGCGAAAAAGGAAGGTGTTTCTACGAAGCATATCGTGGTTACAGGAGGTTCCACTGAAGGTCTAAAGGCTGCAGGTCTAACCTACGGTATTGACGGCGGGGAAATCATAGCGGCAGACCCAACATTTCAATCTATGATGACCTATGCCGAGAATTTTGGTGCTTATGTGCATCGCGTTCCGGTAGATTCCAACATGGGGCACGACCTTGAAGAAATGGAAAGAAGAATCAATTCCAAAACAAATTTAATTTTCATTTGTAACCCTAATAATCCAACGGGCACCTTATTAGATAAGAACAAGCTTAGGAATTTTTGCATATCGGCAAGTAAGAAAACCATGGTTTTTAGTGATGAAGCGTATTACGACTTTATTACGGAGCCAGACTATCCTTCTATGGTCGAATTGGTTAAGGAAAATATGAATGTTATTGTTTCCAAAACATTTTCCAAAGTGTATGGTATGGCCGGGCTGCGAATTGGATATTTAGTAGCGCGGCCCGATATAGCCAAAAGGTTACAGAAAAACATCATGGCTTTTACCAATGTGCTAGCCATTGAAGCAGCGAAAGAAGCCTTAGTAGACAACGAATTCTACAAGTTCAGTATTGCTAAAAATGTGGAAGCCAAGAATACTATTTATAACACTTTAAATGATTTAGGTCTTGAATATATAGAATCGCACACCAATTTTGTTTTCTTTAAAACAGGTAGACCTATCGATGAAATGATGAGGGAGATGGAAAAAGAAAACGTCCTCATTGGAAGACCATTCCCCCCATTTTACGAATGGGCAAGAATTAGTACGGGCACAATGGATGACATGAAACTATTTGATAAGGGACTTAAAAAAGTGATGGGTGGTTAACAAAATCATTTTTATGGTAATCTCGCATTAATTTTAATTAATTCTGTCCACCATCTAACTATATATTTTCTAAATTGAACCAACTTAAATATATGTTTATGTTTTAAGTTTTCAAACCAACTACCTATGAAAAAAATCATTTACACGCTTTTAGCTATTGTGGGAGTGCTTGTTACAATACTATTATTCAACACCTTAGCGCTAAGCTCAAAACAAGTAGCTTCCGAAGCAATACAAAAGATAGCGATTTCTAATAGGGTGTACTCTAATTTATCCAAAGCCATTCAATATCAAACAATCTCCTATAGTGAAGATGCCATCCCAGATTCTACAGCATTTTATGGTTTTCATCGATTTCTATCGGAAACGTTTCCATTGGTTCATGAAAACCTTATCCTTGAAAAAATAAGCGAATATAGTTTGCTCTATACGTGGAAAGGTGCTGATAAGGATAAGAAGTCTATCATATTAATGTCACACCAAGATGTTGTACCCGTTGATCAGCCCACCTTAGCAGATTGGGAAGCTGGACCTTTTGAAGGGAAGATTACTGATACGGATATCATCGGAAGAGGAACACTGGACGATAAGGGCTCCTTGATGGCCCTACTGGAATCCGTGGAGCTATTGCTAAAGGAATCCTTTGTCCCTGCTCAAACTATCTACCTTGCTTTTGGACATGATGAGGAAGTGGGTGGTGTAAATGGTGCATCCAAAATTGCCCAATTGTTAAAAGAAAGAGGGGTTAAAGCATCAATGACCTTAGATGAAGGAGGTTTTCTGGCCGATGGTTTAGTCCCTGGAATAGATAAAACCGTAGCTATTGTCAACTTGGCCGAAAAGGGATTTGCCTCTTTTAGATTGATTGTTGAAACCAAAGGCGGTCATAGTTCTGCTCCTCCAAAAGAAAATACAATTGGTATGCTCGCAAAGGCCATTGTTGACCTTGAAGCCAATCAATTACCCTATACCCTTGTGGAACCCATAAATTATCAACTGGACTACATAGGTGCGGAGTTGCCATTTCTAAAGAAGGTAGCATTTGCAAATCCTTGGCTATTTAAAAAACCTATTCTTGAAGGATTAAATGCACATACCACGACAGCGGCAACTATAATTGAAGGTGGTATAAAAAACAACGTGATACCTACAGTAGCAGAAGCTACTATTAATTTTAGGATTCTACCTGGAGAAACCATCGCATCCGTAAAAGAACATATAGAAAATACCATAAGCACTAAAATTAAAGTAGAACCTGTTGGGTTTTTGACCAATCCTTCCCCTGTTTCAAAAATTGATTCTGAAGCCTATAAAAGCTTAGAAAAAACGATTCGCTCGGTATTCCCAGAATCTGTAGTAGTACCAGGCCTTGTTGGTGGTGGTACAGATGCGCGTTATTTCTATGAGGTCTCAGATGACGTCTACCGTTTTTATCCCATCCGTCTTGCACCAGACTCCATGACTCGTTTTCACGGTATCGATGAAAAAATAGACAAGGAAAATTACAAAGAGATTATTGAATTCACCTACCAGTTAATCAAACAACTTAATTAAAATACCAATTCGTATTCTTGTAGGTTTGTCTCATAGGTAGTGAAATATAAAAAACCCTAGTACTATTAAAATTATCCGTCCCTATGCGAACTTCTGTTTTGGATAGCCTCCAAAACATGTGATTTATTTAGCTCAGATTTACCTCCAAAGTCTATACTAGTACGCGCCAATTTTAAGATTGGGTTTTCATAAAACTACTTTATTATGAATATAGCGTTTCCTATTTGATCCTTGATTAAGGAAGCCTAAACGTATTAATATAAATCATTAACTTGTAATACAAATACAAAGCATTCTTATGATATAATAAATAACTCCACAAGCTATGATAACAAGGTTTGGTTTAAAAACTTGACATCCAAGAATAAATTATATTTTCATAGTTACACTTGTTTAAAATATATGACTAAGACACGTCAACTTGCTGCTATTATGTTCACCGATATTGTTGGTTATAGCAGTTTGATGGGAAAAGATTTCCAAAAAACTATGTAGTTAGTTAACATAAGCAAGAAAATCCAAAAACCATTGGTTCAAAAATATAATGGACAATGGATTAAGGAGATGGACGATGGTGCACTAAGCACCTTTGCTAGTGCAGTGGATGCGGTTAATTCTGCCATAGAAATACAAAAAGTCGAGAGAATAGAGTT
>JBLIEO010000106.1:0-4961 GCA_047633095.1 Maribacter sp.
ATCAAAGCAATTGTGGTCGGGGAAACGTATGCCTATATGGAGAAAGATTATCAGAAATGGGCATCGTATTGGGACCATGGCAGCGATGTATTGCGATTGGATGTATCTAAAGCAGGTTTCGCCCAAAAAAAGGGATGGGATGAAAGCGGTGGAAAATTAGAATTATTTTTTAAGGAGAACCCGGAGCCCATAACCTCTACATTCGAAAACTCCAACTATATTATTTTTTATGATGTCAATTTAGCATGGATCGCATTTGACCAAACATGGACAAGCTTTGGAGGGGATAAAACCGTTGCAAAAGCAACCGCTACCCTAGTTAAAAAAGCGAACGCTTGGAAAATAGTATCCTATACTGCTATTCAATATGAAGCTGGTGATCAAAATGTAGATACCTTGGGAAGGGAGTAAATCCTCGCGCCAACGCAAGCATCTTTCTACTCGTGCCGTCAGGTATCAGAAAACGGTAGTTCAGTACAAAAAGTCCGAAGGAATTAAAATCTTAAACGGATAATGCGCTTGGCGCTATTAAACGTTCTAAACGTATAATTGTTCTGAATTTGTAGTTTTTACAGGTGATGTGAAGATAGGCTTGATAGTGGTGCTTTCATTTTTAGGAACATAACTACAGTGGATTTGTTATTTTAGATTTGAAAAGAGGGATATAAATGATGATTAGTTCTAATTCTTGTCTCCTATTTTAAATAAGCCTTAACCGCGTTTTACTATGAAAAATATATCTTTTAATCTAATAATCGGAATTTTAGCTGCCGCAAAAGTAATTTATAGTTTCTTTGAAGACATTGCAATTCAGCGTATCTTATCATTCGAAGTACCTATCTGGATGTATAGATTATTTTGGGCCGTATTGGCTGCAGGTTGTATTTATGTACACTTTAAAAACTTAAAAAAAGAAACGAATCAATAATTCTCCACTACCGCAAGCATCTTTCTGCTGATGTAGTTAAGAGTAGGAAAATGGGAATTCAATATAAAAAATGGGAAGGAATTAAAAATTTAAGGTGGACAAAGCACTTGGCGTTTGCCGAGCTCCGGAATAGGGAATTATAGTTTGGCGATAATATTCAATACCTGTCATCTAGCTGCTAAAATCCTATTTAATTCCCAGTTTTTAATCCACTCAAAACCACCAACTATGAAAAAAGCTATCCTCCTCTTGGCACTAGTAATTACAGCTCAAACCTTTGGACAAGAAGCCATGAGGCGCTGGCGTAAACTGAACCAGGTACGCGCAGATAAATTTGATTTGGTATTGCCCGAGGCGATGCGTGAAAACAACATTGCCATGTGGATTGTTACCAATCGTGAAGGAAATCTAGATCCGCTATACACCGATATGGGTGAAGGGTATGTAACTGGCAATGCGTATTATATTTTTACAGATACGGGAGAAGACCGAATTGAGCGTGCCGCGCTTGGCGTGGGAGGTTATTTGCTTGAAGAAGGCGGTACCTACGACTATTTCGGTTCCGCAGACGAGCTGAAGGAATTTGTTGCGAAACGGAATCCCAAAACCATTGGTCTCAATATCTCTAAAAATTTTGGAGGGGCAGACGGACTAACGCATTCCTCGTATTTGGAGCTAGCCGAAATTTTAGGGGAACCCTATACAGCACGTTTTGTTTCTACAGAAAAACTAGTCTCCGATTTTAGGTCTAGGCGCGTCGCTAGTGAAATTGCTATTTATGGGGAAGCGGGAGAGTTTTCGTATACCATTGCAGAGAAGGCTTTTTCTAATGAAGTAATTACACCGGGAGTCACCACGTTGGAAGATGTTGCTTGGTTTATGAAGGATCAGCAATACAAAAATAATTTGGGTTCTTCGTTTGGTATGCCATCTGTTTATGTTACGGGTCCTGACGGGGTTATCGCTACGTCAACAGACCGTATTATTCAACGTGGTGATGTATTAATGTTGGATTGGGGTGTAGGGTTAATGAATATGTTTACCGATATGAAACGCATTGCCTATGTATTGAAAGAAGGCGAAACTAAAGTGCCAGCAGGAATTAAGAATGCATTTGATCAAGGCGTACACGTCCGTGATATCATCAAAAAAACCATCAAACCTGGCGTTACGGCGCAAAAGGCCGAGGATGCCATTTACGCCGCCCTCACCAACGCGGGATTCAACAAAATGAAAGGTTTTAACAAGTACACCGATTTGGATAAAACCGATGTCATTATCGGTTGCCATTCTGTAGGGAATTGGGGACATGGTATTGGGCCCTCTATTGCTTTTTTCAATCCCATTCGGTTGGGTTATGAACTAAAACCCTCAAATTTGATTTCTATCGAGTTGTTCGCGTATACCAAAATACCAGAATGGGGTGGTAAAAAGCTGCGTATTCCCTTGGAAGATGATGCGCTAATTACGGAGCGCGGTGTAGAATGGCTATATCCTATTAACCCTAAAATTTTGGTGATTAAATAGTGTAGTATATGGATGTTCAAAGGGTTGCACGTCCTCCCGTATTCCAAAGGGTTCTCGATACAACCTCTCTTTCAGGACGTCACTCGAAACGCTATTATCCTAATAATTTACAAGAAAAATAGCCCACACGAGCTAAATAACAAGGAGGAAACGTATTATTGATGTAAAGACCAATACCAAGCCTTATATTATTTGCCTAAGTACCCTGTTTCTCAAATTATCCACATAGCTTTGCAGCAGCACTAAAAAAGCCGCTCGTATGTCCGCATTTACCGACTTTAAAATATCCAACCTCCTTCGTAACGCTCTGGGTGACTTAGGTTTTGAGAACGCAACCCCAATTCAGGAGCAAGCTTTTCCGGTAGTTATGAGCGGGAAGGATATTGTGGGTATTGCACAGACCGGTACTGGAAAGACATTTGCCTATCTGTTGCCTATACTCAACACACACAATTTTTCAAAGGATATTCATCCAAAGACCTTGATACTGGTTCCTACACGGGAACTGGTGGTACAGGTGGTGGAGGAAGTGGAGAAACTGGGAAAGTATGCATCCGTTCGTGTTTTAGGTGTTTACGGTGGTACCGGTATGAATAAGCAAAAAGAGGCCTTGGCCATGGGTACGGATATTGTAGTGGGAACCCCAGCTCGTTTATACGACCTCGTATTATCCCGAGCCTTACAACTCAAGAGTATAAAAAAATTAGTGATTGATGAGGTAGACGTAATGTTGGATTTGGGTTTTCGGTTTCAGCTGATCAATATTTTTGAGCTGTTGCCAAAACGCAGGCAGAACATTATGTTTTCGGCAACAATGACGGATGATGTGGAATTACTTATAAATGATTTCTTTTCTGATGTGGAGAAAATTTCGGTAGCCGTAAGCGGAACACCATTAGAAAATATTGCCCAATCTACCTACGCCGTTCCTAATTTTTATACCAAGGTTAATTTATTGATACATCTGTTACAAGACACAGAAACCTTCCATAAGGTATTGGTCTTTGTTTCCAGTAAACGAACCGCAGATTTACTCTTCCAGGAGTTAGCAGATTTTTTTAGCGAGGAGCTTTGTATTATCCATTCCAATAAGACCCAGAATTATAGAATGCGCTCTATTAAGCAGTTCGATTCTGGTCAGAACCGAATTCTAGTTACGACCGATGTTATGGCCAGAGGTCTCGATTTAGAAGAGATTTCCCATGTCATTAATTTTGATACGCCAGCATATCCAGAGAATTACATGCACCGTATTGGTCGTACGGGTAGGGCAGAGAAGGAAGGTAAATCTATATTGCTGTATACTGAAAAAGAGGAAGAGGCCAAAAAGGCGATTGAAGCCCTTATGGCAACAGAAATTGAGGGTGTAGCACTTCCAAAGGAAGTAGAAATTGCCAAACGCTTAACTCGTGATGAACAGCCCAAACACATAGAGCACGAAAACCCATTACGCGAAAACGAAGAGGAACGAGGCGCCAGCTTCCATGAAAAGTCTGAGAAGAATAGCAAGCAGAACCAAGGTGGTTCCTATAAGTGGATTATCAAAAAAAAATATTCCAAACCCAAAACCAGGGGCGATAAGAACTTTGGTAAGAAAGGTAAAAAAAGATAACGAATTCCTAAGGCTTATTCTGGTGTTCTTTGCTTGCGATTTTTTGTGTTCAAGTATTTCTTTTGAGTAGCCTTTTTAAGTGGTGGTGCTGTAGCAGAATCAAAAAGGGAAGCCTATAGTATCCTTAAGGCTGCAAAGGTGAATTTAGTTTTGTATTACATGGTATTGTAAGTATGCCCTAATTAATGACAGCGGAAATTAACTAGCTATTAAGCTATCCAATAACTTCCTAATATTTGGACTATTCCAATCTGCCGCTCCGGTTTCTTTTACCATAATCTTTCCGGTGGCATCAATGATATAGTTGGTAGGGATACTAGTTTCGTAAAGCGCTTCTGGGGTTTCTATACTGGGGAAATACACCGGTAGCTCATAGCGCTTCTTTTCTAAAAAACGACGTACGACTGCTGGGTCCTCATTTGTAAGCAATATAAAATCCATTTTATCGGCATAATCCACATATAGTTTTTGAATGCTGTGCAGTTCCGCAATACAGGGCGGACACCAAGTGGCCCAATAACTAAGAAACGCAACCCTTCCCATCCCAACTTCTACCACATTTGGAACGCCATTCAAATCTTTTCCTTTATAGTTAAATGGCTTCAGCTGGGTTTGGTCGTCTTCATCCAAAGTGGATGGCGATAACACCAACATTTTAACTTTATTAATCGCAACCTGAATGGGCGCCCGTGTTTGGGGAATAAGTAGTAAGGCTAAAAAGACAAGAAGAACGATATTGCTGACACTAATTTTTTTCCTTTTCATGACAGCGAAATTATGAATTTTTATGTTTTGAGAATACATAAAAGTAGTGATAAAAAAGAATACTAAAAGCGCTAAGTATTTGATTTTCATACTCTAAAATTTAAGTAATAATATTCAATCATTCGACTT
>JBLIEO010000107.1:0-4894 GCA_047633095.1 Maribacter sp.
CATATGAATGTATGCTTTGTAAAACATGGTGTTTTTATTTGGCTAAAATCAGACGTAGATGGGGTTTTAGGGTTTGTGAATTGAAAAGGGAAGGGTGATTGGAACCGGTTATAAAGTGTAGGCTACTGTGCCAAATACTATCATTTTTTGAGAGAAGGAATACTCTAATTTGGTGCTACCGGGAAGTTAAAGTATAAGCTAAAATGGATATTGAACGCTAAGAGTTTTGTTCTGCATGTATCCTTTTTTAGAATAGCCTGTGTCTACTTTAGGAATAACATATAAAAAAAGCCATGACCAGTGCAAAGCGGCTAAAACGAAAGGTACAGGTTTCGCAGTATGTGTTTAGCCGAGTCGCTAGATATGTCTTTACTTATACCTATCAATTTATTCTATAGACTGTAAAAGAGTTTTCCTGATCTTTGATGACCAGTTCCGGTTTTTTGTCCTTATTTATATCTGCCATATCAATACTAGAGGAACCGTAAATAGGGAAATTTGGGATAGCCACTGCTTGACTGTCGAATAAATAACATTTTTGGTTTTGGATATCCGTTACCGAGATGTAAATCTTATCGTTTGTATAGAAAATTTTGGGTTTGGAGTAAACGCCAAGGTCCAAAGTTGCTTTTTTGCCTCTTATGCTTAATACATTATCGTTCATGATAGCCAAAGTTTTGGAAGTTGCATCGAAGCCATGGTCTATATTTAATCCAAGGTTCGTTTTAGTAAGCTTGCCTTTGGTATCTATTTGATATAGGAGCCCCTTGCTTGAGGTAAGACTAATCGTATTTTGGTACAGTCTTATGGGATTGTCTGAAAATGGAATTTCTTCGTTTGTTTTAATTCTCACGTTGCCCACCCTATTCAATACTTTAAGGGTGTTGTTTGCAAGCTTAAAAACTAGATAGTCCTTTCTGTTGATTTTAAAATGCTGTGGCGCTTCAATAATATGTTCAGATGCAGTGGTATATTTAAATCCCGTTACGATCTTACCTTGGTTGTTATACATGAAAACATTTTTGTTTTGGGTAACCAAAAAACGGTAATCCTTTTTTCCTTCATAGTCAAAAACGGCCAAAGGATTTAAATTTCCACCGGGAAAATTCATGGAAAACGGGGCTACAGTTTTACCGTTACGATCAAGTATTAGGAACTCCTTATTAGTTGTGAATGCAAATTGTAGGTTTCCGTTTTTGTATAGGTCTACTTGATGTACCTTACCTTGTAAAGCCCCTTCTAGCTGCTTTTTCCATAGTACGTTGCCATTATTGGAAATTAGATAAAGTACGTTATCCAAATCTTGTACAATAAGCTCACCCATTTTTGTGCGATGGTTGATTGTAAATTGTGGAACAGAACGGAGATCTGTATCCAATTGGATAGTGAATACTGAGGTGACACTATTTTTAACTTTTCGTTCCTTAATCTTTTTTATGAAATAACTGCTGTGAAAAAATTCGGTTTCAGAAATGATTTCTGAACCAAAAACATAATCGGATAAATTAGCATTTTTGAGTTGTTTCGCTGTTTCTACTAAATTGTAGTTCACTAAGCTTTTTTCAAAACCATTAGCGTTTGCAACGGCTAAAATAGAGGAAGCTTCCGTGGTAAGTTCTTCCAAGTTTTGGAAAAGGCTTGTTTTTGGTATTGTGTTAGCGTTTTTGTAGGCTATGATTACTTTTTCCAAGGATTTCTTCTCTTGGGCAAAAACTAAAGTATTCTCTAATACACAGCTATATTTAGACTCAAAATCCGATACAAGGGGTTTTAAAGCATTCTCAAGAAGGGTTGTTTCTCCAAGTTCCCATATTTCACTTCCTTGAAATTCAACACTGCTTTTGCGTATACTTTTCAAATAATCGGTTATTTCATCTGTCCCAAATGTTTTTAGTAGTACCAGCGGTTGCTCTTCTAGTTGTGCAGTTCCTATTTCCTCAATGGTACTAAAAAGAGAATCTATAGCTGTGTTTTGATTTAAATAAAGCATTTGATTTGAAGAAAACGATTGATAGTCGCTAAAGGTGTAGGATGCAAAGGAAGATGTATTTGCAGGAAGCATTTCGTACGTAACATTCATTAAAGGTTTGGCGCCGGAAAATAATTCAAGATAGTTCTTGGCAGCATTTTTAGCTGTACTTATTCCGTTTAAAAAAAGTCCATCATTCCCTAAGGATACATCTAAAAATAACCAATCTGCAAAATGGGATGGGAGTAGTGTCACTTTTGTGTTGGTAAGGTGTTCTAGGAGTACGTCGCTGTTATTTAAGTCAATCCACAAATGACCCAATTTTGAGGCGTCGGAAACACTATTAAATTTCACCAGTTGTTGATTTATTATTCGTGTGTCAAACGTAGATATAAGATGCTCTAGTAGTTTAATAGAAGAACTGAGGATTTCTTTTTTTTCAATACGAGTGGTGTAAAATTCGTAATTTTCAACGGTGTATTTTTTAATATTAAAGTTTTTGTATTGTAATGTCTCTATGGTTTTATCGGCTACTTCGGAAAGTTGTAAATAAGGTAGCGTGTCCAAAGCTACAAAGGTGAAATCCAGTGTTTGTAGCGAGTCAATTGTAAAACTGATCAGTGCTTCTTGGGAAGGCTTTACATAATTTAGCGGAACAAGAACTTCAGAGATTTTTTTGCTTAGATTTAATGTAATTAGCTTTTGTATAAGGTCATTTTCATCCAATTCGGCGGTAAAGGCATTAAAATCGTTTATTTTAACAATTGCGCTGGCATTTTCAGGTATAAATTGAAGCAAGCTGTATTGGTATTCCTTTTCTGGGGAACATTGAAACCCTAATACGATTCCTAAAATCAGAAGAATTTTAATTTTCATCCGTTCATGTTTATTTGTTTTCATTTGACTTTATTGACTCAGTCCACAACATCACTCTTTTCTGTGGGGCCAACCGTTCTCCAAATGATATTTTAATCTGTATCTAGAATGGTTGTATTTTCCTTTATAAAAAGCGTTGAACAAATTTATACTTTTTAAAGTTTTATTATAAGGGGTCGAGGAAGTAGTTGAAAGCTTTTTCTGTGATAGGGCGTTACTCCATACTTTTGTATAGCTGCCCTATGTTCCTTGGTGGGATAGCCTTTGTTTTGTTTCCAGTTATACATAGGGTATTCTTCGTGTATACGTATCATATATGCATCTCTACAGGTTTTAGCCAGGATAGATGCTGCTGCAATACTTAAGTATTTAGAGTCCCCTTTGATAATGCAGGCATGTAGTATGTCCTTATAAGGATTAAACCGATTACCGTCAACGATAATATGCTTGGGTACTATTTTCAATTGATCAAGGGATCGGTGCATAGCCAAGAAAGAGGCATTTAAAATATTTATTTCATCTATTTCCAATGGATATATATGAGCTACCGCAAAAGATATGCTGGCTGCTTCTATAATAGGTTTTAATTCATTTCGCTTGCGTTCCGATAATTGTTTGGAGTCGTTAAGTACCCCGTTCTTAAATTTTTTTGGAAGGATAACCGCTGCTGCAGTTACAGGACCGGCAAGGCATCCTCTGCCTGCTTCGTCCGTGCCTGCTTCACTCTGTTCTTTGTAGAAGTTTAAAAGCATACTATTGTTCTAATGGCCTATATTGGTAATTCTGTCTTCTAGATATGCTAAGATAAATATTAAAAATAGAGTAGCGCTTACCAAGATAAAGCGAGAAAGATGATATGTATTTTCATAGAAATCCCCAAAGAGTAATCATTAGTGGGTGTTCAAGAAGTTTTATGCAAAGTTTTTTCTTTAGGCTATGAATAATTCTTTAAACAGCTGGTGATTGGAGTACTACTAAGATCATAAATATAGGTTTTGTATTCTAAGCTAAACTTTCACATTTAGTTAGCAACAAAAAAAGTAACTTTGGCAACGAAGATATGAGAGCTATGAAATGTTTTTTGACTGGACTCTTTTTGTTCGTTGCTTTTGCAGTTGTTTCACAAGAAACGCAACAAGAAACGCAACAAGAAACGCAACAAGAAACGCAACAAGGACCTGTTGGAAAACTTGTTGCGGATTCAATAGCGAACACGTCCAGAACAGTTATTAGGAAGTCTCCTATAGTTAAAGTAGTTGACACGGTTAGTATTCGTAACTATAAGATAGTTTCCCATCAACGGGACACCACATATTTGGATACCACGCTTACCATCCAAAAAGAATATAAGTACAACTACCTGCGCAGCGATGACTTTGAGCTTATGCCTTTTGCTAATATTGGACAGACCTACAATAAACTCGGTGTTGATTTTGAACGACCTAACCTTTATCCAAGATTGGGAGCTAAGGCTAAACATTACAGATATAGAGGTATAGAGCAGATGCAGTATTACGATGTAATAACGCCGATGACGGACCTTATGTTTAAAACCACTTTGGAGGAAGGACAATTGTTGGATGCGTTATTAACTTTTAATACATCCACCCGTCTTAACTTTTCTATTGCCTATACCGGGTTTAGGTCTTTAGGGAGGTACAGTTCAGAACAGATGCAATCGGGTAACTTTATAACCACGGCCAATTATTTAAGTAAAAACAACAGGTATCTTTTGAGAACGCATATTGCAGCTCAAGATGTTACATCTCAGGAAAACGGAGGTTTAACAGAAAAGAAATTGCAATTTGAGAGCGGTGATTCAGATTTTATCGATAGGCCCAAGGTAGATGTTCGTTTTACTGATGTTGATAATAAAGTGTTGGGCAAACGGTATTATTTAGATCATCAATACAAGCTTATAAGAAGCCAGCAGGATTCTAGTTTAGTAGAGAAGACTTCTTTGGCAATTACCCATTCATTTAATTACGAGACTAAATTCTATCAATACAAACAGGGAGCTAGCGATGATTATTTCGGTGAATCTATTCT
>JBLIEO010000108.1:0-4665 GCA_047633095.1 Maribacter sp.
GTATATTTTAAATTTCCTGGAATTTCAAAATTTGTTTTGGCTATAAATACTGTTCGAGGCAAGTATGATGAAATGGATCATCATGGTGTTGAAAAATCAGAGTTGAATATTGTTGATGGTGATTTAGTAGACACTATCGCAGATGAGAGTAAAGAAGGAGAAGTAAGTCATTTTCAAGCATTGGCAACGGCAGTTTCAGGTACAGTAGGTCTTGGAAATATCGCTGGTGTAGCAATAGCTATCGCTTTAGGTGGTCCTGGAGCTACCTTTTGGATGATAGTCTGTGGGTTAATAGGAATGTCAACCAAGTTTGTTGAATGTACTCTTGGAGTTAAATATAGGGATGTAGGGAATGATGGAACAGTTTATGGAGGTCCAATGTATTATTTGTCAAGAGGTTTAAAGGAAAGAGGAATGCCTGGCCTAGGGAAGGTTCTTGCTGTTATTTTCGCAGTGCTTTGTGTTGGTGCTTCTTTTGGAGGTGGTAACGCTTTTCAATCAAACCAAGCAGCTGTTCAATTAACTTCTATGTTCAACCTAGAGGGTGGTGCAACGGGAGTCATAATTGGAGTTGTTATGGCGGTTTTAGTTGGAATCGTGATAATTGGTGGAATTAAAAAAATAGCCAGTGTCACAGAAAAAATTGTACCATTTATGGCTGGTATTTATGTGCTTGCATCTTTGGTAATTATTTTTGCGAATATAGAATATGTAGGTGATGCCTTCGGAATGATATTTTCTGGAGCCTTCACGCCCGAGGCTGGATTAGGTGGAGTAGTTGGTGTTATCATAGTTGGTTTTCAGCGCGCAGCATTTTCTAATGAAGCAGGGGCAGGTTCTGCTGCAATTGCGCACTCAGCAGTAAAAACAAAATACCCAGCAAGTGAAGGAGTTGTTGCACTATTGGAGCCATTTATTGATACGGTGGTCATATGTACTATGACAGCTTTAGTTATTATATTCTTTAATATGGATACTGGTGCGTTTGATTATGGTAATGCGTTAGGAAGCACAGTTTTACTTAATGACTCTCAAACTTATGTGGGTGGTGTAGATTTAACTTCCATGGCTTATGATTCTGTTATTCCTGGATTTAGATATGTATTGACAATAGCAATTATAATGTTTGCGTTTTCGACTATGATTTCTTGGTCCTACTATGGTCTTCAGTCTTGGAAATTTTTATTTGGAAGAGGTAAGGCGGCCGATACAGTTTATAAAATTTTGTTTTTACTTTTTGTAGTAATCGGAGCCGCTGCTACTTTAGATGCTGTTATAAAATTCTCAGATGCTATGATTTTAGCTCTGGTATTTCCAAACATGATAGGTTTGTTATTTTTATTCCCCAAAGTTAAAGATGAGTTAGTTAAGTATTTGACAGATATAAAAGCTAATTTTAAATAGTAAAAAATTGAGAAATTTTAAATCCCACTTCAAGTTCAATAAACAAGAACGAAGTGGGATTTTCTTTTTATTATTCCTTTTGATTCTTGTTCAAATAGGATATGTTGTTTTTAAGGATAATATTATTGTTCGGGCAAAAGTGATGGTTCCTGACTTGGAAACCCAACAGCAAATAGACCTCCTTAGGCAAAATGCTATAGCAAAGGATACAGTTAAAATTTATCCATTTAATCCCAATTTTATTACAGATTATAAGGGGTATACGCTGGGGCTTTCCTTAGAAGAGATAGATAGATTACATGCGTTTAGGGCAAATAACACTTATGTAAATTCAGCGCAGGAATTTCAACAGGTAACCTTGGTTTCAGACTCCCTTTTAGACGCGATATCTCCATTGTTTAGATTCCCGGATTGGGTCACGACCAAGTCTACCCCTTATGTTCAAAAGAAATCTGTAAGCAGTTCTAAGGAGGCTAAGGCTGATATTGTCATTGTAGATTTGAATACAGTAACGGAAGCGGAGCTTAAATCGATTAACGGGATTGGGGATAAGCTTGCAGCGCGTATTATTAAGTTTAGGGATAGGTTGGGTGGTTTTCTTGTGGATGACCAGCTTTCTGACGTTTATGGATTAAAACCGGTGGTGGTAGAAAGGACTTTAAATCGCTTTCGTGTGCTAGAAATTCCTCTTATCAAAAAAATGAACCTTAATACCGCTACTGCGGAAGAATTGGCGCACTTGGTCTATATTCAAAAAAGTGTGGCTTACGATATAGTGGCGTATAGGGGGCGTAACGGAGGTATCGATTCTTTTGATGAATTATTGGAAATAGAGGGTTTTCCTGCTGACCGAATTAACAGAATTGCGTTATATTTGTACTTAAAAAATTAATGCTATGAACCGAATGAACTTCACTGAAGAACATCAATTATTTAGGGAGAGTTTAAAAGATTTTTTACAAAAAGAGGTGGTCCCCCATATAGAAAAGTGGGAGGAGACCGGCACCATCGATAAATTTATTTGGCCGAAATTCGGTGAAATGGGATTTTTTGGCCTTGCCACTGCAGAAGAGGATGGAGGCCTTGACCTCGATTTATTCTATACCATTGTGTTGCTAGAAGAATTACAGAAAATTAATTCAGGAGGATTTGCGGCTGCTATTTGGGCACATGTGTATCTTGCTATGACTCATTTGAACAAAAACGGGAATGCCTATCAAAAAGATACCTACTTAAAACCATCTGTAAATGGAGACTTAGTAGGCTGTTTAGGCGTTTCTGAACCTTTTGGCGGCAGTGACGTGGCTGGTATGCGCACCACCGCAATCAAACTGGGTGATAATTACATAGTGAATGGATCAAAAACCTTTATTACCAACGGTGTTTATGCCGATTATGTGATTTTGGCAGCAAAGACGAACCCCGAAATGGGTAATAAGGGCATCAGTATTCTTATTGTTGATTTAAAAAGCGACGGAGTATCCGCCAATAAATTGAATAAATTGGGTTGGAAAGCTTCGGATACGGCTGAGCTTGCTTTTGACAATGTGGTAGTGCCCGCATCCAACTTAATGGGGGCTGAAGGCAGTGGATTTACATTTATCATGGAGGCCTTTGCTTTAGAACGATTGATTATGGGAGTAAATGCCCATGCTAGAGCAGAATATGCTTTGGACTATGCGCTTAATTATATGGCAGAGCGAGAAACTTTTGGGAAGACTATTGATCAGTATCAAGCTTTGCGCCATCGCTTCGTAGACCTTTATGCAGATATGGAAATGTGTAGACAGTACAATTACTACGTAGTGGACGGTATGAATAAAGGAGAGTATATGGTAAAGGAAGCAACAATTTCAAAGCTTAAATCTACCAAAATGGCAGATGAGGTCATTTATTCATGTTTACAGTTCCTCGGTGGATACGGATATATGGAAGACTACCCAATGGCGAGGATGTTCCGTGACAGTAGGCTTGGACCAATTGGAGGAGGTACTTCCGAAATATTAAGAGAAATTATAGCCAAGATTATTATAGATAAAAAGGAATATAAAGCGCCTAAGGAGCAGGTTTTTTAAATTCATCAGAATTATTGTTTAAATAATCTTTTGAATACTAAAAATAGTTCTATATTTGCGCTCTTAATCACTAAAGAAAGGAGGTTGTAGCCCATGTTAATAATACCGATAAAAGAAGGAGAGAACATAGACAGAGCTTTAAAGCGCTTCAAGCGAAAGTTCGATAAAACAGGTACAATGAGACAGTTGAGAAAACGTCAGCAGTTTAATAAGCCTTCTGTTGTGCGCAGAGCACAAATGCAAAAAGCAGAGTACATTCAAGGCTTGAGAGATGCAGAAGAAATCTAATACTTTCTGTTGAAAATATTAAAATCCCGCAACATGCGGGATTTTTTTTTGTCAAAAGATTAATTTTAGCTAAGGTTTGATAACTTTGGCTTATGGCTATAAAAGATTTTGTCGCTTATCTGGAACTAGAAAAGAACTATTCTAAGCATACGGTTGTTGCTTATAATATTGACCTTTCTGAATTTTTATGTTTTTATGTAGATAATTTTGATACGACGGATTTAAATCAAGTCCAATATGTGGTGATTAGAGGCTGGATTGTGTCCTTGTCCGAAGGCGGGATTTCTAATAGAACCATAAATAGAAAAATAGCTTCTCTTAAGGCATATTATTGTTTTCTGCAAAAAACCGGAAATATCTCAACGAACCCTTTGGCTAAACATAAGGCATTAAGGGTCTCCAAAAAAATAGAGATTCCGTTTTCTGAACTTGAAATGGAGACGGTGCTTTCTGCTATTGGATACACAAATGATTTTGAGGGGAAACGTGACCAGCTTATGATTCATTTGCTTTATGCTACAGGAATACGTAGGGCAGAGCTTATTAATTTAAAGTTAAGCGATGTAGATTTTGAGACCAAGAGTATTAAGGTTTTAGGCAAAAGAAACAAGGAGCGTATTATTCCTATGCTCAATAGTTTAAAACCTCATTTTTTAAACTACTACAAGGAGCGCGAGAAAATAGATAGTAAAGAGGAAAACAACTACGTTTTTATTTCTAGTTTAGGAAAAAAAATATACGAAACGCTTGTTTATAGAGTTGTAAATAAGCACTTTACAGAAGTGTCCACTAAGTTAAAGAAGAGCCCTCATATATTAAGGCATACGTTTGCTACTCATTTACTTAATAAAGGGGCTGATTTAAATTCTGTCAAAGAATTGTTAGGTCATTCCAGTTT
>JBLIEO010000109.1:0-4494 GCA_047633095.1 Maribacter sp.
AATAGCATCTGGTTTGGTTTTCCAAGATTGGGTCTCTATAACACCCCCAATATTTAATACCACAATTAATTTTTTACCGGATTGCTGAAAGGCAATACTTGTAGCTGTAATTGTCTCTTGCTCAAGTGCGGTTAGCAAAAAGTCATCCAATTCCACTCGGTCGCCACCTTCACCTGCATTCCTGCCTATGGTTAAAATACCAACATCTGAAGTTTCCGTAATTTCCTTTAATTGTTGAGCAGTATACGCTATGGCCGGTGATACAAAAGGAGTGAACATAGCATTAATTCCCTCTGGCGCTATATAGTCTTCCTTATTTGCTGCCTTTTGGTCCTCAAAAATACGCTTGGCTACTTTATTAATTTCAAACCCTGCATTGGTGAACCCTTGTTCAAGAGAAACCGTATAGGCTTCATTGACATCTCCGGAACCCGTTCCTCCCGCTATAAAAGCATAAGAGGTAGTTCCCAATAGTGCTATATTTTTAGTGTTACTAAGCGGTAGGGTATTCTCGTTCTTAAGCAGCACCATGCCCTCAGAAGCGGATTTACGGGTAATATTTGCATGGGACGCTAAATCTGGACTATTGTCAAACGTGTAGTCTTGCATCTTCTTTGTCTTAAAAATCAGGCTAAGAATTCTACCCGCAGAGGTATCAATAGTAGTCTGGGACAAGCTTTTGTCTTCGGCTCCTTCTAATAAAGCGTCCCATTGTCTTTTAGTTCCCGGTTCCAGTAAATCATTCCCTGCGTTTATTTGGGCCACAGCATCTTTACCTCCAAACCAATCTGTCATTACCAAGCCGTTAAAACCCCAATTACCCCTTAAAACATCAGTAAGCAGATATTCGCTTTCTGACGTATAGGTGCCATTAACTTTATTGTAGGACGACATGATGGTCCAGGGCTGTGCTTTTTCAACCACGATTTCAAAACCCTTTAAATAGATTTCCCGCATTGCTCTTTCGGAAACCAGTACATCATTTAAATTTCGTTCTGTTTCCTGATTATTGGCCACAAAGTGTTTCACAGAAGTTCCCACACCATTGGACTCAATACCGTTCACAATAGCAGCAGCCATAAACCCAGTTAATAATGGATCTTCAGAAAAATATTCAAAATTTCTACCGCACAAGGGGTGCCTATGAATGTTTGCTCCGGGACCTAAAATAATATCAATACCATATTCTAAAGCCTCATTGCCCATTGCTTTTCCAACATCATATACAAGGTGCTCGTTCCAGGTAGATGCAAGTAAGGTGGCTATTGGAAAAGCCGTACAATAATACGTTCTGTCGTCCCCTTCCCTAGTCGGTTGTATTCGCAGGCCTGCAGGGCCATCGGATAAATAAACTGTTGGGATTCCCAATCTTGGTGTCGGTACAATCGTTCCTACCGCTCCCGGAATTCCTGAGCCTGGATCACCACTCCCCATCGCCGAAGCAAGACCCGAACCCTTTAGTAGGTGAATTTTTTCTTCCAAGGTCATTAAGGAAAGTGTATTGGAAACTCGTGCACTAACCGATAGGCGGTCGTCTTCATAATCATCCAACTCACCGTTCCCATTGCGGTCCAAGAACGTGTAGTTATCCTTTGTAAGCTCAGGAAAGTCATATTTTTCTGCATACTCGTCTTCAAAATCAAAGAAAGAAACTTTAAAGTACATATAGCCAAAAACACCAGCGAGTACCAAAAGCAACAGAAGGACTCCAAGAGTCTTTAGCAGGAACTTAAATTTATTTTTCATAAAAGTCTAATTGTGTCTATCTGCCTCAAATATAATTTTTTTCGTGACTAATCGACACGAATCAGTATTTTTACTTGATGGAACTACAAAAAATCCTTGAACACGGTGAGCGCTACTTCCTATCAAATCTCTCTATTGACCTGGTCATAATAGGTTATAAAAATGGAAAGTTGAAATGCCTTTTACTTAAACTAGGCAACAAATGGGTGCTGCCTGGGGGTTACATTAAAATTAAGGAATCAACGGACGATGCAGTAACCCGTATTTTAGAAGAACGTACACGTTTGAAAAATCCTCATTTTAAATTCCTCGATGTATTTGGTAACAAAGACCGCAAATTTACGGAAGAATTTAAGGCGTTCTTCGATAAAAAAAAACTACCATGGCGAGAGGACTATTGGATAAATAATCGCTTTGTAACGATGGCCTATTATTCTCTTGTTGCTATAGACGATACGGATCCTAAACCCGGAGATTTTGATGAAGCAGCTCATTGGTTCAGTTTTGATAATCTGCCGGATATAGGACTGGATCATGGCGCTATTTTAGATACAGCCAGAAATAGATTAAAGGAAGATATACAACGAGAGCAGTTAACGTACAATTTGATGCCCAATGAATTTACCATGCCACAGCTACACAGCTTGCACCAGACCATTCTTATGAAGAGCTTGGACCGAAGCCGGTTTCAAAAGAAAATGCTGGCTTCCGGAATGTTTAAAAGGTTGCCGAAGGTTAAAAAGGAAACCCCGGGAAGTAATCCCTATCAGTATAGTTTAAAATAGTACTTACAGGAGCTAAATTTCAAAAGTGTATTTCCGTGGCTTAAAAAACGGTACTAGATTGATGATTTTATTAGGCCCGATTCTATTTCGAGAACTATAGAAAAGATATTTTGTAGTATATGCCCTTAGCGGAGCGCTTTTTTAATTTTTAAGGCATACATCAAAGCAATAATAAACATAGAATTTATGAAAAACCGGAGAACATTTGTAAAGCAATTAAGTCTTGGTGCTGTTGGTGTGGGTTTATTGGGTTCACTACCAGAATCGCTTTAGGCAAAAACCTCAATAGCTTCTCCGTATCCCATTTCTTTGGCTCAATTCTCTTTGGCTCTTAATTCTTTACAGGCAAGCATGATACCTTGAAATTCCCAGCACGAGCAAAAAATGAATTTGGGGTACCCATTGTAGAATATGTATCCATGTTTTTTGAGGGCAAACTCAATGATACTCCATTTTTTAAGGAATTGAAAACACGTACCGATGACCTTGGGGTAATGAATAACCTAATTATGGTCGATGATAAAAATATTGCGGACCTGAACAAAGTAAAAAGAGATTTAGCGGTAGAAAGTCACTACAAATTCGTTAATGCAGCCAAAATATTGGACTGTAATTCTATTCGAGTGAATTTGGGAAGTATCGAACAAACAGGTACGGCGGCAGAAGTAGCCGACGCAGCCTTGGAAGGCTATAGTAAGCTGCTCCAGTATGGTGATGACAACGAAATAGATATTATTGCAGAAAACCATGTGGGGCACTCCTGTAACGGAAAGTGACTGGCAGGAATAATGAAGGGCGTAAACCACAAAAGGGCGGGCGTACTACCCGATTTTGGTAATTTCTGTAGTAACCGCACCAAACCGGAGACCATGGATATTACCGGTTATATGAATACTACCTGTTTAGAAAAGTATGATATGTATCTGGGCATAGAAGAATTGATACTCTATGCAAAAGGTGTGAGCGCAAAGTCCCATAAGTTTGATGAGAACGGAAATGAAACCAAAATGGATTTCAAACGCCTCTTTGATATTATCAAAAAATCAGGGTTTAACGGAATTGTTGGAATCGAATATGAGGGCGGACTGATGAACCTACAAGAAAAGGAAGGTTCTTTAAATAATGAAGAGGGAATAAAAGCCACCAAAAAACTGATTGAAAAATCTATGGGCTAGCATTTCATAGGTTATCGGTTACTTCCTATTACTATTCCTAGCTGTTTTATATAAGGAGCGTGCGTCTAAATATCATAGTTTACTCGTTTATTTGGACTTTTGATTTTATTTCGGTTCACTAACATGGTTTCCCATACCATGCTTTATTTAACCTTTGTTAGCTTTGCATAGATAACAGTGTTCTCTGTAAGAAAATAAATTCATTAGAATACAACTACTTCAGACTACGGATACCTGACGTACAATTCATCCTAAATTGTACTCCTTTGCTGATTTTCTGCTAACCAAAATTATATTTGAAATAATTTTGTAAAAAATGATTTTTAATAAAAGCAATTTATATTAGGATAAAAAAATAGAGTTGAGCTTCAAGACCCTACAGCAGTAATACTTTGTTCCATAATTTCGCTACCAGTCTTCTTCATCATGAAAGTTTTGTCTACGGAAGTTCCTCTTTAAAATAAAGTTAAAGGCTATCCTTTACTTCTACCTGTTAAGAATGCTGGTGATGGATATACTAATACAAGTGCCATTCCAAAATAGAACCTCCTATAAGCAATTATAGTTTTTTTAAGTTACACTTGATAGAACACACTACTTGAATCCAGTACCCTAGTTGTTTACTATACCGAATAAACTTTAAAGCTACAACAGTATCAAGTTGAACTAAACCTCTTTTTTTGTTACTTGCTTTCTTAGTAGGTTCTGTAACAACATTACTATTCTGCTTTGGTAAGTCTCAGGTATTCGCCCACCGATAATCCATGCATTCTTTACGAACTTCCTAT
>JBLIEO010000110.1:0-4367 GCA_047633095.1 Maribacter sp.
TTGGACCACACTACAGGACAAGCAAGATCAACAAATGTATGGCCAGATAATCCTGCGGGTTCTGGTGCGGAAGTAATGAAATATCGTTTCAACTGGAATTATCCTGTTTCGTTTAGTAGACATAACTCCAATGTACTTTATGCTGGATCAAACCAACTACACACGACCACGGATGAAGGTCAGTCCTGGAAAACGATTTCACCGGATTTGACCAGAGGAGTACCCGAAACCATCGCATCTTCAGGAGGACCAATCACACAAGACAATACGGGTGCGGAATTTTACTCGACCATATTTGTGATTTCAGAGTCCATTCTTGAAAAAGGTGTTATTTGGACAGGTAGCGATGACGGTTTAATACATGTTACTAGAGATAACGGTACCACATGGGAAAATGTAACCCCACCACTCTCCATGTCTCCAAAGTTAAATATGATCAATTCCATAGATTCTAGTCCATTTGATAAAGGAACTGTCTATGTGGCTGCAACATCCTATAAGTTTGGGGATTACACACCCTATTTATACAAAACAGAAGATTATGGTAAAAAATGGACACTGATTACCAACGGAATAAAAGATAATTATTATACACGGGTTATTAGAACCGATCAAAAACGGAAAGGGTTGCTATATGCCGGAACAGAATGGGGAATGTATGTCTCCTTTGATGACGGTACATCTTGGAATCCATTTCAATTGAATCTTCCAGTTACGGCCATACGAGACTTACAGGTTAGGGATAACGATTTAATTGTGGCTACACACGGTAGAAGTTTTTGGATTATAGACGATTTAACCCCATTACATCAACTAACAAAAGACATTGTAAATACTGATTTACACCTTTACAAGCCAGATGCTTCCTATAGAATGCATCAATCTGGCGGTTGGTCAAAACCAGACCCCAAATTAGTAGGGGAAAACCATCCTGACGGGGTTATAATCAACTATTACGTGAAAAGCTTTACAGTATCGGATACGGTACAGTTAGACATTTTAGATAAAAACGGTAACCTAATCCAAAGATTTTCTACTAGTGCGAAAGAAAATAAATTGAATCCGGCTGCCCCAAAACCATTATCTGTTACTTCAGGTGGGAATAGATTAGTCTGGAATATGAGATACCCAGGATTCAAGACTTTTGATGGAATGATTTTTTATTCATCACCGAATATTGGACCCAAAACTGTTCCAGGAATCTATAAAGTTAAACTTACAGTTAATGGGGTTTCCAAAGAACAGGAATTTAAAATCGTAAAAGACCCTAGGTTATCCAATTCCCAAAAGGATTATGACGATCAGTTTGATTTTCTGATTGCTGTTCGAAATCAAGTTAGTAGGGCTAATGAAGGCATTGTCAAAATAAGAACTATTCAAAAAGATTTAAAGTATCTAAATGAGAAAACTAAGGACAACTCAGAATTTCAGAAGCTGATAGCAGCTTATGAAACGGAACTATCAAGCATTGAAAATAATATTCATATGACTAAAAACCAAAGTAGGCAAGACCCATTAAATTACGGCATACGTATAAATAACAGGCTGGCATTTTTAATGGCAGATTCGCAGAGGGGCGATTATCCTCCTACGCAACAAGCGAAGCAGTTTTTCAAAGAGGTTAGTCAAGAATTGCAAGAGCAAATTTCCGCCCTTGATGCGCTCATTGAAACGCAAACCAAAATCATTAATGAGAAGGTTGCCCTAGAGGATATAAAAATGATATCAGGAGAATAAAGAGCAAAGCTTACTTACAACAGGTGACACTTCCTAGAAGATATCCCCTTTTGTTAATGTAACTTTCTCATTAACTATTCGTGCACATATTCAGCTACTTCCTCAAACCCTACTCCATATTTATACATATAATAGGTAGGCACTTTTGCAAGCATCGCGGTAAACAAAATCCCAACACAACAGAGAATAACACCAAATTCTGCCAAAACTCCCATTATGACGACCAAACCAAAGATGACCAACCAGTTTTTATTCCCTAGAGCAAAACTTGCCCTTACGATTTCCATGGCGCTAAGCTCTTCGTTAAAAGCCAAAAAAGCAGGAAATAAGGATAAAGGCACTACCAAATAAAAAATCCCTAGCCCACAAGCTAGCATCCCCACAATAGTGAGGCCTAGCATTATCAAAGCCAAATTAAAGACTTTACCCAGACGACCTTGTTTAAAAAAATAAAAATAGTCGTCGTTCGCGGCCTTATCGATATCGTTTTGTTTACAAATTTTTAGGAAGGCTGCATTTAAGGCTAAGCCAAAAGTTATTACCCCAACAAGGAATACAGGCAATAATATGACCATCGCTACGATAACCATAACCGGAGGTTGATCACTACTTAAAAGTTCAGGGGCGGCAATTCCGGCAGCGATTATGGGAATGTAAATCATGATATAAAATGGTAATATCGTAACGAAAGTAAGTAGTAAAACAATAAAGCCCTGCAGCCAAACCTTTTTAAAAAGCGCTATGGATGCGCTAAAAATAGCACCGAACTCTAATGGAGGTCTTTCCGATATTTTTTGATTAACAGTTTCTAAGTTCATTGGTAGTTATTTTAGGTTGGTATAACCGTAAACTTATAAAATGAAAGCCTAAAATTACGCTAAATTAAACTGCCAACTTGTCATATTTTTGAATATAGTAGTATCTTTGAATTCCCGTTATTCATAAGTATAAGTTGGGTTGAACTATGGAAAAAATAATTGACGAAGTAAAACAAGGTACCGCTTTGGCCTTAAACACGAAGACCAAAAACAAACGTAAGCTCTATATTGAAAGTTATGGTTGTGCCATGAATTTTGCAGATAGTGAAGTAGTAGCATCCATATTATCCAAAGATGGTTTCAGTACCACACAAGAATTAAATGAAGCAGATTTGATACTGGTAAACACCTGTTCCATTAGAGACAAAGCGGAACAAACCATACGAAAACGCCTAACCGAGTATAATAAGGTAAAAAAATCCAGGCCCCACCTAAAGGTGGGTGTGCTCGGTTGCATGGCAGAACGCTTAAAGGACAAACTGCTTGACGAGGAAAAAATCGTGGATATGGTCGTGGGGCCAGATGCATACAAGGATTTACCAAACCTGATTAAAGAAGTTGATTCTGGGAGGGATGCCGTAAACGTGATCCTGTCCAAAGACGAAACCTATGGAGATATTGCGCCTGTTCGTTTAAATACCAACGGCGTAACCGCATTTGTATCCATTACAAGGGGCTGTGACAACATGTGTACGTTCTGCGTGGTACCTTTTACAAGAGGCAGGGAACGCAGTCGCGACCCACAGTCCATATTACAAGAAGTAAACGACTTATGGAATACCGGATTTAAGGAAATCACTCTTTTAGGACAGAATGTAGATAGCTACCTCTGGTATGGTGGTGGACTTAAAAAAGATTTTGAAAAGGCAAGCGATATGCAAAAAGCAACATCCGTAGACTTTTCAAAATTATTGGACACGGTTGCTTTGGCACAGCCGAAAATGCGTATCCGGTTTTCCACCTCCAATCCTCAGGATATGACCTTGGATGTAATACACACCATGGCCAAACATAAAAATATTTGTAATCATATTCATTTACCTGTGCAAAGCGGCAGTAACCGTATCCTAAAAGCAATGAACAGGCTGCATACGATAGAAGAATATTTTAATCTTATCGATAACATTAGAGCTATTATTCCTAATTGTAGCATCTCACAAGATATCATTGCAGGTTTCCCTACCGAAACTGAAGAAGACCAGCAAGACACCTTAAAAGCTTTAGAGTATGTGAAATATGACTTTGGCTATATGTACCTATACTCTGAAAGACCGGGAACCATGGCGGGAAGAAAAATGGAAGACGATGTACCCGAGGCGACTAAAAAAAGGAGACTATCGGAAATTATTGCCCTACAACGAAGCCATTGTAAATACAGAACGGAACAACATTTAGGAACAATACAAGAGGTATTGATAGAAGGGCCTTCAAAAAAATCCCCTGACGAATGGATGGGAAGAAACGCACAAAGCACCGTGGTTGTTTTCCCGAAAGAACAGTATAAAGTGGGCGACTTTGTTAACATTAAAATGAACTCGTGTACATCAGCAACCTTGATTGGAAAAGCGGTTGGTTATTCAGACAATAATTAAGCGAACGCACTAAACTATTGACAAGACAACAGTAGCATGGAAGGCATACAAAGCACAAAACAACGTTTTGAAATTATAGGGCAAGACCCTAAACTAAACCGGGCCCTTGAAAAAGCGATGCAAGTTGCCCCAACAGATATATCTGTGCTGGTTACAGGCGAAAGTGGTGTTGGGAAGGAAGCTATTCCAAAAATTATCCATTCCCTATCACACAGAAAGC
>JBLIEO010000111.1:0-4359 GCA_047633095.1 Maribacter sp.
TTGGTACTCTTTTTTGCACGATACTTTCCACGAGGGAATTGGATGGTAGGGAAGCTGTTTGCTTTCTTTTTTAAATCCTAAATTGGGCGAGGGTTAGAATTACGCTTCGCACCCTTGGTCTTATTAAAGGATTTCACCGCAATTAAACCAAAGCATTAGCTAAAAAAGAAATTCATTAGCTCTCTTTTGTTTCGTCTGCCGTTTTATCGGTAATAAGAAGAGATGCCAATACACCGGTCAACAGTACTATAGATATGACAGATAGGGATACCCACTCTGGAAACTTCACGTGATGTGCTAACAGCATTTTCACCCCCACAAAAGCTAAAATAACCACAAGGCTGTAATTAATATACCTAAACTTTTGTAACATTCTAGAAATTAGGAAGTACATGGACCGTAAACCGAGAATCGCCAAAATATTAGAACTGAATACAATAAAAGGGTCAGCGGTAATCGCTAAAATAGCTGGGATACTGTCCAGTGCAAAAAGGATATCGGTAAGTTCAATGACAACTAAGGCAACAAATAGGGGAGTAGCAGCTTTTACGCCCATTTTACGGATAAAAAAATCGTGTCCTTGAATAGAAGTGGTTATCGGGTAGATCTTTTTAAGATGTTTGAATACAACCGAGTTTTGGGGGTTGAAGGGGCGCTCAACGCTCTTTAGCATTTTAAAGGATGTATATAGCAAGAAAACACCGAACACATAAATAATCCAATCGAATTTAGTAATTAGGGCGACTCCAAAAAGTATGGTGAGGGCTCTAAATACAATAGCTCCCAAAATACCCCAAAACAGAACTCTATGCTGATATATAGCTGGTATTTTAAAGGAGGTAAAAATCACTGCGATTACAAAAACGTTGTCAATACTTAGGGAAAGCTCGATGAGATAGCCAGTAATGTATTTTAGCACCGCATCATTAGGGGTGAGTCCGGTTGGGTTTTCGGTCACTCCCGATAAAAATAACCAATAAATTACGCCGCTAAATGCAAGTGCTATTGTCACCCATATACCTGTCCATATACCAGCTTCTTTAGACTTTATTACATGGTCTACCTTGTGAAAAACACCAAGGTCTACTGCTAGAAAGACAATGACACAAGCGATAAAAATAATCCAAACCCACATAGAAACTTAATTTAAAAATACGAAGTTAAACATCATTTTTAAAATTGGAGACTACAAAAACAAAGATTATGGCCTAACTAAACGAGCGTAACAGCCTATTTTCGAGGATACGTCAGAAGCAACAGAAATGAAGATAGTATTTGATTCCCCGATTCACGTATCGGGTGAGTATATTCAAACAGTTTAAAACCTTATTTTAATTGCAGTACAATCGAAACAGTAACCTTGTTAGATTCCCGACCCTTTTTAAGAATGGTGATATCAAAATCACTCGTAAATAGGGTTGTGGTTCCGGTTAGGGTATCACCTTTTTTATGGAATAGTATCGTTATCGGTTTGGAAATACCTTTGAGACTAAGTATCCCGTATACATTAATGTTTTCCGCTTCGGTCTCTATTTTAGTACTCTTAAAAGTGATAATTGGGTAGTTATCCACATCAAAATACGTAGCTCTCCTAAGTGAAAAATCTCGCAGAAAATTACCTGTACGTATCGTTTCGGATGCTACTTGGCCTTCGATAACCGAGTTTTCTAAATTATTCCAATCGATAACGGAAGTAGAACTAAAATTTGAAAGGGTGCCGGAAACGTCTTTTGCCACAAAGGAAAACCCTACAGTACCTTTCTGTATGCCCGTATATTGGGCATGAAGTCCGTAAGGTATCGCAAGAAAGAAGTAGCAGAGAAAAAAAGATTTCATGAATCGGTGGAGCAAGCAAGGATTGGAAAAACTACATGATATAATTTAGGCTTACTGGTACGGTGGTAGCAGTAAGCCTAAATAATAGTAATTAAATTACGCTGTACGCAATTTAAGAGGGTTCTAGTACGATTTCATTTTAGCCTTTCGACGTTGTAATTGACGGTCCAGTTCTTTAACTGTTGCTGCTATGGACGCTTCAAAGCTTGCGGTGCTGGACTCTGCGAAAAGTCTTGGCCCGGGGGCGCTTAGCCGCATGTTGCAAATCATTCCTGTAGCTGAAGAAGACGTATTCTCAGTTTTAAAAAATACATCTGCTCGGACAACAAAATCGAACTTATCCAATAACTTGTCTAGTTTTTCGGCGGCCATGATTTCCAAACGGTTACTGGCCTTTACATTGTCATATTCAAAATTGATATTCATACCTTATTATCTTTAGTATAAGGTATGAAATTCTAATGAATTGGGCTACACATTTTAACGTAAATTTTAGGATTAATTTAAAAAAAACACCGTTTGTTGCTGATAATCTGATATTTATCATAATTTAATGGAAGCAATAGGTGTTAGTTTACATGCTGTAGTGGTGTACTGACTTAAGGAACCTGTAAGCAAATGGAAAATGAAAGAGCAAAAGCAAATACAGATGCCAACAGATTTTACGAGCTTTGTGTATCGTATGGATAGAAGCTATAGTGATTTGTTGAAGCTTCAGCGAAAACTAAATTCCTATAGCTATGAACCCAATACCTACAGCCAATACAAGGCAAAGGCTATACTGATACAGAAATTAACCGTAGTAATAGCTGGACATATAGAGGTGTTATCGAGCATAAAGCATAAAATATGGAATGTAAAACAAGGACTTTCCAAGATACGCTTTCAACTTTCCGCTGCAAAAGCGCTGGATGAAGCCATACTAGCCTATATGTTGGAACGTGGTTCGTATTCGTAAAATATTTTAGTTTTTTAGCTGTTAAAAAAGAGGTGGATCAAATGCTTATATAAATAATTGTAATTTGCATTATATCAGTTACATAACAAAATAAAAAAGCCTATATTTTGCAGCTATTGTATCCTTAAATTTCTGGTCACTTCTCTTGCACGAGTGTAGCAAATGGATACTGTATAGCATGCTACCGGAGGAAGATGCCCTCTTAATACTTAAATTTGAACCCATCTTAAATAGTACTGCGAATAGAAAGCGTACCCTTTTTAAAATGGAGCGCCAACATATAAACACCATGCAGGTTTCAGATAAGAAAAAACAGCGCTTTTTGCGAAACTTATATGAAGAGATATGTGCGGTTACGTTTAAAAAAAAATTATGACAGATACGGTTTTTGTGACTGAAATTGATGAATAGGGTTTTACTTTACATATATAGTGTTAGGGCTTTATGCGTTAATACAGCACACGGGGTATCAAACTCTAACCCAACGGAACGGATGGCAGGTTCCAACAAGAAAATAAAGCGCAATAAAGTATGACTTTGAGAATTGAATTAAAGTATAAACTACTGCTAATGAAGAAAGGAATTGTAATCGTACTTGCCTTTGGATTATTTCTAGGGTGTAGCAGTGCTACTAAGGTGCCCCAGAACGCAGAAACCGTTGCTGCATTTACCAGCTTTGTTAAACAAAAGACATTTCAGTTTAGGGCAAATACTGCGTATCCTATGATAACGCAAGCTTTTAATTCAGTTGCCAATTCGGGAATTTTACCTCCCGGCAGTGCTTCGGGGGCTATTCAATTGATTGGAATTTCCAGTTTTATAAAAGTATATGGAGATAGTGTCTCCGGCAATCTACCCTTTTACGGGGAACGTCAGTTTGGAGGTGGACTCACGTCTAATGCAGGGATTGAATTTAAGGGCATACCAAAAACATATAGTCAAACGTATAACGAAGCGAAAAACAGATATGACATTGCCTTTGAAATTGCCGATAAAATGGAACGGCATCAGGTGAACATAACGTTGTTTCCCAATATGTCCGCCAATGTTTCGGTCAATAGTAATCAACGCGATACTATTCGATATGTGGGCACTGTTGCAGCTATTGAAAGTGATAAAAAAGAATAAGCTACTTCATGTATCTCCAACATATATCCTAATCGTGGTAAAGCTATAGAGCCTAAATTTCGAAATTATGGAGTATTTGTGCTGTTTTTCGTTAAAAAAGGCTTAAAAATAGAAGGTTTCTGCTTGATTTTGGTTTTTCTGTATGAAGATCAATACCTTTGTCGTTCGATAAAGTGAAATAAAGAAAACAACAACATGGGTAAAGTAAAAGAAGGTGATGTAGTTTTAGTACATTATACGGGTAAATTAAGTGATGGTCAGGTGTTTGATAGCTCCTTGCAAAGAGAACCTCTTGAAGTGACATTGGGGCAAGGAAGTTTGATTCCCGGTTTTGAAAAAGGGCTTATAGATATGGCTCCTACCGATAAAAAGACGATTCTTATTGACAAGAAAGATGCGTATGGCGAAAAGCAAAAGGAGCTTTTCCAGACGGTACC
>JBLIEO010000112.1:0-4327 GCA_047633095.1 Maribacter sp.
TTCACAATAAGAAGAATTTTTAAGGTGAATTATAGCTAATAAGACAAGAGGCTAGGAATTAAAAGTAAACAAATGAAAAAACATAATTTTAGTGCTGGGCCGTGTATATTACCACAAGAAGTGTTGTTAAAAGCCTCGGAGGCTGTTATGGATTTTAATGGTTCCGGTCTTTCGTTAATCGAAATATCACACCGAAGTACAGATTTTGTGGCGGTTATGGAAAAAGCGAGATCTTTAGCATTGGAGCTTTTGGGTTTGGAAGGTAAAGGATATAAAGCATTATTCCTGCATGGTGGTGCTAGCTTGGAATTCTTAATGGTTGCCTACAATCTTTTAGAAAAAAAGGCTGGGTATTTGAATACCGGTACTTGGAGCGATAAAGCGATTAAAGAGGCTAAACTTTTTGGAGAGGTGTTACAGGTTGGATCTTCAAAGGATGAAAATTTTAATTACATTCCAAAAGGATATAGCGTACCAAAAGGACTGGACTATCTACATTTAACATCTAACAATACCATTTTTGGAACACAGTTCAAAAAATTCCCCGTTAGCGATGCGCCTCTGGTTTGCGATATGAGTTCGGATATTTTTTCAAGAGTACTGGATTTTTCCCAATTCGATTTAATTTACGCTGGAGCCCAAAAAAATATGGGCCCCGCTGGAACTACCTTAGTTATTGTGAAAGAGGAAATTCTGGGCAAGGTATCTAGAAAAATTCCTGCGATGCTAGATTATAAAGTACACATCAGTAAGGACAGTATGTTTAATACCCCAGCCGTTTTTCCTGTTTTTACATCAATGCTAACCCTAGATTGGCTTAAAAATCTAGGAGGTATCGAAGCTATAGAGAAAATAAATAAAAAGAAGGCGCAGTTGCTATATTCAGAGATTGATTTGAATCCTGTTTTTGATGGCTATGCCAATAAGGCAGATCGGTCTATAATGAATGCCACATTTAGTATTACTGAAAAAGGCCTTAAAGATACGTTCGAAACCTTACTAAAAGAAGCAGGTATAAACGGTCTGAACGGACATAGATCTATAGGTGGATACAGAGCGAGCATGTACAACGCGCTGTCTCTTGACAGTGTAGGTGTTCTAGTAGATATAATGAGTGAAATGGAACGTAAAGGATAGGCGCCAAAGCACATTAATCGCCTTTCGGCGGATAGGTGCTTAAATTTAAAATATGAATACCATGCGGTATACATAAATCTATATCAATTGGGTAAAGAGTTTATATATAAATGAAGATATTAGCGAACGACGGCATATCCCAAGCGGGAACAGAAGCACTTGAACAATCAAATTTTGAAGTAGTAACCGTTCATGTAGCCCAAGAGCAATTAATACAATTTATCAATGAGAACAATATTACGGGTCTTTTGGTAAGAAGCGCAACACAGGTAAGCAAGGATGTAATAGACGGTTGTAGGGGTCTAAAACTCATAGGCCGCGGAGGGGTTGGCATGGAAAATATAGAAGTAGCTTATGCCAAAAAACAAGGGCTACATGTAATCAATACACCTGAGGCCTCTTCGGAATCTGTAGCAGAATTGGTTTTTGCCCACTTGTCCGGTGCCGTACGTTTTCTGTACGATGCAAATAGAAATATGCCTTTAGATGGCGATAGTAGCTTTAAGCAGTTAAAAAAAGCATATTCTAAAGGAACGGAACTGAGGGGTAAGACCCTTGGTATTATTGGTTTTGGAAAAATTGGGCAGGCGACTGCAAAGATTGCTCTAGGAGTAGGAATGAATGTCGTCTATTTTGACCCTGCTATCGAGAGCTGTGTGCTAACCTTAAGGTTTTTTGACGAACAAGAGGTATCCTTTGAGCTTAAATCAAATAGTAAAACGGAAGTTTTAAAGACTTCTGATTTTATATCAATACATGTTCCTGCTCAAAAAGGTTATATTTTGGGTGCACAAGAATTTGAGCACATGAAGGATGGTGTAGGTGTCATAAATGCAGCTAGAGGTGGTACTTTAGATGAAGTTGCATTAATCGATGCTTTAGAAAATAAAAAGGTTGCATTTGCCGCATTGGATGTTTTCGAATCCGAGCCTAGTCCTGAAATACGAATTTTAATGCATCCTAATATCTCTCTTAGTCCGCATATCGGTGCTGCCACCTTAGAAGCACAAGACCGTATTGGTTTAGAACTTGCCAATCAGATAATTACACTCTTAAAATAGAATTGGTAGTCTTTCTTTTTAAAACTCTTTTTGTACATTGTTCCAAACCTTAAATTAACTATATATTATTATGTCAGGATTATTAGATTTACTTAACAGCCCTATGGGTAAACAATTAATAAGTGGTGTAGCTAGTCAGACAGGACAGCCAGAAGGAAAAACATCTGATGTGCTTAGCATGGCAATGCCATTGATTTTAGGCGCCATGAAAAAAAATGTCTCTTCCCCTGATGGTGCTATAGGTCTTATGAGTGCTTTATCTGGAAAACATAACGGTGGTATTTTAGATAACCTTGGAGGTCTTTTTGGAGGTGGTGTAGACGATTCTGTTATGCAGGACGGTGCAGGCATACTTGGTCATGTGTTTGGCAACAAACAACCACAAGTGGAAAGTGCACTTAGCCAAAAATCTGGACTAAATGCTAGTTCTATCGCACAAATATTAAAAATAGCCGCACCTATCGTTATGGGCTTTATTGGAAAACAGACTGCCCAAAGTAACGTTAGCGATGCTGGTGGAATGAATGTATTGTTAGGTAGTATGTTAGGAGAACAACCTCAAGAAAATCAGAGTTTAATCACTACCCTATTAGACGCAGATGGGGACGGAAGCATCTTGGATGATGTAGCCGGAATGGTTATGGGAAGTACTACGCAAAAAAGAGGTCTTGGTGGACTTTTAGGAGGCTTGTTTGGAAAATAAGTGTTAAAATCTTTTAGTATTAGAAGCTGTTTGTAGTCCCAAGCGGCTTTTTTTGTATCTTAACTTTATGAAAAAGAAAAGAAATATTAAAAATCTATTTGTTGTTATTATTTATAGTATTAGCCTAGTATGGCTTTCTGGCTGCGGAGCGTCCAAAGAGGCACTTTCAATATCAGAAGAGGAAAAAACGGCTTTTGCTTCAGAGGAAGACGAGCCCGTAAGCATTTCGAACGAAGATGTGGAGTATGAAATAACCATCATAGACCCTGGCTTTTTTACTTGGCTAAATTCGGTTGCAAGGCCAGAAGGTTACTATTCTCAAACCTTCTTAGAAAATAGAAACAGACTTATGGTCTTAGAATGGAACCAAAGGGTTATGCAACCCAGCAGGTTTAATCCCAACCTTTATTTAATGCGAATAGACTATCAACAGGGGATTGATTATGGATACGACGTGAATTATAAAATGTATAATTATTTTATTTTTTTCCAGCGTAAGTATAATCAACGCCTAGGTGCTTTTGTTCCTCGCATATAAAAAGTATTTTTGGAGCTTGTAAAAAGCTATGAAAAAATTAAAAGAACGTTGGGGCATTTCTAGTGACTGGCAATTACTATTGATATTTGTTGTATTTGCAATTACAGGTTCCTCATCTGTATATGTAGCCAAACCCTTTTTAAGTTGGATTGGAATGGATCAAAGTAATTTTCCCGATACTTGGTGGGCGCAGACATTATATTGGTTATTGCGCATTATACTTATCTTCCCTTTCTATCAATTATTATTAGTCGTTTATGGTTGGCTTTTTGGCCAGTTTAAATTCTTTTGGGCTTTTGAGAAGAAAATGCTCGGAAGAATTGGGCTAGAATTTTTATTCAATAATAAGAGTTAGCTTTTCTTTAACATGAAAGTCTATTTCTTTGATTATTTTTGTAGAGTGAAGTCAACTTTTTTTTCAAATAGCGTTGCCCTTTTACTTTTTACTTTAATATTATTTAAGGTATCTTCCTTTCATGCGTATACGCATCAAGATAATGCTACTTCAGATGATATAGAAAATTGTGCTATCTGTGAGTTGGGAATAAATAATCAGAGTTCAGAACTTGTATTCGTTCCTTCACAGACAAGTACAGCACCTTTCTTAATTCTTGAAACAAAAGAACAGGTCAGATTTTACCCAATTGTTTTATCCTCTTCCTATTTACGCTTTAGCTTCTTTGGCAGGCCTCCGCCGAGTTTAATTTAGTAGCTGTTTCCGAACTATTTTAGGGCGATTCTCGGGTTGCCTAAATTAAGCGTAATTCCATATAATGAAATATAGTGTCATACTACTTTTTGTATGCCTGTGGGGTAGTACAAGTATAGCTCAGGATTGTAAGTCTATCCTTTTAGGGGACATTATAGATTTCCATGACAACACGCACC
>JBLIEO010000113.1:0-4321 GCA_047633095.1 Maribacter sp.
AACATTAAACTAAGAATACGACAACTTGCTAATGTTGAAATCAACAAGGATGTCGTTTAAGTCTTGAATAAAATTCTGATATGAATTGTTGTCTTGGTTTTGATAGGCCATAATTAAAGATTTTGGGTTAATTAGAAAAAGGATTACATATAATCCAACTCTGCTAATTCGTTAAGGCTTAAAATTTCATTTAAATCTTGAAGGAATACTAAATATTCCTCTCCGTAGGTGTCGTAAAGCATGGATTTTTTATTGATTGGTAATTAGGTTAGGATAATACCCAATTACGCAGTAAACATAAAAGAAACATAGGCTGTATACAATTAATTGTGGTGTATCCCTTAGTTTTTGTTGTAAACGTGTAGATTGGAGCTGGTAAAAGATTTCAATGGCTTCCATACCCGTTTGTATTGATAGTCCGTTCAGGGATAACCTTTGGTCAGAATCTTAGTGTCTTATCTAAATAGTAACTTGGTAGGATAGCCCTGCGGTAACCGATAAAAAGAATTTACCAGAACTAAAAGCGTGCTGTTGGAGGGTTAAACCAACATTTGCCTTGTATTTATTACTATTTTTTGTCCTTGTAAACTGATACTCAAAACGTAGCCGTTGTGATTCTAAAAACAATAAAGTTTGCGCCAATAATTCTCCGGCTACAATAAATTGGTTCATTTCAGTATCAAATCCGTAGCCTAGGTTCATTCCTAAATAGTTGTTCCCATCTTTAAGATGACGTCGTACCAATAGACTGCCTGATATTCCAATTCCTTTCACTGTCTCAGGTACTACAAAGTGCCCTATAGGGGCATAATAATCCCCTCTATATAATCCAAAGCGCCTCTGTTACAAAAGAAAGCATCTAAAGCCTAATGAAGCCTCCATGGCATTGGGCAACTCTTTTACTCTCTGTTGGCTCTAATTCCCGGAAGCTTGCCTCGTTAATTATTGTTATTTTGTGACCCGAGGTCACAGAATAGCAAATTTATACATAAGAGTTATAACCTTACGTTTCTTCTATGCCATTTGGTTAGTAGTGGGAAATGGCGCAGGGTTGTGATTACCGTTTCTGTGGACGAGGCTTTGCTGGAGACGTGCGGAGAAATTGAAAAAAGTGCGAGGTTAGGTTTTTGGAGGTCGGCACCGACAAGGATAATATTCATTTTTTGATTCAAAGCGTTCCCTCATACAGCGTAACAAATATTGTCACGATGGTAAAGAGCGTAATAGCCCAGGAGGTTTTCAAACACTGCCTCTTAGTGAAAAAGCAGCTTTAGGGCACAGAGTTTTGGAGCAAGGGTTACTTTGTGAACACCTTCGGTCAACATGGAACCGAGAACGTCATTTCCAAATATATTAAAGAACAGGGAATCGAAAAAGAATACAATACGTTGAAAAGAAATCATCAGTTGAAATTATTTTAATGTCTCCTAGATTTGCCCCGAGGATTATTTGCTTTCCTCTAGTAGAACGCCTTGTAAGATGCAGGAATTGGCCACCCGTATAACACTACCAACGGTAATTACCCTTTTCTCCCAACGCTGGAAAAATGATTTTACTATATACAAAAGTGTATAAGGGACTAAAAGACAGTCAACATCTATACATACCACATATTGCTTAGTAGACAGGGCTACATCGGTATTTAAAGCCTCCTATTTACCGCCGTTTTCCTTGTCTATTACCTTGAGTTTAGAAAATGCCTTGTGAGCCAATTTATAAATTCATCGTATGGCCTTTGACTTCCAATTAAGATTCTTTTCTTGTTCTATTTTTATCAAATCATAGGGAACGATTATTTTTTGAAGGGTATCGTCCTTATTACCATCGTTGACCACCATTATCTCTTTGTTCACATATTTAAGAGACATGAGCGAACGAATATTTTCAACTTTGGTAAGTCCTTCGTTATAAGCGGGAGCAACAATAGTGATGCTTGGTGTCCTAGGATATGCCATTAGCTTGGACCTATCCCCAAAATTATTGTTGTTTCTGTAATGGATATAATTTGTAGTAGAAAAATAGTCCATTCCTAATACACAAGAGAAATAGCACCAACGTAAACACAAAGAAAACGATGTTTATATATTCTAAAATGATATCGAATGCCCAGCTGCTCATTATTCTTTATCATATAGATTAGTGGACATGGCACATAAACGATCAAACATAGTGTTGCCATCCTTTTGATTTCTAGGCTGATGTTTAACTACTTTTTTTTTTTTTACACCAGTTCCAAACTCAAAGTCAACTTTAAATTTGTCATCGCTATCGAGGTTCAACGTTGTATCTGTTTCCTCGGCTATGGTAATTGCTTCCAAAATGGCTTTTTTACTGGTAACCATAAGCCGTGACGTTAGCCTTTTTAACGCTTTTTTTGCTGTTTTTTTTAAGTGTACATCGTCATCTAAAACTAAGCTTTCCAATAATGGTATTTCTTGCTCGTCGCCCACCTCTGCTATTTCAACGAGTAATATGATTTTTGCTTCGGTGTCACTTACTTCAAAAAGACTATAAAACACACTCTGCCGCTCAGTTGAAATTGTAGGTTCAAAAGATATCGATATATCATCTGTAATGGAAAAAGTCGCTATTAATTCTTCGATTCTTGTTTTCAGCATAGCATTGGCTTCTTGCTGTAATAACATTTTCAAATGTGGTATTTCCCTGTGGTCTCCCAGTTGGGCGATATTCTCTAACAAGGCTGTGGTATTGATTTCAGTATCATTATAAAACAAGGGTTTAGGAATTTTCGATTGCTCTTTCTCCCTCTCGTTTTCTCTTTTAATTTCTATAATAGCTTCCTGTGGATGTACTATATTTTCAAGTTCAAAAGCACTTGTCCAATCTATTTCCGACATGTTATTTTTTGAAGGTGTAGCATTTTCAATAATCAGAACATCATAGATAACGGCAATATGCGTTAAGTCTTCCACTGGTATTTTATCTGAAAAATCAATTTTTGACTTTTGAGTAAAGGTATTCAGCTTGATTTCTGCATCGTCTACAACCATGTTATCTTCCACTTCGGGCACTGTGGGAACTATTACCTCCTGGAACGTAACCAGTATTTCACTAATTAAACATTCCTCTGTGTTATTCTGTTCGGTTTTATTCTCGTTAACCATGATAAGTTCTTCAAACCATACCGGCGATTCATTATGCAACTGTATTGCTTCTTCTTCTAAAATAGGTTCTCCTGTAACGATAGGAAGAAATTTAAAGTACAGTTCTTCTGCGGGAGATAAAGGAGAAATTTCTTCAAAATCAACCTTTAGGCTTAACAAGTTTGGCTGGTCATCCACCTCCTTTGATTCATCCTCTATGAATTTTAGAGTTATTTCAGCATTATCTTCTGAAACGATAGGTAAGAATAAAATCTCATTGGGGTCTATTTCCAAAGAATGTAATGTATCTCCTTTTGTACTGTCAGATATTGTTTCCGCTGACACGAGAATATCTTGTAAATTCGTTTGTCTTTCCTGTTTTGTAGTATGTATTTCAGTTTCCTTAGTTGACGGTATAGTAACAAGAGGTACTGGCACCTCAGTTTCAAAGTCGGCTGTTGGAACAATATCTTTAGTTGGGAGCACACCCTCTGGACGGATTGTATTTAATGCACCTATGGCTTTTCCTTTTACGGTGAAAGCTAATTCTTTAGTGACTAAATCTTCAAGGAAGCTAATATCATCATCGGTTCCTAATTGTGAGAGTGCCTCAAGAATATATATTTTAACGTCCGTGGTGCATTTCCAAAATATAATTTTTAGCACTGGAACGGCATCCTTCACATTAAAATCTCGGATACAAAAAATCACCTCCTTTTTAATATGATTATCCTTGTGCCTAAGCAATTGAATAAGGGAAGCACTTGCATCGTTTTGGTTGTAATATTTAATGAGCCTGAGGGCAAATAGTACGACGTGGTTATTTTTAGAGGTAAGCCAAAGTCTAAATGGTGGCGGCTCATAATCTGTTTTATTACGCACTACATCCAGTAACGTTAACTGTTGCCACTCCGATATTTTATAACGGGTATGGTTCATAAAATAATGGATACCTTCTTCCTTAAGGCTTACGGTAGCTATTTCTGCTTGTTTTCTTATGGTAGCCCTTTTGTCATTAATGAACTTGGTTATTAAACTATAGGAATCTTTTACCTCCATTTGGGTTAGCTCATAAATGCCTTTGGAGACCAATTCCCAGCGCCAGCTATTTAACTTTTTATAGGCATCTTTATGAAGTTCTAAATCTTGATAAAGGCGAAATAGCTCGGTTCTCGTTTTACCCGTAACATCTTTTCTAAGGTCTAGAAGAACGGTTA
>JBLIEO010000114.1:0-4037 GCA_047633095.1 Maribacter sp.
CCCTCGCAAGCACAATTAGAAGACATAGATTTAGTTCTTTTTGATATTCAGGATGTCGGCGTACGTTTCTATACCTACATCGCTACTTTGCAACTGGTAATGGAAGCCTGTGCCGAAAAAGGTATTCCGATCATTGTCCTTGACCGACCCAATCCCAATGCACATTATGTGGACGGACCTACAATGGAAGCGGAACATACTGGGTTTTTAGGGATGACAGAGATACCATTGATATACGGGATGACCATAGGAGAATATGCACAAATGATTAACAAAGAAGGATGGTTAGAAGGAAAAAAGAAAGCTGAACTGACCGTAATCCCCCTAGAAAATTGGACGCGAGAGATGTTATATCACCTACCTATAAGGCCTTCTCCAAACCTACCCAACGATACGTCCATATCCCTATACCCCAGTCTTGGGCTTTTCGAAGGCACCAATACCAATGCTGGCCGTGGTACGGAATTTCAGTTTCAACGCTACGGAGCTTCTTTTATGGATTCCACACAATATGATTTCAAGTATGTTCCAGAACCCAACTTTGGTTCTAAATTCCCAAAGGAAGACGGGAAAACGTGTTATGGAAAAGACTTGTCGGACACACCAAGAATGAACAAAATGTCGCTAGAGTGGCTTATAGATGCCTACCAAAACACTGCTGACAAGTCAAAATTCTTCCTTACTTCAGGTTTTACAAAACACGCCGGTACGGAAATACTTCAAAAACAGATAGAAGCCGGACTTTCCGAAGCAGAAATTAAAGCTACTTGGCAAGATGATTTGGAACGGTTTAGAGGAATTAGGGGGAAGTATTTGAAGTATGAATAAAACACACCCAACGTAATCAACTTTAAAATCTAATCGGTTGATTAGTTCGGGTCTATGTGCCCTTTGACGGCAACACCAGCACGTCCAACAGTCCCAGCGACACCAATAAACGATTGTTCCAAAAAAACTAAAAAAATACCAACAACAGTTCCTACGACACCTATTATCAAAGCGAGCTTTGATGTATCTTTTTTATTTTTATCCATTTGTTATGTGTTGTAAGATATATCTAAAAGTAGCAACAGAAATTGCTTTATACCTTGCCATGACTATAAAAAATACGATTTAAACATCCACCTCTATACTGGTCGTCGGCCTCCTGTAGGTATTAAAAGGTTGTTTCAATAGTCCCTTAATACTAGCATTCTCTTTTTTGTCGGGGAAGGTATCAACGCCATAGGTAATCTTGTCACGATTAAGGGCCATATACGTGCCGAACATGCGATCCCAAATGGAGAAAATATTCCCATAATTAGAATCTGTATAGGGTAATTTGTAATGGTGATGAACTTTGTGCATATCAGGGGAAATGATCAACCAACTTATGGCCTCATCCAATTTTGTGGGCAACTTAATATTAGCATGATTAAATTGGGACAGCACTACGGAAAGACTTTGATACAGCATGATAATTCCTACCGGAGCACCTACCAGAAAAACACCTAGTAACGTAAACATATAACGAATCAGACTTTCTAGAGGGTGGTGTCTATTAGCCGTTGTAGTATCCACATTATGGTCGGAATGATGCACCAAATGTACCATCCACAGCGGCTTCACTTTATGTTCTACTAAGTGTGCAGTGTAGGCACCTATCAAATCTAAGAGCATTACCCCCAAAACTACATATAGCAAAAAAGGCATTTCTGGTAACCAGTTGATGATTCCGAAATTATTGGCAACCGTCCAATCCGAGGTTTTCAATAATAAAAATGCCAAGGGGAAATTAATAATAATCGTCGTTAACGTAAAAAACAGATTAGGCAGTGCATGCTTCCATTTCTTATACCTGACACTGAATAAAGGCACAATACCCTCTAAAATCCAGAAGAATGTGATGCCCCCTACCAAAATCAAGGTTCGATGTAAAGGCGGTATGGTTTCGAAATAAGTAATCAATTGTTCCATGCTTTAAATATACTGCTTTTAGTTTTCAGTAATTGGGTAGTTAAATTTAGAGTTCAGGGTACTATAAAGGATGTATTTACTGTACCCTTAATGCTACTATATTCCGCCAACTCTTTTCTTCATCTCCTCCACAATATTAAATGCAGCAGGACAAATAGCCACGTTTTTAAGGGTAAGGTTACTTATTTGCTGAAACTTTTTTCGGTTGGTATGTGGAAATTCTCGGCATGCTTTGGGTCGTACATCATATATGGTACAGTAGTTATCCGTGCCTAAAAATGTACATGGAACCCCTTGGAGCACGTAATCATTTTCCTCATCCAAATGCAAATAGGTGTCTATGAATTTTTGAGGTTTTAAACGAAAGTGTTTGGCGATGCGCTCAACATCGGCATTGGTAAAAAGTGGTCCAGTAGTCTTACAGCAGTTGGCACAGGTAAGACAATCAGTGCGTTGAAATTCTTCTTCGTGTAATTCCTGCATCAAATAATCCAGATTCTTGGGCAGCTTCTTTTTTAGCTTGGCAAAAAACTTCTTGTTTTCAGTATGCTTTTCCTTGGCCTTTAAAGGTAATTCGGCAATTGTTTTCTCCATCACATAAAAGTTTCAGTTCAAAACTAGGGAAGTCGTTCTAAAAAACGGGATTTTTGTATTGCAAAACCATCAATTTGGAAAAAGATATACTAGGCAACGCGCTATTAGATTTCCACAACGGAGACTATACAACCGATATCATCACATGCTCCTCCCTGGAGGAAGAAGATGTATTACCCCTACCATACCTTTTTAGGGATTATGAACAAATGCCAGGTATTGAGAAAAAAGCTTTGGAACTTTGCAAGGGCTCTACTTTGGATATCGGGTGCGGAGCGGGAAGCCACAGTTTATATTTACAAAAAAAAGGATTCGTGGTGTCTTGTATGGACCAATCTCAAGGCGCCATAACAGTATGCAAATCTCGGGGCATAAAAAATACTTATCATAGTACGCTCTTCGATTTTGACCATGGTAGGTTTGACACACTCCTACTTCTAATGAACGGCATTGGTATTTCGGGTCGATTAAAGCATATAGGCATGTTTTTAAACAAATTAAAGTCGCTTTTGAACGAAAGAGGGCAAATACTTTTGGACTCCAGCGATATCCTTTATATGTTTGAGGGCGATGAAGATGATGGGTATTGGATTCCGGAAGACGTAGCTTATTATGGAGAAGTGAGCTTTACAATGAAATACAAGAACCAAAAAAGTGATAAATTCCCATGGCTTTACTTGGATTTTAATACTTTGCAAAGGGCGGCAACGTTCAACGGACTTACATGTGAACTGTTATTTGAAGGGGACCATTTCGACTATTTAGCTAGATTAAGTTTAAAAACGTATTAGTGGGCACGTTTTTTGTGTTGTAATGCTATAAAAATTGTGTATGAAGAATTTCCAAAGGTTTTTGGTGTTTATATCTTGTGTGTATATTTTGATAGGTTCTCATAGCTGTTCCAAGGAGGAGCCTCAACCTCAACCAAAAGAAATAAATAAAACACCAAACTTACAAACGACAGGAGATTCCGCAAACGACATTCTTTCAAATACCAATTTTGATAAAATACTAATCGAAATTGCCCATGTTTCTGATTTTAGACCAAGAGAACAAACCATCACACAATTTACCGATTTCCTTAGACAGTATACATTTAAACAGGACATAGCCGTACAGTATTTAGAATTGGAGTCCCCCGATGAGGAGGACTTGACCCTTGAAGAAATTTCAGATTTAGAAATAGAGAACAGAACTGCCTATAACGATGGAAAAACGTTGGCTATTTATATCTATTTTGCAGATGCTCCTTCAGAGGGAGATGATACGTCCGAAGGCCTAGTGACGGTGGGGGCAGTGTATAGAAACACCTCAATGATTATCTATGAAAATACCATTAGAAGATTAGCCTCTCAAAATTCATCAATATCAGTTGCAGATGTGGAATCTGCGACCTTAAACCATGAGTTTGGACATTTATTTGGGTTGGTAAACCTTGGCTCAATATCCGTAAATGACCATGAAGACCTTGAGGCGCCAAACCACTG
>JBLIEO010000115.1:0-3869 GCA_047633095.1 Maribacter sp.
ACCTATGGCCAACAATACCCCTAGAAAACATTCCGAATCACGGGGTCTATAGGGAAATAATTAAAGAACAATGACTTGCCGATTCGTAGGCTAAAGGCAAGTAGGTAAATTGATAAAAAAATGTTCGCTTTTGGTTATTGTTTTCTTGTGATTAAAAGTAATAATCCAAAAAATAGGCTTAGGATGACTCCAATACTGCGAACTAGCAACTTTATGTGTTTGAAGATTCCTTCATTTTGTTCCATAAAAAAAGGAAACAAAAACTTGAGTTTCATTGTTAAACCAAGTTCAGATTAATCCTGTTTTTTAGTTCAAAAAAAATACAGTTACCTGTATATAGCGACTATTTTTTTAGAAACCAGCTGCTAAACTCTAATTCCTATAGTGAATTTTTAAGCCTCAAGGATTTAAGATGGTATTCAATGCCCTTAGCAAACTCTTACTCTCATCTGGAGTATCATGCGCTATCTCCCAAATCATAGCTCCAAGGTAGTCACTATCATTGGCTATTAGGGTTGCTTTGTCTTTTATGGTTTGCATCCCTGTGTAATATATGTTCCCATCTTGATCATTTAGATGCGCGTTAGGATTACTAGCTAAAATATCTCTATACGCGACATTAAATACGGTGTTTCCATTGATATTGGAAGGTTCAGAAAAATTCTTCCCATAAAATGCTACACCTAACACCATTTTGTTTTTAGAAAGTCCTCTAGTATTGCCCCAGTAATTTAACGCTTGATTTGCGTTTGCAAGTGAAGCGTGATGTGCTGGCGCAGCGGACCAACCTCCTTCAAAATCATAAGCCATGATATGAACCCAATCTACATGTTCAAACATTTCTGTAGTGTAATGTTTTCCTCCCCAATCTGTTGGAAATACATCCATACTTATTTTAATATCATGTCTCGTTAGCGCATTTTTTAAATCGTTTAGTAGATTTCGTAGACCTTGGCTCTCATCAGCGTCAAAAGTTCCTAAGCTACCCCAGCCTTCCCAGTCTATATCAACCCCATCATAATTGTTTATGTAAGCATAGGTTTCAACCTGTTCAACAAATCTATTCCTAAGCGTTTGGTTTGCAGACAAGGCTATAAACCCCTCTGAACCAATAGCACCACCAATAGAGAAAAAGGCTTCAACGCCATTAGCATGGGCCGTAGAAACAAAATCTGACATATTAGAAAGGTCGTCAACATTTAAGCCTCCATCATTCTCAGGTATCGCAAACGAATAAATCACGTGGGTTAAATCGTCCCAATTAATAGCGGTAATCGGTAGTAATGACGATTTCCAAGAAGGATAAAAACCAGCAACTACTTTGTTGTAGTTTTTTGCAGTGTATGAGGTGCGTATGTCTGCGGTTATTTCTGCAGTATATGGGCTGGTGACTGCAGCTCCTTGTGCAGTTCCAGTTGTTGCAATAGGCGTTATTTCTACGGATAGATATCTTCCAATATCCGCAACTTTTACTGTATATATGGTACTAGTTCCGCCATCTATTTTTATTTTATTGGTTCCGTTAGCATCCTCAGTTCGGTACCATTGCGTTTTGGAATTTCCTTCGGTGTCATTTTCATCATCTGTATAGCTGAATGATACAGTTAGCCCTTCACCATATTCTAAATTTCCTGAAATACGAATACTAGAAGCAGTTGGAGCCGTATTGTCAACATCTTCGTTCCTTTTTAGTGCATCATCATTACTACAACCACTCATGATCAAAATGATGCTTAGCGCCATTAAATTATTGAGCAATGTGGCCATAGTTTTAGTTTTTGCTGTTATTTCAAAAAGTATTTGTTCGAACATAAGTCCTCATTAACTTTTTCCTTAGTACTAGAATATCAGAATTTCCTTTTCTTTCCTCAAGTTCGTTCTCCCACAAAATAATCGTTCTTACTTTTAAATAAAACATTGAAGGATGTTAAGCTCCCATAAATACGGGTAATATATTGTTGTAGGTCTATCTTCTCTTGGTCGTCCAAGTTTTTACTGCTGTTTATTTTTTGTTCCATAACACGGATACGGTCGCGTACCATCACTATTTTATGAAAGAAGGTATCGATAGGAACCTCTTTGTTAGCCGTAGCATCACCAGGCTCCAAAATTAATTTTCCACCCCGCCATTTGTCTGCCAAAGCTACTTTTTCGTGGGTATCGCTCCATTTTTCCAATATCTTAACTAAGGAACTTTCTACATCAAAAAAGCTTACGGTGTCTACTTCGCCTTCCAAGCGTTCAATAACCTCAAAATCATCGGCTATGCCTATAGTTTCCATGCCTTTTTCTATAAAAGTCACCCAATACTGCTTGGAAGACACATTTGTTATAACGCCTTTGCCATGTCTTAAGTGATGTATTCGTGATCCAATTCCTAATAATTCCATGTTGTAAATTTTAGCTATTAAAATGCTAATTTAAATGGTGTTTTGTGAAACCACAACAGCTTGTTCACGTTTTATCTATCGTCTTTTTGCGCAGTGCTTGCAACGCTATCTGTACTTGATTTACTTTTAGTGGTAGGTTTTAGTGTTTCTCGTGTCCTAGGGAAATGAAATCTCTATTAAAATAACATTTGGTATGGGAACACTTTGCTGCATCATTTTGGGATGTGAAGATAGCAAAAACCAGAACGAAGCGGAAGTAATTAAAGGGCCAAAAAAGTGCAAGTCCTTGTTCTTAGTAGGTTAAAATAACGGAATCTCCTTACCTGTTCTAAATGTTTACTGCTGCTTATTCTTTTACCCCTTCTGCCGTTCGAGAATCTACCAAGTAAATAATTTTCCAAGTCCCATCATCCAAAAAAAGTTGAATAGAGTTAGCTCCGGAATGATGTAGTTTGGCATCCAACCAAAATTCATAGGGTGTCCAGACGTGGGCTAAAGGGCCATCTACCTGTATCGCATAACTTAAAAGCTTTTCTTTAAATACGGTGGAATCTGATATGGAAACGATACCGGCAACCAACTCTTGAAAATTTTGAACTCTTAGCGACTGTATTCCCGCGGCATTTGGAGCGGTACGCTGCAAACGGGCATCTGCATGAATTAATATATTCATGCCTTTGCTATCACGGGCATGAAAGGCTTCAAAGAAGGAATCTACCGTATTTTTTACTATTTCTTCTGGGGTTTGCGCCGACCCTACGGAACTAAAAGAAAAGAAGAGTATTGTTATTAGGTACTTCATCGTATGGCATCATTATATTTGAAAATTAAAAGTAAGAATAATCCATTGAACAAAAAGTAAATAAAGCCATTGCCTTAACTGCACCTCATTGTCATCAAAACTCCTTATTTTTAGGTCCGAATAAATTCAAATACATGTCCATAGCAAAAAAAGAGTACAAAAGAGTCACCGTAAAGTCCTTGGTGGACATGAAGCGAAACGGCGAAAAGATATCTATGTTAACGGCTTATGACTATTCCATGGCTAAAATTGTGGATGCCGCTAATGTGGATGTTATTTTGGTAGGCGATTCCGCTAGTAACGTTATGGCAGGTCATGAGACCACCTTACCCATTACCTTAGATCAAATGATTTATCACGCATCCTCTGTTATTAGAGCGATTGATCGTGCTTTGGTGGTAGTAGATCTCCCGTTTGGAAGTTACCAAAGTGACCCCAAAGAAGCGCTTAGGTCTGCCATACGGATTATGAAGGAAAGTGGTGCACATGCTGTAAAAGTAGAAGGCGGCGCGGAGATAAAGGAATCTGTAAAGCGGATTTTAGCTGCGGGTATACCAGTTATGGGGCATTTGGGTCTTACGCCACAGTCTATTTATAAATTTGGTACGTATACGGTTAGGGCAAAAGAAGAAGTTGAAGCAGAAAAACTGAAACAGGATGCGCTTCTTTTAGAAAAA
>JBLIEO010000116.1:0-3865 GCA_047633095.1 Maribacter sp.
AGCCTATTTGAATAAAGTATACGTGAGATGGGACGAGAAGTATCAGTAACACCATAATACCATAACACGCTGTTTTTCTATATTTCGGTATTAAAATTAAAATTCCAAGCAACAGTTCTACAAGTCCAACAACATAATTGATAAAAATTGGTTTTGGAATATAATCTGGTATTAGACCCAGATAAAACACAGGGTTTATAAAGTGGTATAGGCCAGCAATACCATAGAATGCTGCCAGTAATGTGGTGAACCGGTTCTTAGTTAAGTTAATTTCCATGTATGTTCAACGTGCACCTTTTTTAGGATAAGGAAGAACGGAATCCACCAGATAAAATCGTTAGTAATGAGTGTGTAGATAAATTCAAAAGGAACTATATCCTGCAGGTAGTTAAAGAGAAAACCAAGCGGTCCGAAAATTTTACCAAGAAAACCGACAGCTACTATAGGCCAATGGCGCATAGGGTCGTAGGAAGCCCACCAATAACCAATACCGTAAACACCAATAACCATACCCATCCCTTGCCAAACCATAGGATGGTTTAGGGGCTCCATACCTACCAATTCAAAGAACTGATTAGGGAAAAGAACAACCCAAGCACCCCATATAATATTATATATTGCCGCTAGTTTTAGTGTAATTTTCATATTTTCTCTACGAGTGTTCCATTAGGGTATTTGGCAAACCTTCCCTTGTCCTTGTCATGCACATGATCTGGATAACGCCAAGGCCAACCACCAAATTGAGTCAATTTATATTCTTGCATCGCGGCTTGTATTTCGGCTTCCGTGTTCATTACAAACGGACCGTATTTAACCACTGGCTCATCAATAGGTTTTCCCTGTAGCATAAGAAGATGTGACGGGGAATTTCCAGCAGTAATGGTAACTTCTTGCGTGGCATCTAATCTTATCCCATGATTTGGGAAAACGGTGGTCTCAGCAACCGCTATGGTGTCACCTTCATAAAAGTATAAGGTTCTAGTAACTCCTGTAGCTGTTTTTGGTAGGGAAAACGTACCATTAGAATCAATATGAATGTTCCAAATAGCCACATGATTGTCTGCATGGGCTGCCCAAGAATCAGGAGCTGGTTCAGGAGCTTTTTCTGTGCCATAATGTCCCGCAATAATTTTTACACTCGCATTATCGGTTTTTATAACCGGAATGTCTTCATGCCAAAGCATTTTAAAATGGGGGTCTACGAATTTATTTAATTTGGGCAAGTTCAACCATATCTGAAAAAGTTCTAAAGGGTTTTCTTTCTCGGTATGCACTAAAGGGAACATTTCGCAGTGTTGTACACCTTTGCCTGCGGTCATCCATTGTACATCCCCTTCGCCAAAACGTCCGGCAGCACCAAGGGAATCGGAATGATCGCAAAACCCTTTGTTTACTATGGTGATCGTTTCAAAACCGCGATGTGGATGTGCTGGAAAACCCGGAATCGTTTGTCCGTGGTACATGCGCCAACCATCTTTTACCGTAAAGTCGTTACCTAAATTTCGCCCTTCTAAAGAGGCATCTGGTGACATATCTTTCTTCCCTTTTGGATACTGATCCAAGTGGTATACACAAAATAAAAAGGGATCTTCCGTTTGCCATGGAAAACCTAATTTGAAAACTTCTTTAATAGGGTTGTTCATTCGTGTGCTGCGGTATTAATTTCTATCCAATAGCCGTCTGGATCTTGCAGGTAAATTTGTCGCACTCCATCGGTTCTCAAGGTTACGGCATTTGCTTTTCCGGGCCAATCGGAGTACGGGATACTATTTTCTTCTAGATGGGCAATAACACCATCCAAGTCTTGAGTAGCCAGACATAGATGCATGGACTTGTTCTTTTCAAACCGGGCAAATTCTTTTTGAATAAGATGTATTTGAGAGCTACCATTAACAACAAACCAACGAAATCCTGGTTTTTTATCAGGATGCGGCGTTTCCGTAAGCTGCAAGATAGTCCCATAAAAATCAGCACTCTTATCCACATCGTTTACTACGATGGCAAAGTGGTCAATTTTAAAATCGAAGGACTGTCCATGCATTATTACGGAAAAGAAACAAACCAAAATAATCGAACACAAATTTTTCATAGCGCTACACGTAGTTTTTAGTCTAATTGTTATCCAAGGCGTCTATCTGTTTTTGTACATCATCTGCATCTTTATATTTACCATCACTGGCAGAGCGATTGGATTTAGATAAATCAAAAGCCGCTTTCATTAGCTTTTTGTACTTCTCCTCTAACTTTTCTTTTTCTGATTTCTTTTTAAATAATCCGAACATAGCAATTTTTAATTTTGATATTAATTTCCGTTAAGTGGTGGTGGACCTTCTATCATAGGCTCATACACCTCATCTCCTTTTCTTGTTTTGAACTCTTCTTTTATTTCTTGCACCATTTTTGGATTTTCAAATAAATCGACCATCGTCATCGCCATAGCTTTGGAAGCATATACCATACCTTTATGACCAATAGACATGCCACCGCAGGCTACTACTGCCCAAGAATGCCATGGCGTATCTTTAGGAGCTACTGTAGCGCTTAAGTTAATATTGGGAACGTTCCAGCTCACATCACCAACATCTGTTGAACCCCCGCCAGCATTTTTATCTGTTTCCCTTAATGGACGAATTGAGCTATCCATACCAACTTCTGGTTTGCCCGTCGCTTTTTGAATCGCCTTCCCGAATACAGTTTCCTCCTCGGTGTATTCTATTGCTCCTAAAAGTTCTAGGTTTTTCTGCATTATGGCGCCACCAGTTCGGTTTATTAGCGTTTCATAAATTCCAGAAACTAAAGATATCTTATAGTCTACATCGGCCATAATGGCGGCTCCTTCAGCCATTTCCTTTACACGCTCGTAAGTAGGTAACATTATTTTTCGTCTTGGGTCACGAACACGAACCCATAACTTTGCATAATCGGGAACGACATTTACTACTTGACCGCCATCCTGTATATGATAATGTATTCTGGAAGTAGGTAAAATATGCTCTCTATAGTAATTGATGCCTGTAGTATATAATTCTAAGGCATCCGACGCACTACGACCATTCCATGGGTCCATAGAGGCATGCGCCGCTTGCCCATTAAATTCAACGATGAAATCTATCAGCGAAAGTCCACTTTGTACATCGGCTTCTGTATTTGATCCTGGATGCCAACTTACGTTTACATCAACATTATCCCAAAGTCCGGCTTTCACCATCCATACTTTAGCAAAGTACTTTTCTTCGGCTGGAGTGCCTAGAAACTTAACGGTTCCCTTAATCTTTCCGGCATCCATAAGCTCCTTTATGGCTATTGCGGAGCCAAGGCTTGCGGTACCAAAGAGATTGTGTCCACATCCATGACCTGCAGCTCCTGGGTTTAGTGCTTCCTTTATGGGCGAAGCTTTTTGAGAAATACCCGGAAGGGCATCAAACTCACCAAGAATACTTATCACTGGAGAACCAGAACCATAGGTTGCGGTAAACGCCGTTGGTATGTCTGCAACACCTCGGGTTACCGTCATTCCATTTTTCTCTGCATAGTTTGCTAATAGCTCCGCAGAGCCAGTCTCATTGAAAGCAGTTTCTGCCAAAGCCCAAATAGAATCACTAATCTTTATAAGCTCATTTTTATGTTTTTCTACCGACGCTATAAGTGCTTTTTTATTTGTGCTTATTTTTTGGGCAAAAAGTGAACAACAAAAAATTAAAAGCAAAGAGGTAAGAATTGTTTTTTTCATGGGTATTCTTGTTTAGGGTGGTATTTATTTTAATGATTTTAAAGATAATCAAACTTGTTGTAGTATGCTTTAAAATTTCAGTTATGTTGGTCCCAAACCGGCCTTCCTGGTAAGGTGTGTTTTGCTATTATTCGT
>JBLIEO010000117.1:0-3785 GCA_047633095.1 Maribacter sp.
GAAAAATTTGTGCATGCCCAAGGGAAAAAACTGGTCGGTTGGGATGAAATTCTGGAAGGTGGTTTACGGCATAGGGCAACCGTCATGTCTTGGCGGGGTTTTGATGGTGGAATCGAAGCTGCAAACGCCGGTCACGATGTCGTGATGTCGCCAGGTTCTCCCTTATATTTTGACCATAACCAAGGTAAAAGTGAATTTGAGCCACCATCTTGGGGCGGTTATAACAACCTCCTTAAAGTTTATAATTTTAATCCTGTTCCAGGGGATATTGAAGCCGATAAAAGACATCACATCTTAGGTGGGCAGGCAAACCTTTGGACCGAGCAGGTTAAGTCACTCAGTCATATTCAATATATGATGTTGCCAAGATTATCGGCCTTATCTGAAGCATTGTGGACAAATCCTGATCAGAAAAACGAACAGCAATTCATTAAAAAAATAGCTATCCATTTTGATAGGTTAACGGCATTAGACTATACTTTTGCCGAGAGTTCCTTGTCCCCCGATTATGAGGTGAGCTATGACAAAGTTAATAAAGAATTCATACTCGAATTACAAAACGAGCTGGGTATACATGACATTAGATACACCTTGGATGGCACTGCCCCAACCCTAAGTTCAGCGGTGTATGGGGAACCCATTCGCTACACAGCACCTATTGATGTACGTGCGCAGACTTTTAGAAATGGGAAGTCTATAGGGTTTCCGTTAAAAAAAACCTTTTCTACAGGTTCTAGCGATACCTATACCATTGCCTATACCAATCCCTATAACGAGAGCTATAGCGGTGGTGGCGATTTCGCCTTATTCGACAATGGATTTGCCAGCTCACGGGGCGACGACCCTAATTGGCAGGGACTTCCTCAAAAAGATTTCGAAGTAACTATTGATTTAAATGAAGCCAATTGGGTATCCTATATTGGTTTAAACTTTTTTCAGCATATTAGCGCCACATCTGTGATGTTACCCACCGAGGTTATGATCGCCATTTCAGAAAATGGAACCGACTATACAACTGTATTCACGAAACAATTGGAAACAATAATGGGCAGAGATCCCATTATAAAAAGAATAGAAGCTAAATTTGAAAAACAAAATGTTTCCTTTATTAGAATTTTAGCAAAAAATAGAGGTCAATTACCAGAATGGCATATTAGATCAGGAGATGCCTGGCTATTTGCTGATGAAGTTACGGTCAAGTAAGCCATCACAACTAATTACACCGAATTATCAAAATTAACTAATACTACTTCTAAATTTCACCCATCCTAAATTTTAACCATCTTCAATACCCATTATGAAATTAAATTATTTAAAAATTTTCAGTGTTATTCTTCTATTTGTAGGAGGGGCATGTAACAATACTGAACAGAAAGAGGATACAAAGCCCAATGTGATATTGTTTTATCTTGATGATAGCGGGTATGGCGATTTTGCACACAACGGGAACCCTACCATAAAAACGCCGAATATCACAAAACTAAAAGAGAGTGGGGTTAATTTTACACAGTTCTATGTTACCTCCCCTGCATGTTCTGCGTCGCGCTATTCCCTAATTACAGGACGTTATCCTGGACGCTCGGGATTAGGCTCTTGGGTAATTGGTCCTAATGCAAAGAAACATCTCCATAAAAAAGAAGTAACCCTAGCTGAAGGCTTAAAATCTGTAGGCTATAAAACTGGGATATTTGGGAAATGGCATCTGGGCTCACCCAACAAAAACAATCAATTTTCTCAAGAAACACTGCCTCTTGCACATGGATTTGATGAATGGATTGGAACAAATGTTTCCCACGACTACGGTACCTCTATGCTTATAAAAAGCAATCCTCAAGGTAAAAACCCAATTCCTGGTTATGAACTAATTGTAAAAGACTTACCTGATAATGTAAAAATTTCAGAAGCGTTAACGGGTATATGTACAAAAGCGACTATGGGCTTTATCAAAGAAAACCAAAAGAATCCATTCTTTGCATACGTTGCTTATAACATGCCACATCTAGGCCTTTTTGCTAGTGATAAATTTAAAGGCACATCACTTAATGGGGTTCTTGGAGATGTAATAGAAGAATTGGATGCTTCTATCGGTGCTATTATGCAAACTTTAGAAGATACTGGCTTAAAAGAAAATACAATTGTGATTTTTGCTTCAGACAACGGGCCATGGGTTAAGTTTAATAATCAGTCTGATACTAGGTATGGGGATACGCGATTGCAAGTTGGTTATGCCACTCCATTTAAAGACGGTAAAGGTTCTACTTGGGAAGGAGGACATCGAGTGCCTGGAATTATTAGTTGGCCTGCAAAAATTAAAGGAAACCGAAATGAACAAACGCCTATTAGTACCTTAGATATATTGCCGACAATTTTCGAAATAGCGGGTATAGCATTACCAAAAGAGAGTACTATTGATGGAAGGGATATTCGCCCAATATTAATGCCTGAAACCTATAAAAACAAACTCGATAAATTTAAATTTTTCTATTCTTATTCTGACAACCAGCCTTCAGCAATTCGAAAAGATAAATGGAAGTTACATGTTCGCATCGGTTCTCAAACTAAAAATGATTACGGCTTTACTGCGTCTAGAGAAACACCTTTATTATTTCAAGTCGAAAAAGATTTAGGAGAGCGAATTGATGTATCAAAAAAATACCCAGGAAAAGTTTCAGAACTTCGAACTGATATTGAACTATTTGAAGCACAAATAAAAAAAGAAGGCACTTTTTGGGATATAAAATGAGACCTAAGGCTAGTTGGTTGATAGGTATAGGAAATATAGAAATTAGCTGGTACTCTATAAATTTGAATTATTATTAATTTTAACGATCTTTGGTCAAGTAGCATATATATCATTAATAGGAGTTGATATACGCTTGCCGGCAACAATCCAACTAAAAAACCAACTATGAAGAATTATTTAAAGGTATTAATCATCATCCTTTGTATTAGTTGTGCCGATGACAAAAAAGACGCTACCGAGTTGATTCAAGTAGACCAAACTACTATCGGTAAACATATGGAGCGTTTAGCTTCAGATGATTTTCTAGGTAGAAAACCATTCACAGCAGGTGAAGTTATTACCGTAAACTATTTAAAAGATGAATTTGAAAAGCTAGGCCTTTTACCTGGAAACGGAGATAGCTATTTTCAAGATGTACCCATGGTAGAAATTACGGGAGCCCCATCTGAGTATATGGTTATTTCGGGAACTCAAGGCAGCTTCAATTTGGACTACCTAATGGATTTTGTAGCCACTACAAATAAACCAGTAACAAATGTTGGTTTAGAGAATTCCGAACTTGTTTTTGCAGGCTATGGCATTGTTGCACCAGAATATGGTTGGAACGATTATAAAGGCATTGACTGGAAAGGGAAAACAGCGGTCGTTTTAATCAATGATCCAGGCTTTAAATCTGGCGACTCCACGTTGTTTAAAGGGAATGAAATGACCTATTATGGCCGTTGGACCTATAAATACGAGGAAGCGGCACGACAAGGTGCAGAGGGCCTTATTATAATCCATGATACAGAGCCAGCCTCTTATGGTTGGAACGTAATTGAATCTGGTTGGACTGGTGCCAGATTGACTATTGAAAGTGATTTACCACTTCTAAATGTAGAATCTTGGATAAGTGGCGCAAGTGCTCAAAAAATGATGGAAGCATCGACTATGAAAGGTCAAAATTTTAAAGCGATGTCTAGGGAAAAAGGCTTTAAGCCCATTGCTTTGGACTTAAAGGTTTCTGTAGACATAAAAAATGAAATTAAAAAAGATGTTTCTA
>JBLIEO010000118.1:0-3731 GCA_047633095.1 Maribacter sp.
ATTAATAATCAAGTAGAAGAATAATAGAGGAAAGTGTACCAATCTTGAAACCACTAAAATCAAGAAAAAGAGAAATATCAGCTTTTTAACAAGAGTCTTTTAACCTAAAAAACAAACAAGGAGGTATTGTTATCCATATCTTAATCGCTCCAAAAATACGGGGTAGTTTTTTATGCGTTAGTATTCCTTATAAATAGACTATATTCGGTACATCAAGGTCTTAGAAGCATAAAATACAAGGATAATGAAAAACACAGTTCGAGTACTCTTTATAGCATATGCAGTCACCACCTGTTTTTGGTCTTGTTCCGAAAAAAAGTCTGAAGATGAACTAAAAAAAAGACCTAATGTTCTAATTATCCTAGCAGACGACTTGGGCTACGGAGATCTTTCTAGCTTTAATCCCTTATCCAAGATTTTGACTCCGAATATAGATGCAATTGCCGAAAACGGGATGAAGTTTACAAATGCTCATGCAGCAGGTACTTGGTGTGTTCCTTCACGTTATGGGCTGTTGACTGGTCAATTTCCTTTTAGAAACCAACGTAAGTATGAAGAATCTGTAATTTCACCCGATAGGCTTACGATTGGTAAATTCTTTCAGCAAAACGATTATCAAACGGCTTGTGTGGGCAAATGGCACCAAGGGTTTCTAGATGAGAAAAATCCATTACAAGGTGCACGTCTTGATGGTGGACCAACTGACAAGGGCTTTGATTATTATTTCGGTATACCTGCCTCCCTTGATATTCCTCCGTATTATTATATTGAAAATGACCAGGTTGTAACCTTTCCATCAGATAGTATTACTGATAGTTACAGCGAGGATTGGAGCCCAATTCAAGGTGCCTTTTGGAGAGGTGGGAAGATGCCTCCAAATTTTAAGCACGAAACAGTTTTAGCTACCCTTACAGAGAAAGTTAATAATTACCTGGAGGATTACGAACGCAAAGAGGACAACAATCCTTTCTTTATGTATTTTGCAATGACCGCTCCTCACACCCCATGGTTACCGGAGGAAGACTTTAAAGGAAAGAGTGAAGTTGGTATGTACGGTGATTTTGTAATGCAGGTAGATCACTATGTGGGCACGGTTATGAATAAGCTGGATGAATTGGGACTCAGTGAAGATACGATAGTCATTTTTGCCAGTGATAACGGCCCTGTTTGGTTTCCTAACAATGTAATCACATATGGTCATAATAGTGTCGGTTCGCTCAGTGGTATGAAGGGCGATGTCTTGGAAGGAGGCCACCGAATGCCTTTTATAGTTCGCTGGCCCAGCCATGTTGTTCCGGGCACCAAAAATGCTGGATTACTCTGTTTTACAGATATCTTCGCTACGATGGCTGATGTGCTGGAAAAACCGCTGCCAATAGATGCGGGCGGAGATAGCGTTAGTTTTTACAAACGGTTAAAAGGAGAAAAAGAAAATGAAAGGACACCGGTCATACATAGTAACGGCGGATTGTTAAGTATTATACATGGTAATTGGAAATATATAAACGGAAAAGGTCCTGGAGGCTTTACCAATGGAATCCTAGGTAAATTTCCTGATATCCTACCCCGAAACGAGCACGTAGGGCAACTATATCACCTTTCTGAAGATATTGGGGAGCGGGAAAACCTGTATGACCAAAATCCGGAAAAGGTAATGGAACTTTCTAATATGCTGGGGATTTATATGAAAGCCCCTACCAGAACAATGGAGTCCAAGTCCGACAAGTAAGCGCTCCAAAACAGTAAAAAACCTCATCTTAGCAACAGAATAAACGTAATTTTCTGTAAAGAAAACAAATAGCGTTGAAGCAACAATCTTGAATATAAGATAAGAATAGAGAGGATAAGCTCCTTATTCTTATCTTATAAAAGGGAAATAGTCTATGAACTGATTACTGCAATACATGGTTGGCTAGTTAATCGCCTTGTACATAATTTTCGATACGAATGGCTTAACAAAATTCAGGAAGTTCAAAAATATTGCTTCATATGATTAAACCTTGCCGTTAATTATTTAAACGCACTAATGATTTGCTTTATTCACTAAGAAGGCACTGTTATATTGGTATATTTACTTAAAGAGTTACGTATATGTTTAACATTGTCTACAGGTCTTTAGCGAGCCCAACTACAAAGCAACCAGACGTAGAAGACATATTAAAACGCGCAAGACGGTTTAATATTGATAACGAGATTACAGGGTGCTTGGTGTATCATAAAGGCTTATTTATACAGTATTTAGAAGGCAATAAAAACATTGTATTAGAATTGTACAGTCGGATTGAGAAGGACGTTCGCCATACAGATGTGACACTTCTATCAAGTGGCTATATTTATTCACGGGAGTTTGATAACTGGAGCATGGGATATCAGAATATCATTATAGCTAATAATCAATTTAAATATCTTGAGTTTATGGTGAATCCGTTAATAGATATTCCAGATATGCTCGTTGTTCCAAACCCTACATCCAAAAGATTTTGGGTAGCTGCCAAAAAATTAATTAATGGTAATGATCCATAATCTCTAGGTTCAAATAAAAGAATTAGTCTTATGACTAAGAAAAGATGTGATTCCTTCTTTTTAGTAAAGCCTTAGTTGACAAGAACTTCTTTCCTCATAACAATGTAAATATTAGAATAGCTTTTACAATCGTAATTTTAAGAGTATTTTTGGATTTTTCACAAACCAATAACCAATAACCAAATGTCAGAAAAACAAAAAAAGGCTTCGGCCTACTGGAAAGAGAACGTCAGGTATCTATTTATTCTACTAGCTATTTGGTTCTTGATCTCCTATGGTGCGGGAATCCTGTTTAAAGATGCCTTGAATACTATTAGTTTAGGAGGTTTTAAACTTGGCTTTTGGTTCGCACAACAGGGAAGCATATATGTATTTGTCATCTTAATTTTTGTCTATGTCCGATTAATGAACAAATTGGATAAAAAATACGGCTACGACGAATAACAACCAACCATTAAAACCAATACTATGAATGATGTTCAGATTTGGACTTATGTCCTTGTTGCTTTGACATTTAGTCTTTATATCGGAATCGCTATTTGGTCCCGTGCAGGTTCTACCAAAGAATTCTATGTTGCTGGTGGTGGCGTTTCCCCTTTAGCGAATGCCATGGCTACGGCAGCAGATTGGATGTCTGCCGCCTCCTTTATTTCCATGGCAGGTATCATTTCCTTTGCAGGATATGACGGTTCTGTTTATTTAATGGGATGGACCGGTGGGTATGTGCTATTGGCTCTGCTCCTTGCTCCATATTTACGAAAGTTTGGGAAATTTACTGTGCCCGATTTTATCGGGGATCGCTATTATTCCAATTCCGCAAGAATGGTAGCTGTTTTTTGTGCGTTATTAGTCTCGTTTACTTATGTGGCGGGACAAATGCGTGGTGTGGGTGTTGTTTTCTCTAGATTCTTGGAAGTAGATATTAATACTGGAGTTATTATCGGAATGGTTATCGTGTTGTTTTATGCGGTTTTAGGAGGTATGAAAGGCATTACCTATACCCAAGTAGCCCAGTATTGTGTATTGATATTTGCTTTTATGGTACCCGCGATATTTATATCCATACAAATGACGGGAAATCCTATTCCGCAATTGGGAATGGGTGGGAAGGTGAATGACGGCTCCGGAATGTATTTATTAGAAAAGCTCAATGGCCTTTCTACAGAACTTGGTTTTACAGAATATACATCAGGCTCTAAAAGCTTAGT
>JBLIEO010000119.1:0-3667 GCA_047633095.1 Maribacter sp.
GGAGAAATATGTTGCTCTTTATACAAATCACTTATTTCTTCCTGTGACAATCCATTACTAAGATGGTCTAAAAGTGAAATATCATAATCATCAATTTCTAAATCATTATAAGAATTAAATGCATTGGATACCTCTGGGGAAAGGAAAGTGGTATTTTCGAATGCTGCCTGAATAGCCTTGGTAAGATTTTTTAATCCTGACCTACTTTTGCAGACATAGCCATGTATATGATGTTTGTTAAAAAGGTTTCGTACGGGTTGTAATCGATCTTCAACCGAATAGACGATAATTTTCAATTTTGGAAACTCACTTTTAATTTTTTCGACCAAGGCCTCACCCGAAGGATATGTTTGGGAGCGGTAGTCCGCTTTAAAGGAGAGGTCTGTAATGAGCAATTCAAAGGGGTCATTGTCCAATACGCCTCTTTTAATCTTTAAATAAGCATCATCACAATATTGTACTTGTTGAATATGGGCTATCCCTAATTCGGTCAAAAGGGTATGTACCCCTTTATTGATGTCTTCCATATCTTCTGCAATCAAAACCTTTTTGAACATGAATTATACTATTATTGTTGCCTTAAAACCGTCATTTTTCTTTGATTCAAAACTAATGGTTCCATTGACTGTTGCGATACGGGTTTCCGTATTTTGGAGCCCATTTTTTTTAAAAAGTTCACATCCTACACCATTATCACGGTATTTAATTTGGATTTTGGACCCTTCCCTTGAGAAAATAAGGGCAACGGAAGAAGCCTTGCTATGTTTGCGCATATTGGTCATGAGCTCTTGTAAAACTCGGTAAACAACGGTTTTCTTAATGTCTGATATGCCTTCCCAATTCATTTTTGACAGATTGCGGGTCACAACGGTTACCTGTTGATTTTTATAGCCTAACAATAAATCATTTAGCTGTACGCCAAAATCCTCATCAAAATCGATGGCACTATTTTCCCGAGAAATATTCCTCGTTTTTGAATAAATTTTTTCCATTTCATCCAGCACTTCCGTTTTTATCCCTGGATTATTTTCAAGGGAAGCCAGAACTTTATAAATATCATTGGCCACTTCATCATGTACCTGTTTTGAAATCCTAGTCTCTGTTTTGTAGACTTCCTCAATTTTTGCTTTTCTATATTGGTATCTATAGAAAAAATAGGAGCTTATTAATACCAATAGTATGAACAAAGCCAAGAATTGATAGGTTAAGCGTTTACGAGATTCTATCTCTTGCATCAATGTGCTTGCTTGGGTTTTCTTTTGTTCCTCAGCTACGTTATATTTTAAGTAGGCGTTTTTGTTTTCGGCAAGTTGCTTGGCATGGGAGATACTATCTGCCAACCGTTTATACTCGGTAATGATAGGGTCTTCGTTTAATCGCATAAGAAATGAAAGCGCATCCAATTTAAGAGCGCTGCTATTTATTGTCTTGGCTAATTCCAATGCCTTATGAGAATAGGCTCTTGCTTGTGCGGTGTCTTTTCTATCCAAGTAGTATTCCGCCAAATAGCTATTGCTTGAATGTTGGCCGCCCAACTCATTACTATTCTCATTTATTTTAAGTGCAATAGTCAGGTTTTGTAAGGCATCTGACGACCCAATTTTTACTTGTACGTATCCTAAATTATTAAGCACCATTGCAATTTGTAAACTATCCTGTGTTTCAATACTCTTTTGGTAGAGTAGTGAATAGATATCTTTCGCACTATCAAAATCTAGTTCGTCTTTGTAAACATTAGCCTTATTATTAAGAATAATGATGCTGTCTTTGGTTTTTTGTGCAAGTGCCAAAGCTTCATTATATGAGTTTATGGCAAGAGTAGAATTATTTGAGGCTCTATATACTCTTCCTAATTGATTGTAAAGCCCCACTTTGTTATCAACTAAGTTATCCTTAGATGACATGGAGTTGATAAGCGCCAGAGCCTCAACAATGTAGTTCTCACTTTCGTAATAATCCCCGAGTTTAAATTCACCCATGGCCAATAATCGCAAATCATAAATGGCGTTAAGGGTGTCTTTTTTAATTAAATCACCTTGTTTTTTTATAAGGTAGAAATTAAGTCCTCCAGTTAGATTTTCTGGTTGCTGCGGTGCCACAATGTATTGGTAATAGATATCAATACTGTCTTTGGAAGATTGCGCTACAGAATTAATTGGTGCACTTAACACCAAAATCAGTTGTAGGGTATAAAAAAAGAGGAATGAAATTTTAAGATGTTTCATTCCTCTAATGTAAAAATAAATTAAGTATTAATTCCCTGGAGGAGGTGGAGGAGGTGGAATATCTCTGCCATCGCTGCAACAGGCCTGTAATTCAATATCTTCTTCCGCTACTGTTTCCGGATCGCAAGAAAAAAGAGCTGCATTAAGGAATACCGTAAATAAAACAATATATATTTTCTTCATTTTGTTTGAAAATTTTGGACATGCCTATGGCTGTCCGAGTTAATACTCAGTGATTTTGTGCGAGGTGTATCGCGTCTTAAAGTGAAGGGACGTCTCCCAAGTTTGAGAAGTAGAAATCCAAATGCGGTAGTGCTTAACCTACCTCTCAATCGGGTTATTTACCGACCGCATCTTAGATTTCCGAGAGACTGACTATCTAGAAGGCTATGGTAGCAATGCAGCGCCTAAATCAATCTGTTGACAAAGAAAGATGATGATGGGAGATATAGTCTAGACAAAGCTTAGACTAGTATTAGACATTTTTTAGACACTAGTGTTATAGCGGGGTTTGAGCTGGTCTAACTAGAGTATTATGTTTAATAAATTGTATTTTTAATATTATGGACGAGGCAAGAATTGAGGAAATAGTTCGAAAAGTTTTTGATAAAGCAAGGCATGAATGTCCTGTTCATTCAAGAAATGCACTTTGCATTTGTGTTGCTGATTTTACGTCTTTAAGTTCTAAGACTTTGGAAAGGCTCTATGACAAGTATATTGACAAAAAAGGAAAGGTTGGAAAACAAAGTGAACATACTATAAATGCGCTTTGTAGCTATTTGAATTTTTCATCGTATGCGGATTATGTTGAAAAGAATGAAGAAGAAATAGTTGTTAACAAAAGAAAAAAGAATTGGAAACTTGTACTTATGGTCAGTTTGCTTTTTGGAGTAGGAGTACTATTATTTTTAATATTTAATGAAACTGGAGGTGAATGTATGTTATGGAAAAAAGATCATTTTGTAAAAGTGGATTGTTCTACCAATTATAATGAAAAAGTGGTTCCTATGGACCCTGTTAGATTTACTAATCTTGAAGAAATAGAAGTTGATCAAACGACCATCTTTTTTGATGAGGTGACTGGCGTACCTTTAGTTTGGTATTATAAATCGAATAATGGCGCATTAGAATTTTTTACCTTCCCAGGGCTACATCCAATTAATGGGGCCACCTTAAAGGCGATTACACCCTATATAATTCAGAAATACGTACCACTTCATACATATGACCCTAGTTCTTTTAAGGAGTAAAAGAATTTTATTGATAGCTCCCCTCGTTACACACATAAAATTCAACCCAATAGGGTCTGAAACAGCACCAATTATATACTAGGTGAAATAGGCTAGGATTTATTTTATCTTACTAGAAATAAATTTTATTAGTGTGTTTCTATTTGCCCAACCGCTCGCATATGGGTAACGCAGGATTTTGAAGCTCCAAAT
>JBLIEO010000120.1:0-3658 GCA_047633095.1 Maribacter sp.
ACCAACATAACATGCTCGCTGTTCTCTTTATCGTCTAGCGCTAGTTGTTTGGCAAGTTCGGCATCTTTTTCATCGTTACCGGTTCTTTTGTAGGTGCCTGCGATGGGATGAATTTCTGCTTTTTCGTCTTTTACGATAATTTGTGCTTCTGGCGAACTTCCAAAAATCTTAAAATCACCATAGTCAAAAAAGAATAGGTAAGGCGACGGATTAATAGAACGTAAAGCTCGGTAAACGTTGAATTCATCACCTTTAAAACCTTGTGAAAAACGTTTTGAGAGTACGAGCTGAAAAACATCGCCGCGTTGACAATGTTTTTTTGCCAAGGCAACTTGTTCTTTAAATGCATTATCCTCGAGATTGGTCTTTACCGCACCTTCTTTAGAGAAATTGTAGGAGGCAAAGTTACGAATCTTCAACACTTGTTCCAGTTCTGGAATGTTGTTGTCCGAGTCAAAGCAATGGGCAAAAAGATAGGCTTCGTTCTTAAAATGGTTGATGGCGATAATGTTTTGGTAGACCGCATAATACATATCCGGAATAGCTATGGAATTATCTTTTTTAGAGATCTTTACATCTTCAAAATAGCGCACCGCATCGTAAGCCATAAAACCGAACAAGCCGTTGGTGATGAACTTAAAATCTTGGTCGGCAATCTTAAACTGTTTACTAAAAAGATCAATCTCTTGCATCACATCAACCGTATCGGTTATTTGAATGGTCTCCTTGTCTCCGTTTGGGAACTCTTTAGAAATCATTTCGTTTTCAACCTTTATAGAAGCAATGGGATTGCAGCAGATATAGGAAAAACTATTATCGTTGGCGTGATAGTCGCTACTTTCTAATAATATACTATTGGGGAATCTATCCCTTATTTTTAGGTAAACACTTACCGGAGTAATGGTATCCGCTAAAATCTTTTTATGATGGGTCTTTAGTTCAAATTGCATAGAACGAATTCTTTAATTTTATTTCGACCGAGGTCAAAATCTGTTTATTGGCTTGTAGGTTTTTGCTTTCAACCTAATTTTAAAAGGATATCCGCGATTTCGGAACCTAAAATAAAAAGGTGTAAATAGAAAAAGGCTTGTCGTGATGACAAGCCTTTATATTTTTTCAATAGGGACTGGTTCACGAATGTTGTCGTAAATTAGTCCACCACCATATGTTGTTTACTATTTTCATTAAGTCAAAGATAGAAAGGAATTTTAAAGCTACAAATTTTCTGTGCTAAAAAATAAGAATCCTTTTGAAAATTTTTCAAAAGGATTCTTGAATCTCAGGCTTGTCAGGTATTAACTAGTAGTTGTTAAAGCGCTAAATCTACTACCAAGTCAAACTCATCGTAAATAGTTTTATCTCCCAAATCATCAAAAAAGCTACCTGAACCGTAACGGACATCAAATTTAGACCTATCCACTTTCATCGTTGCAGTTGCCTTACTTTCGAACATAGAGACCACTAAAGTGATTGGCTTGGTAATACCCTTAATCGTTAAATCTCCTTTTACTGTGTAAGAGTTTTTATTAAAGTTTTCCATGGACTTAAAAACTAATTTTGCCGTCGTATGCTTTTCAACACCAAAGAAATCATCGGATTTTAAATGACCTTCTAGTTTTTCTTTGCCGTCTCCTGCTGCCAAATCCGTAACTATAATAGAGGTCATATCCACTTCGAATTCACCACCTACCAATTTTTTACCTTCCATCTCCAAATGACCGGATTTTAATTGTATTGTTCCGTCATGTGCGCCGGTTACCTTGTACGCCTTCCATGTTACTTTACTTTGGCTAATGTTAACTTCTTTTTTTTCTCCATCAATAGGGGTGTTAGCCATTGCGGAAAATCCGAATAAAAGAGCTAAAAAGATACTTGATACTGTTTTTTTCATGGTTCTAATTTTAATGTGAGTTTGTTTATTTTTTAATTATAAATGTGTAAATAATTCTTCTTTCGATTTACGTACTTTGGGAAAATGTTGGGTTTCGTCTGTTTCGGAGCGATATCCGATAGGTACTACGACAGAAGTGGTTAAATTCTTTCCTCCCAAGTTTAAAATAGTGTCGTACGCTTCAGCTTCAAATCCCTCCATTGGGCAGGTATCAATTTTCAACTCCGCGGCCGCCTGCATTAAATTACCTAGGGCTAAATACACCTGTTTTGCTGTCCATTCTTCTTTGGTTTTCACAGGGAGATTTACGATTTTCGATTTAGCAAAATCACTGTATCCTTTTAAAGTTTCACTTGGAATATTCCTTGTCACAGCAACATTTTTAATATAATTATCTACCAATTCTCCGGCAAAATCTGTTTGATTAGCGAAGACAATTAGATGTGATGCATCCGTTATTTGCGACTGTCCCCAAGATACCGGCTTTAGTTTTTCTCGAATTTGTGAGTCCGTAATTACAAAAACATGGTAAGGTTGCAGACCGTATGAAGATGCACTCAGGCGTGTAGCCTCTAATAATAGTGATATTTCATCGGTTGAAATCTTCTTCGTACTATCAAATTTTTTAGTGGCGTAACGCCAAGTTCTGTTCTCTAAAATCGTATTCATTTCTGGTTTTAAAATTTATCTAATAATGTATTCAACTGTATTAATTCCACCGTAGAGAAATCGCTCAATATTTCTTCTTCTTTTTCAAATAGCATGCCATCTATTTGGTTTAGAAAATCTAATCCATTGCCTGTTATGCTAATTTCTACTTTTCTTCGGTTATGTTTGCATATGGTTCTTTTCACATATTTTTTTGAAATTAATTTGTCTACTAATCTGGTTGTATTACTCATCTTGGTCACCATTCTTTCGTTGATAGTTGATAAGTTTGCCGGTTTTCCTTTTTGTCCTCTTAAAATACGAAGAACATTAAACTGCTGTACAGATATTTCAAAGGGTTTTAAAGTCAACGCCACTTGCTCGTTTACCTTATTGTAAACCAAAGACAAATGAATGATGGTCCTCTTTTTTAAAGGAATTTCAGTATTCGTTTTTATAACTTCTTCAACATTCATGTAGAAACAACTATTGTACATACAAATGTACGTGTATTATATCTTGCAAAACACTACTTTTTAATTAATTTTTTGTTAAAAAGCTAAAGAGATAGTTATCAATTCGTTTGGATAATGCGTTAGTTTTTATTTGGGTAAAACTGAATAGCACTGAAAGAGGGTATTTGCACCTCGGTAAGACCTCACCTTTTCAAAATAACCTTGCAATAGTTGGATTTGAGTACAACGGTAAAGACGTATTTGATAGCGAAGATAATATTATAGAAAATCTCTGTGCCAAGTCAAACGGAAACATCAATACCTTAGATACTGCATAAGTTTCTAAAATCACTTATTTTTGACCTAAATCAAAAATTTTATATTAGTATGGCAGATTTATCACAGGAAGAATGGGTATTAAAAATTAGCGAGGATGAAAACGCTTTTATCCTTGATGTCCGTGCGGAAGAAGAATTGGAGGAAGGGTATATTCCCAACGCAAAGAATATTGATATTTATTTAGGTCAGGGCTTTATTGATGAACTCGAAAAACTCGATAAAACAAAAAATTATTACGTGTATTGCCGATCAGGTAACCGAAGTGGACAAGCGTGCGCGATTATGAATAGTATCGGTTTTGAAAATACTTATAATTTAGCTGACG
>JBLIEO010000121.1:0-3657 GCA_047633095.1 Maribacter sp.
TATGGTACAGCAAGCCCGGTAACGGAGTAAGCCATCCCGTTCATATGGAGCGTTTTGGAATTCCGGGGAAGTCCCTAGTAGGTTCCGATAGCCATAGTTGTGCTGCGGGATCTTTGGGAATGCTTGCCATTGGCACAGGTGGATTGGATGTGGCCGCTGCCATAGCCGGGCAACCCTATTTTGTAAAAATGCCAAAGATTATGGGCGTGAAACTGACGGGTAAACTTCCCGATTGGGTAAGTGCTAAGGATGTCATACTTGAAATGTTACGTCGTTTTGGTGTTAAAGGGGGTGTCGGTAAAATAATAGAGTATTATGGGAGTGGATTAACGTATTTGAGTGCCATGGATAGGCATGTTATAGCGAACATGGGTGCCGAACTCGGTGCTACTACAACGGTATTTCCAAGTGATGGGGAAACCCGTCGCTTTCTGAAATCCCAAAGAAGGGAAAGCGATTGGACCGAAATTTTAGCGGATGAAGGTTGCTCCTATGACTTGGAGCATGAAATTCTACTGGACGAGCTGGTTCCGCTAATCGCGTTGCCCACAAGCCCCGGCAATGTTGTCCCCGTTCGCGATGTGGAAAATAAAAAAATCAGTCAGGTGGTCATCGGTTCTTCCGCCAATCCGGGACTGAGGGATTTTTGGATGGCAGGTGCTATTGTAAAGGATAGAAGTGTACATCAAGAAGTATCCTTCGATATTAACCCTACTTCCCGACAGATTATTCAGAATATGATTGGGAACGGAACTTTTGCCAATCTGATAAAGGCAGGGGCGCGCTATCATCAGTCTGGATGTATGGGGTGCATTGGTATGGGACAGGCTCCGGCAAGTGGCACCATAAGTCTACGGACGATGCCCCGTAATTTTCCAGACCGCTCTGGAACAAAGGATGATCAGGTCTATCTGTGTAGTCCCGAAACAGCTGCTGCCTCTGCCCTGACCGGAAAAATTACAGATCCCCGAGACCTTGCAAAAATATATGGAATGGAATATCCGAAATACATAGCTCCAAATCAGGAAATTATCAATGTAGATATGTTGGTGCCGCCAACCAAGGACAATCTCGAAAGCAAGCTTAAAAAGGGACCTAATATCAAATCTCTTCCAGAGATGAACGCACTAAAATCGGCATACGAAGTTCCCGTACTATTAAAAATGGGGGACAATGTCTCTACGGATGAAATATTAAAAGCAGGTGCGGAGGTGCTTCCGTTCCGAAGTAATATCCCTGAAATAAGTAAATTTTCCTACTCTGTAATTGATGAAAAGTTTTATGACCGTGCGATACTTGCTAAAGAAAAATATGGGGGTCATATCGTTGTGGCCGGTGAAAACTACGCACAGGGCAGCAGTAGGGAACATGCTGCAATCGCACCAAAATATTTAGGCCAAGTGGCGGTCATTGCCAAAGATTATGCACGCATTGCATGGCAGAACCTGATAAATTTCGGTATTCTTCCCTTAGAATTTGAAAACCCACAGAATTATGACGCTATCGAACAAGGGGCGATGATTGAGTTCAAAAACCTAAGGGAAGACATAATGAATAAAGGCCTTATCAGGGTTAAGGTAAAAAACAAGAACAATACTATGGAAATTCTCACTAAGCATGGCCTTAGTGATAGGCAGATAGGCTTGTTGTTGAAGGGTGGGGTAATAAACGATTTTAAGGATAAACTCTCTTCTTAGGCCAAATACGTAAAAAAAGAACCTAGTGTAGAAATCATCGATTTTACTTCACCGCGATTACAAAGAGCAGGACTTATCCTATTCTCTTTGTAACTAAATTTAGAAAAATGGTGTTTAAAATCATTCCATTCACATTCCCACTTCACTCCTATTCTCGGCGTGCGTAATACCTATTCGATTAGCTTTTTGAGAGAAAGTTTTAAGAAAAAAAATAAAAAAAGATTTAGTAAATACACCAGCGCTCCAACCCGCTCAAAAACAATAGGGCTACGTGAGCTTTTGTTTTGAGCCGTAACCAAAGCTCAAGTTGCATAACAGGGAACAGTATAGCACATTTTGTGTTGCAGGTTTAGCCCCAAGGATGAAGCTATACTCAAAATGGCTGGCGTGATGGCATTATATCCGATAGCGCTGCTATTTTCCTACCGCATCCTCTCGCAGCTTATTCTAATTGATTTTATAGGTAATCCGGAATAACTCGTGTAAAATTTCCCAGAAGCTTTATTCTTGGATGTAACCTTTGCTGAAATTCTGTGTCTCTAGTGAAACCAAACTTGTGAAAATTACCGTGCCCGTATTTTTGGTTTTGAAATTTTAAGGCAACAAAGAACAAATTAGAGATACCTAGTATGATCAAAAACTATATCAGCATAGCGTGGCGAAATATTATTGCAAATAAGGTTTTATTCTTGCTTAATATTTTAGGTTTAACATCAGGATTATTTTGCTTTTTACTCCTCTATTTATGGATATCAAGTGAAAACAGAATTAATAAGTATCATGCAAACATAGAACAACTCTATTCTGTTTACCTTACATCATCTGATGGCACGGCATTTGGTTATGGCACGCCATCGCTTCTCTATAAAGAGTTGAAGATGAAAATTCCGGAGATTGAGAACGTCACGGCTATGACTAACAATAGCAAAACCAGTACCTTCTCCAATGGGAATACCGTTTTAAAGCAAAATGGAAAGTTTGTAAGCGAAGATTATTTTGAAATGTTTTCATTTCAGATTTTGGAAGGAAATGCTTCGGAGGCATTCAAAGCTCCAAACCACATAGCTATTTCAAAAGAAATGGCCGAATTGTTCTTTGGAAACTCAAAAGCTGCCCTAGGACAAACACTCACTTACGAAAATTCAAAAGAGCTAGAAATAGCTATGGTTTTTGCATTAAGCAGTGAAGATTCGACGGAGAAGAGTGATTATTATTTACCCTTTGATTCTCTTTTTCCTGAAAATGAGTGGATGAATGAATGGAAAAATTTAGGCACCTATACCTTCGTTCAATTGGTAGAAGGAACGGATATTGGTCAGTTAGAACAAAAACTAACATCATTTTTAGAGGACTATGAACTAGGTTTAGAAATTCGATTTCAAGGGTACGCAGACAGTTACCTTTATGCAGACATTACAACAGGGGAAGGAAAAATAACCTATGTAAGATTGTTTGGGGTAATAGCTTTCCTGATTATGCTAATTGCAAGCATTAATTTCATGAATTTAGCTTCTGCCAGTTATACGAAAAGAGCTAATGAAATTGCGGTCAGAAAGGTTCTAGGAGCTAGTAAAAGTAGTTTAATTACCCAATTCTTAGGAGAAGCTGTGCTTCTTTCTCTTTTAAGTCTGTTTTTTGCTTTGCTCTTTATTGCCATTGCGCTACCCACATTTAATGAAATAACAGAAAAAAATATAAACCTATTAAATTTGCCTCTATCCACATGGGCAATGGTTTTCATAATCACACTTTTAACAGGAATTCTATCTGGAAGTTACCCTGCATTTTTACTTTCCTCCTTCAGTTCTACTGATCTTTTTAAGAAAAAAATTGAAACCAGCTCCAGCACCAAATGGATTAGAAAAGGGTTGGTGGTGTTTCAGTTTACCATTTCGGTTGTGTTTATAAGTAGCATGATTATTATTTCAAAGCAAATTGACTTTGTCCAACATAAAAATAT
>JBLIEO010000122.1:0-3566 GCA_047633095.1 Maribacter sp.
CTTTTAAATGTATTTAAGGTGCTTATGCAAGAAAAAAAAGAGAGCTTTTTGAAATTATAATTTGTGAGGTCTTAGCTTCAAAAACTCTAGTTTATGAAAACTACGCTTAGTGTCCTATCCGTTACCCTAATAGCTACTAGCTTATATATCCTAATTGTTAAAACAGAATTCAAATCTTGTAGTAATAGAAATGGAGCGTACCTATAATGGCTGTGATAACCGCTAGTTTAATCTGATGAATGTTTTCGAACTAAAAAGTAAATCGACGAACAAACGGGATGACTTGTATGAAATAGTTTGGTCAATCAACAATGACTTCATTTTAGGATTAGACGTCTACTAGATTTTTTCTAATAAAAATAGCAATGAAATTTTGTTAACCCTTTAGTTTGAGGAGGTCTCACATTTTTTAAAATTCTTCAAGACTCAAGTCGGGTCGTCTCCTTCAGAATACAAAGACCAACACTAACTTTTTTGAGCAAAATATATAAATCAAAGGATAAATACTTCAGGAGTTTTGTGTATCTAGGAAGTAATTTTGTGATATAGAATCAAACGAGCGGGAGAGTAATGTTAAATTCGAAAAATGTAATCAGTTTTAGTTTAAATGGTAACCAGAAAGCAGACCGTAGGGTGGAGAAAACAGAATTCAAGTGGTGCGAATTATTAATATCGGAACAATTCAGAATTACCAGTATAAAAGGAACGGAAGCTCTCCACTCAGGAGCCCTATGTAGTATTTGTGAAGCAGGAGAATATAATTGCGTGTGTTGCGATACGCCCTTATTCGATGCTATAATCAAGGTTGAATCGCGTACGGGTTGGCCAAGTTTCACCTAACCAATAAAAGAGAACGCCATCAAATACGAAAAAGACATCATGTTTGGAATGGTTCGGATAGAAGTGATGTGTAATACGTTCGATTCGCATTTAGACCATGTTTTCGTGTTGAGCCAGAGCCAAACGGGTTACGATATTGTGTCAATTCTGAATCGATGCAACTAGACAAGGTTGCCTAGGGAAAATAAGCTAAAAAATAGAAAAGTAAGGTTATGAGCGTTAAATCAGTAGAGAATAAAATAGTCAAAGCACCAGAATTTGATGTAAAAGACTAGGTTGATTCCACTGGGAACAGGACGGATAAAATAAAACTATCGGACTTTAATGGTGAATTTATGGTGTTGTACTGTTTTAAACCTAGTGTCCCGGTTCTCATAGCGAGGGGCTAGCTAACCTATAAAAAATGGTCAAAGCTTTAGAGGGAAATGAGAACGTAGCTTTTTTGTCGGTGCAGACCTTTTTTGAAAGATATGACGCGAATACCTATGAAAAGAGGGTAGAGACACAAAAGAAGTATGATTTGAAAATTATACATCAAAATCATGACCATTTATGAAACTGGAAGCACTCCGTGGTTTATCTTTATAGCTTAGTATACCAATCTTGTATTTGAGGATTTTTATTTCAACGTAGATATAGCCATTGATGTATTAAAACCTATTACCTATATATGCGAAGTACGATTCTGAAAATAAAACTATACGGCGCTGATGGCTGTCATAAAACGAATTATTACAAGTTGATTTTGGATGAAATTGCGATGCCCTATGCGTTTTTAGACGTGGAAGCAAATGAAGAATACGCTAAAGAGCTGCGTGGTCTTTATCAGAACGGAAAGCTTAATTTTCCAACAATTACGATTGGAAAAAAGAAATTACGAAACCCATATAAAGAGAATATTATAAAGTGGATGAACAAGTTAATCCCTAGTAGAATTGATATCGTACATGACAAAGAAAACCAGTGTTTTACTTTAGACATCAATGGCGCGTTAGCGAAAGTAGCGTACGTATTAAAAGATGGGAAAATGTACTTGACACATTCTGAAGTGCCTTTTAATCTTCGTGGCCATGGCATTGGAAAGGTGCTAGTAGAGAAGACTTTTGAGAAATTGACAGCAGAGCATTATACCGCAGTAGCAATTTGCTCTTATATAAAAGCGGTAAGGAATAGAAATGAACATTGGAATGGAATTATTGAATAACTATAGAACGGAATAAATTTTGACTTTAAAACTAAACATAAAAGAGAAATTCAACGCGCAACTGCCCGCTGATACGATTGTTGAAAATTCAAGGCGGCAGGTTAAGAATGCCTGTTTTTCCTTCGTAACACCAAAGAAGCCAGCGAAGCCTTCCCTAATCCATGTTTCGCCAGAAATGGTCAATGCAATTGGTTTGGACGGATCAACGAAATCCCCAGACTTTTTAAAAGTATTTTCGGGTTCCGAACTGTTACAAGGTACCAGACCCTATGCCATGTGTTATGGAGGGCATCAGTTTGGGAATTGGGCTGGGCAATTGGGCGATGGCCGAGCCATAAACCTCACCGAAGTAGAACTTGGAGGCAAAAATTGGGCATTACAGCTCAAAGGCGCAGGAGAAACCCCCTATTCAAGAACAGCGGACGGCTTGGCAGTTTTGCGATCGTCTATACGTGAATATTTGTGTAGTGAGGCTATGTTCCATTTAGGAGTGCCTACCACAAGGGCGTTGTCGTTAATGCTAAGTGGCGACAAGGTCTTACGTGATGTTATGTATGATGGTAATCCCGATTTTGAAAAAGGGGCAATTGTTTGCAGAGCTGCACCTTCTTTTTTGCGTTTTGGTAATTATGAACTATTGGCTGTGCACCAAGATGTAAAAACCTTAAAGGCTCTGGTGGATTATACGATGAGCAATCATTTTCCACATTTAGGTACCCCCACAAAGAATACGTATTTAAAATTCTTTAAAGAAGTAGCGGTCAGAAGTATGGAGATGGTTATTCATTGGCAACGGGTGGGGTTTGTACACGGCGTAATGAATACTGATAATATGTCCGTTTTAGGATTGACTATCGATTATGGCCCCTATGGCTGGTTGGAAGATTACGACCACAGTTGGACTCCCAATACCACAGATAGAAGCAATAAACGATATCGCTTTGGTACCCAGCCACAAATCGTGCTTTGGAATCTTCTAAAACTAGCGAATGCTCTTTATCCACTTATAGAAGAAGCGGAACCTTTACAAGCTATTTTGACTGAATATCAAGATGAAGTTACGATTGCCTATCTAGAAATGATGAAATCGAAATTAGGGTTGTCCGAAGCGGATTCGGGTGATAATTTGTTCATTGAGGAATTGGAAAATGTATTGCAACTTACGGAGACCGATATGACTATTTTCTTTAGGATACTTGCAAATTTTAAAGGCGTTAGTCCCGCACATGGATTGGTCGAAATATCAGAAGCCTTTTACAAACCCGATGAAATTAAAGGGAAAATAAAAGAGCACTGGGAAGCTTGGTTTTTAAAATATGTAGCGCGTTTAAAAAAAGAAACAAAAACAGATGCCGAACGTCTTGTGCAAATGAACGCTGTGAATCCGAAATATGTGCTTCGGAATTATATGGCGCAATTGGCTATAGATGATGCCGATAAAGGGGATTATGCTTTATTGGACGAATTGTTCAACGTGTTGAAAAAACCCTACCACGAGCAACCAGAAAACGAGAAATGGTTT
>JBLIEO010000123.1:0-3554 GCA_047633095.1 Maribacter sp.
GGCGTTTTTTTAAGCTGATGTTGCAAATGATTCAGCGATCCTTTTGTCAACAGGTTTTGGGATTTAGCCCCTGCCTTTTCCATCCATTTTAAGGAAACACCGCCATCTACAAAGGTTAAGACTTCAATCCTGTCCAAATATCCTTTCTCTGTGGCCCACTCGGTAATCTGTTGTACTGCCTGCAATTCGCCATCAGAAACCCGGGCCGAAGCTACTTCAATACGGTCTACCTTCAATTCATCCAACAACAGTTTAGCAAGTGTTAGTTTCTCGGAGGCGGAAAAGGATACGCCTGAGGTCTGCTCCCCATCCCTGAGGGTGGTATCCATTATTTCCAGATGTCTTTTTTTCATTTATGCAATCCCAATGATTTGGGAGATTGGTTGTAGTACTGGTTGTTTTAGTAAATCCTAAATGTCATATAGAGCTGCGTTGAGATAGTTGTAACAGTCAAGGTTTAATTCCTTCAACTGCAGACAGGGTGATAGGTAATTTAAAAGGGTCTTGTCTTAGCGAACTCCTGAATATCTTTTTTAATGTTTAATAGGTAATCGATATCATCGAAACCATTAGTCATATTGTTCTTTTTATAGTCGTTGATATCAAAAGATTCACTTTCGCCGGCAGCAAGTAAGGTGATTTTTTGCTCGGGAAGATTCACTTTCAATTCTGTTTTTGGGTCCTTCTCTAAAGCATCAAAGATTTTCTGTAGGAAACCTTCACTGACTTGAACTGGTAATACCCCAATATTTAAACAGTTTCCTCTAAAAATATCAGCAAAAAAGCTGGAGACTACCACACGAAATCCGTAATCATAGACCGCCCAAGCGGCATGCTCACGAGAGGAGCCAGAACCAAAGTTATGACCTCCTACTAGTATCTTTCCGTTGTATTTTGAGTCGTTGAGTACAAAGTCTGCCTTTGGGGTGTTATCTTGATTGTACCGCCAGTCGCGAAACAAGTTATCACCAAAGCCCACGCGTTCAGTTGCCTTAAGAAACCTTGCGGGTATAATTTGGTCCGTATCCACATTTTCAATAGGTAGTGGAACCGCTGTTGATGTCAGTGTGCTGAATTTATCGTATGCCATGAATAGATGTTAGCTTTTAGACGTTAGACTTTAGATTGGTCTAACTGTAATTTATTCTATGTTTTATTCTTAGTTCGTTGGAAAAAAAATGTTTCTTTAAAAGACATGTAACATTACGCCATTTCCTTTTGCATTAGCTCCCTTGGATCCGTTACTTTCCCGGTAACAGCAGCTGCGGCCGCAACTAAAGGACTAGCTAAAAGTGTTCTGGAACCCGGCCCTTGTCTTCCTTCAAAATTTCTATTTGAGGTGCTGACCGCCAGTTTTCCTGGAGGTACTTTATCATCGTTCATGGCTAAACATGCAGAACAACCAGGCTCACGGAGCTCAAAACCAGCTTCGTTAATAATAGCCAAAATCCCTTCTTCCTTAATGGCTTTTTCTACCTGATGCGACCCAGGAACTAGCCAGGCAGTTACATTGTCTGCTTTTTTTCTTCCCTTTACAATGGATGCGAAAGCTCTGAAATCTTCAATTCTACCGTTGGTACAGCTTCCCAAGAATACGAAATCAATGGGCTTCCCAATCATGGAGTCACCTTCACCGAACTTCATGTATTGTAAGGATTTTTTATAGGTAGATGCACCACCTTGAACCATATCCGATGTTGGAATATCTTTTGAGATTCCCATCCCCATTCCTGGGTTGGTACCGTAGGTAATCATGGGTTCAATTAGTGAGCCATCGAACGTTAATTCTTTATCAAAAATGGCATCTGGCTCTGTATATAAAGTTTGCCAGTAATCCATGGCTTTGTCCCAAGCGGCTCCTTTAGGTGTAAATTCACGGTCTTTAATGTAATGGAACGTGGTTTCATCTGGTGCAATCATGCCGCCTCTTGCTCCCATTTCTATACTCAAGTTACATACGGTCATACGACCTTCCATGGTCATACTTTTAAACACATCACCTGCATATTCCACAAAATATCCCGTAGCTCCTGAGGTAGTTAATTGTGAAATTATGAATAAAGCAACATCCTTTGAGGTTACTCCAAATTGTAATTCTCCTGTTACATTAATGCGCATGCGCTTTGGCTTGGGTTGCATTATACATTCAGTTGCCAAAACCATCTCCACTTCAGAGGTTCCAATACCAAAAGCGATAGCACCAAAAGCACCGTGGGTAGAGGTGTGTGAATCACCACAAACAATAGTAGCGCCAGGAACTGTAATACCGTATTCCGGGCCTACAACATGTACAATACCGTTTTTTTCATGACCTAGGCCCCAATAAGAAATACCATGCTCATTAGCATTTTCTTCCAGCATTTTTAATTGGTTGGCCGATAATGGATCTGAAACCGGTAGATGTTGATTTATAGTTGGTGTATTATGGTCTGCAGTTGCAAATGTTTTTTCAGGATGTAATACCCCAATTTCCCTGTTTTTTAAACCCAAAAAAGCAACAGGACTTGTTACTTCGTGTACCATATGCCTGTCTATGAATAGGACATCAGGTCCGTTTTCGATTTGGTGGACTACATGCGAATCCCAAACTTTATCAAATAGTGTCTTTTTTGCACTCATACGTTTAATTCTAAGCAAACAAAACTAATGAAACTAGGTATTTTTTAGAAATTATAGTCTTTGAAATTACGACGTTCAACCAAAAAGTTACCCGTTTAGTTTTAGCTGATATAGTTCCAAATATTTTTATATTTTACTAATTGTGCATAGCTATGTCTAATGACCATATTATCCGGCTTTTCCAAAGATGAATCATCTTTTAGTAGTCGTAACGCATAATAGCGAGCTGTTTTTAGAATATCATTATCCTTTACAATATCTGCTATTTTTAAATTAAGAATACCACTTTGTTGCGTACCCATGATATCTCCAGGGCCACGAAGTTTTAAGTCCACCTCCGCAATTTCAAAACCATCGTTAGTGCGCACCATAGTTTCCAAACGAGTCTTGGATTCTACAGATAGTTTATGGCTAGTCATTAGAATACAGAAACTTTGATCTGCACCACGTCCTACACGACCGCGCAATTGGTGCAGTTGTGAAAGGCCAAAACGTTCAGCACTTTCGATAATCATTACGGAGGCATTGGGTACGTTCACACCTACTTCAATAACAGTAGTAGCAACCATAATCTGGGTTTCTCCTCTTACAAAACGTTGCATTTCAAAATCCTTATCGGCTGGTTTCATTTGGCCGTGTACTATAGAAATCTGAAATTCAGGTGGTTGAAAATCCCTAGCAATACTTTCATAGCCATCCATAAGGTCTTTATAATCTAAGGCCTCCGATTCTTGTATTAACGGATATACGACATAGATTTGCCTGCCTTTTTCAATTTCGTCTCTTATGAATCGGAATACTTTGAGTCGGTTAGAATCAAAACGATGTACTGTTTTTATAGGTTTCCGGCCCGGAGGTAGTTCATCAATAACTGATATATCCAAATCACCATAGAGGCTCATAGCTAAGGTTCGCGGAATGGGTGTTGCAGTCAT
>JBLIEO010000124.1:0-3501 GCA_047633095.1 Maribacter sp.
ATAGAAAATATTGGACTTGTAACCGATGCAGATTATAATGCCACAGACGGTACCTTGTTGGTGTTGGGCTATTCCAACTTTTTGATGCCTTTTGCTAGAATATATTCCATAACAGCGTCTACTATTTTCCCAAATGAATTTACAGCAGTAGTATTGGAAATAGGATTAGCACAAGTAGAAGGCGTTACCAATGACGGATTGGGGAACTACTTTATTTCCTGTGAGCTTTTTACAAGACAATCGCCAACTATTACATCATTATCACGACTTTTTGAATTTTCGAAAAATGAAGAGGTGGAACCCGAGCCTGAACCCGAGCCTGAACCTGAACCTGCACCCGAGCCAGAACCAAATCCGATACCAGAGGAAAATGAGGAAGAACTCCTAATATTCAATGCCGTAGGGACCGGCGAGATTCGATATGTTATCAACTCAGAAAATAATATAAACGGCACCCGAATTTATGATATAAATGGGAAAACCGTTTGGGAACACTTTGCCACAAATGTTGAAAAAGAAGGTATTGTCTCACAGCACATTGCTACCGCTATTTATTACTTCGTAGTTTATTTTGACAATTCTGTGCGCTCCAAAGCATTTGCAGTGTATTAAGGAATAATCTATTCAGTAATTCCTTTATTAGAATAGAGCCACAACGTAATATAAGAAAACGCGGCCTTTTCAATTCCTAGTCATTTATTTATGACTTTGTTAACAAGAGCAACATCCCTTTATATTTAGATTTGCTGACACTTAAAACAAAAACCATGAATAAAGTAATCTTATTTTTATTAGCGATTGTAGCTTCATTTTCTTTAGAAGCTCAAATTAACACACCTGCTGCCAGTCCGGCTTCAAAATTGATACAAACTGTTGGTTTAACGGAAGTTGTAATCGATTATTCAAGACCTTCTATGAAAGGAAGAAAAATATTCGGAGAGCTTGTGCCTTTTGACAAACTGTGGAGAACGGCAGCCAATGCCTACACGACCGTTAGTTTTGATTCAGATGTTACAATTGCAGGAAGCGATGTGAAGGCCGGTACATATTCCATTTTCACAAAGCCTGGTGCTAAAACATGGGAAGTTTTCTTTTATACAGATACTGAAGGTAGTGGTACACCACGGAATTGGGAAGAAAGTAAAATTGCAGCCAAAGCAACCGTTCCTGTATGGCCAATAGATATGCCGGTAGAAACCTTCACTATCACAATTGATGATATCACAAATAACGGTGCCAATCTTGGAATTATATGGGAAAATACGTACGTAGCTATTCCTATAGGAGTGCTTACCGATGCTGCTGTTATGAAAAGTATTGATAGTGCGCTTGGCGGTCCTGGTGCAGGAGATTATTATGCTGCCGCAACCTATTTTTCTGCTGAGGGTAAAGATATTGGTAAAGCAAAAGAGTGGATGGATAAGGCAATGGCAATGACCGAAAAACCAGCCTTTTGGCAGTTAAGACAACAATCTTTGATTTTAGCTAAAGCTGGAGACAAGAAAGGTGCTATCGCCGTAGCTGAAAAATCTTTGGCAGCATCCAAAGAAGCTGGAAATGATGATTACGTTAAAATGAATATGGATTCCCTGAAAGAATGGGGAGCTATGTAAACTTCAGTTTCAAGAAACTAATACGTACACGACAGGCTTTATAGTCAGTAAAACTGCATCGAGCGGATTCAATTATCTATTTACCTTAGGGTTCTAGTTTTTGTTTCCGCTCGATTATTTGTTAAAGAATTACTTTATTTTAATGGGCTAACGTGCGTACCCCATCATCGATTTTTAAGTGATAGACTTCAGCATCTATTCCTGTTTCCTTTTTGTAGGTAGCCAGTATAGCCTTACTTTGTGCTTCCATGAGCTCTGTTTTCACGAGGTTTATAGTACATCCTCCAAAACCGCCACCCATCATTCTAGACCCCATAACACCTTCTAGGTGTTGTCCTGTGCTTACCAGTAAATCCAATTCGCCCGTGGTTATTTCATACTCGGTAGACATGGCCCAATGCCCTTCTAGGAGAATAGCCCCACTCTGTTTGGCGTCCCCTTTTTCCAAAGCATCCATCATCCGTATTACACGTGTATTCTCTGCCAAAATATATCCTGCACGTTTATAGTCCGTAGGGGAAACAAGGCGTTTTATCATTTCCAGATCTGCGTAGCTTATATTCCGTAAGGAATGCACATTGCTTTTGAACTTAGAAACTTCCGCAACAACTAGCTCGCAAGAGATTCGTCTTTTGTTGTATTCAGAATCTACAGCCAAGTTATGCGTTATGTTACTATTGATGAGTACCCAGCTATAGCCTTTAAAATTAATGGGCACATACTCGTGGGTTGCATCTTTACAATCTAAAAATAATGCGTTGCCCTTTTTACCAAAAAGAACGGCATATTGATCCATAATCCCGCAATTAAGACCAATCTTATGCTCAGCCTTTTGAGCGATTAAAGCAATATCTTTTCTGGCTATCTCAAAATCACTTAACTCGGCAAGGGCGTGTATGAAACCGCAACATAGGGCAGCAGAGGAAGAAAGTCCGGCACCAATAGGAATATCTCCCCCAAACACACAATCAAAACCGATGAGTGGATAGTCCTTTTCTAAAATAATTTCTAGAATCGCTTTAAAATACTTGCCCCAAAAGGAAGTGAATGGTTGGTGAGAACCATCCAGCCTAAAGACAATTTGCTCAGGTTGCGTGAGGAACGTTTCAATATTTATGTTAGCAGTGCTATTTTTTTGAGCTGCAAAAAAAATTCCTTTTTCTATGGAGGCAGGTAAAACAAAACCCAAATTGTAATCTGTATGTTCTCCAATGAGATTAACACGACCTGGCGCTTTCACCAGAATGGGCTTGCTCCTATATTTTTTTATAAAGAAGGCTTCAACTTCAGATCTTATCATCGCAGCATATGCTTAAATTTCTATAAAAAATAGTCTGTAACGATACAACAAGCGCTTGTTTTTAAAAAATTAACCTAGCATAAACCTCCAAAGTGGTAGCGTATGTAATAAAAATAATAGCTGTGCTGTGTTTTTAGTCAACAGTGTAGCCCACTACTAACCGTTCGTTTCCAGTGTTATTAAAGGTTGCAGTCTCATACTTGTTGGTAGTTACTGATTCACAACCAAAGGTCTTTTTAACATACGATCAAATGCTTCAAAAATAAACGCAAAAGCGATTACCATTGCCGCTCCTATAAAATTCAACCATAAGTAGCCTAGTTTTTCTTCGCCTGCAGGATGGATATGTATTAGATTATAATACACTACACACACTAGAATCTGTGTTAAGACGGCCGCAAAGAATACAGCATTACCCTTCACAAATTTAAAAAAGAAAGCCAATAGGAATATACCGAGTACATTTCCGTAAAAGATACTACCTATAATATTCACAAGTTGTATTAGATTATCGAAAAGGTTGGCCACATTCGCTATGGCAATCGCTACAATACCCCACGCTAATGTAAACCATTTGGAAGCCTTTAC
>JBLIEO010000125.1:0-3481 GCA_047633095.1 Maribacter sp.
ATTAACATTAATCCCAACCCACCATCATATATTTAATCTTGGCATTGTCTGGAATTTGGACTTCCTCTACGGTGGTATTTGCATTATAGCGCAAGGCGGCAGGCAACTCTGCTTTATCTATAGTGAAATAAAGGTCATTTTCTTTAAGTAAAATGACAACGTTATTCAGAGAGGTAATGATTTTCTTGATTTTGTATTTCTCCTTAATATCTTTGAAGGTACTTTTAATGTTAACACCATTTGATGTCGTAAAGCGTGGGTCCTTTATCTGAACGTTCTGTACCGTTGGAATACTGTCAGAATTAGGGGTCAGCGTAAGCAAGAGCGCACCACCTTTTTCAAAAATTTTAATTTTGCTCGCTCCACTCCCGAAATTTAGTTTTACCGTATCCATGACCAGTGAATCTTTAGCATAAATAAGTTCAAGATCTCTGGCTAAACTTTGTTTGTCGAGCTTTCCAACCTGGTTAGAGGCTATTAAAAAATTAGGGTCTTTTTCTTTTTGGCATTGGGTTGCAAGCAGGCAAGAAAAAATAATTATGATTGTTTTGATTGATTTCATTAGGTGTTAGTCGTTATTTCTTAAGTTGATTATTTATCGCATTACTTTTTTTAATACCCCGAGTACGCCTCTTATAAAGGTGGCGCTGGTAAGTACTTTTATGATAGGGTTTTGTCTTGTACTAGTGCGAGTGCTTGTTCTTCTCGCAGGTTTAGCTTTTTCTGTTTCGGCTAATTTTTCGGCCTTTTCAATTTTTTTGTTTAATATTTCGTAGGCACTTTCACGGTCTATGATTTCCCCGTACTTTTTAACTAGATCTGATGTATCAATAACAGCTTTGAGCTCCTTGTCAGTGAGAATGTCCATGCGACTCATGGGTGCTCGTAATAAGGTTGCTGCTAAAGGAGTTGGCCTTCCTTTTTCATCTAATGCAGAAATCAATGCTTCTCCGATACCCAGAGAGGTAAGCACTTCTTTGGTATTGTAAAATTCCGAAATCGGATAATTCTCCGCCGTTAGTTTTATGGCTTTCCTGTCTCTTGCGGTAAACGCACGTAAGGCATGCTGTACTTTAAGTCCAAGCTGCGCAAGTACTTCGTCGGGAACATCGGTGGGGTTTTGGGTTACAAAAAAGAGTCCAATACCTTTGGAACGTATCAATTTTACGATGCTTTCTATCTGGTCTAGCAGTGCTTTTGATGCTTCCTTGAATATCAGATGAGCCTCGTCAATAAAAATAATAAGTTCAGGCCTATCGCTGTCACCTTGCTCTGGAAAGCTATCATAAATTTCCGCCAACAAGCTCAGCATAAATGTAGAAAATAGTTTAGGTCTATCTTGAATATCGGTCAGTCTAAGAATATTTATGTAACCCCTGCCGTTTTCATCTATTCTAGTCAAATCATCTACTTCAAATGATTTTTCTCCAAAAAACAAGTCTGCACCTTGTTGCTCCAGTTCAATTATTTTCCTTAGAATGGAGCCGGTAGAACTTGTTGAAATACGGCCATATTCCTTAGCAAATTCAGCTTTTCCAGTACCAGTGGCATATTGAAGTACTTTTTTAAAGTCCTTAAGATCTAACAAAGGCAACTTATTGTCATCACAATATTTAAAGACTACGGAAACAATGCCTTGTTGTGTCTCGCTAAGGTTTAAAATACGAGAGAGTAGGGTTGGCCCGAATTCGGAAACCGTTGCCCTCATTTTAACTCCGTCTTGCTCAGATAGGGATAGGATTTCGATTGGAAAGCTTTTTGCTTCAAAGGGTACGCCAATTTTAGCATGGCGTTCGTCAATTTTTGGGTGTCCTGGACTGGGTTGTGCCAGTCCGCTTAAATCCCCTTTTAAATCCATCAATAAAACGGGAACACCTTTTTCTGATAGGTTTTCTGCCAAAACTTGTAATGTTTTTGTTTTTCCTGTTCCAGTTGCCCCTGAGATGAGTCCATGACGGTTAAGGGTTTTTAAAGGTATTTTCACTAACGCATTGGTAACGGCCTCTTTGTCTAGCATGGCTGCTCCCATTGTTATGAAATCGCCCTTGGTAGTATAACCTTCTTCAATATGCGCAAAGAAACCCTCTTTGGAACCCATCTCGTTTATTTTTGATAAAAATAGCTGATTTTGAGGAATGGGACGACACATTTTCTATGGGGTTATCAAATGTAATTAACAGCCTTGTTTATGTCATTGTTTCTCAGCGCTAGTGTAAGTAGAAAATAGCATGCATCGGTTCCTAAATTTTAGCACTTGTAATCCGTATCTTTGTAGGATGGAAAAACAAGAGGTACTTGCTTTGGTAGATAAGGGAGTTATGCTTCCTTTAATGGAGGAGTTTTATACCATACAGGGCGAAGGTTTTCACAAAGGAACCGCGGCTTATTTTATACGTGTTGGGGGCTGTGATGTTGGTTGTCATTGGTGCGATGTTAAAGAGAGTTGGAATGCGGATACGCATCCACCTACCAATATCGAAATTATAGTAGCCAATGCCGCTAAATATTCAGATACAATAGTAGTTACTGGAGGAGAGCCGTTAACTTGGGATATGGGTCCATTAACATCTGCCTTAAAAGTGAAACAACTCAAAACTCACATTGAGACCTCAGGAGCCTACCCGCTAAGCGGTGATTGGGATTGGATTTGTCTGTCTCCTAAAAAGAATAAATTGCCTGAAGGGCGCATTTATGACGAGGCGCATGAGCTTAAGGTCATTGTTTATAATAAGCACGATTTTGATTTTGCAGAAGAACAGGCTAAAAAAACTAACAAAAACTGTATTTTATACCTGCAGCCAGAATGGAGCGTGCGTGATAAAGTAACGCCGCTGATTGTGGATTATGTAATGAAAAACCCAAAGTGGAAGGTGTCCTTACAAACCCATAAATATTTGAATATTCCTTAAGGAAAAGCTGTTAGTTTTCGATGCTCACTATGGTACAAGTTATTTTACTAAACTAAACTAAACTAAACTAAACTGACTCAGACTTATGGTGAGTTAAGGAGTATAGGATTTTTTGTAAATCTGAGACATAATACGCTTTAAGGTCTCGGAAGTTCTGGACGATTTTCGGTCTTTTTCAAGAAAGTGAGTAGAAAAAGCATATTAAGAGATAGGAAGCTCAAACATAGGCGCTATTTTTTACCTACCACCATTAGCCTTAAGATCAAGCACACATTCTGGGTCTAAAGCAACCGTGTTACTTTTGCTGGTTTTAGATTGTAATAATCGCATCATCGTATTTCCAGACAGATTACAGATTGATTTTAGACCATTATTCTCTATACTGCTTTTGCCAGCACCTCTTCCAAGTTGAAGTTCTGCGCGCATTAAACAGCCTACTACATTGCAGTGGTTTGGCGCCTCAAGGTCTTCATGGTCATTTACGGATATTGAGCCAAGGTTTACCAACCCAAATAAATGTCCAAACTCATGGTTTAAGGTCGCAGATTCCACATCTGCAACTGATATTGATG
>JBLIEO010000126.1:0-3473 GCA_047633095.1 Maribacter sp.
CTTAACAACGATCAGGTTGTTGCTGGAATTGGGATTATCAATATTCTGGGGGTTATGGTAAACCAGTTTAGAAGTCCTATGCAGATATATGCCTTTAAACCTGGAGAAGGTTCTATCTCGCAACAAAATAACAATTCTTTATACAACCAACTGCCCATGGTAGTGAGCGGTGTATACGCTGTTGAAGCAGATTTAGATACCAAATATGTATTTGCTCACCTTCCTTTGGTACAAGCACTCTTAGAAAAAGAACCCAATCAATATTCAGGCATCAATTTTAAGTTGGTGGAAGGGGCGAATGAAGGAACCATTAGAAAGCTTGTCCTTAAAAGTCTCGAAAATAAAGTCATTCTTAAAAATAGACAGGAACTGAATAGTACTTTATATAAAATGCTGAACACTGAAAATGTGGCTACTTACCTTATTTTTACTTTGGTGCTCATCATAGCATTATTCAATGTTGTAGGGGCTATTATAATGATGATTTTAGACAAACAGCAAAATTCTAAAACACTCTATAGTTTTGGAACAACGATAAAAGAATTACGCCGTATTTATTTTGTACAAGGTGTATTGGTGACGGGTATAGGCGGACTGATAGGGGTACTATTAGGCTCGCTGTTGATATGGTCGCAACTAGCCTTTGGCTGGTTAAAAATTACAGCTACACTGGCCTATCCCGTAGAATACCAAGTTATAAACGTGGGCATTGTTCTCGGTACTATTTTAGTTTTGGGTATTATAGCTTCCAAAATTGCAAGTAGTAGAATTAATAAAAAATTAGTGTCGCACTAAGCAACCCACTACCTTTACCCATCTGGCTACATTAAATACGGAACAGACTACTAGATGTTTTTTTCCTTTCCGGCTTACAGCTATAACTATAAGACACCTCTTTCCCCATGGTTCTCCTCCTTAGCATCTCTCCGTTTCGAATTTAGGATAAAGCCTATTTTATTACTCGTGAGTAGGCAGCTAGTTAACAAAACACATCCAACTTAGGTATAAAAAACATAACTTTACGCCGAATCTAAAACCAGCTTAATGGCTATTATTACCCCTTCCTTACTGTCTGTCGTTGTGCCTTTGTACAACGAAGAAGATAATGCTGTATTATTGACACAAAAGATTCATGAAAGCCTGATAGGTTATACGTATCAGATTATATATATCGATGACTTTTCTACGGACCGCACAAAGCAGGTGGTTAAGCAAATGCAAGACGAAAAAGTACATCTTATTGAGCTCAAAAAGAACTACGGACAGAGTTTAGCATTAGCAGCAGGTATCGATTATGCAGAAGGTGAATACATCATCACCATGGATGGCGACCTTCAAAACGACCCAAGTGACATTCCAGAAATGTTAACCTATGCGGTAAGTGGGGAATTTGATTTAATTACGGGTATTCGCCAAAAACGCAAGGATTCGCTTGTAAAAAAAATCCCTTCTAAAATTGCTAACTTTTTAGTACGTAGGGTTACCAAATTAGATATAAAAGACAACGGTTGCGCTTTAAAAGTATTTACTAGAGATATCGCAAAGGATCTAAACCTTTATGGAGAAATGCATCGTTTTATTACACTCCTAGCCTATTTGGAAGGTGCACAAATCAAACAAGTTCCCGTTAAACACCATGCAAGACATGCCGGAGTTTCTAAATATGGTTTAGAGCGGGTTTTTAAGGTAGTAGCGGATATGATGCTGCTCCTCTTCATACGAAAGTACTTTCAGCGACCCATTCACCTATTTGGAATTTTAGGATTTTTAATGATACTGTTAGGGGTGCTCATAAATATGTACTTACTCGTTGTTAAAATTGGCTTTGGAGAGGATATTGGAACCCGTCCCTTACTTATGTTCGGTATGATGTTTATCTTGGCCGGTATTCAATTATTCACCATCGGCATTGTCATGGAACTACTGATACGCACGTACTACGAGTCACAGAATAAAAGACCTTATAGAATCAAAAAAGTTAGTGTAGGTGACAAGGCCCAGTAAGACTATAGCTACTATTATTAAGCTGGTCGTAAGCGGACTGCTTATCTATGTTATTTTTTCTAAGATAGATGTACAGGAAATTGGAAATACGCTACGCAGTAGCAATCCCTATTACTTAGGTCTAGCCTTAATTTTCTTTCTTGCATCAAAGAGTATAGCTTCGTTTCGACTTAATCTTTATTTTCATCAGCTAGACGTGTTCCTCACCCAAAAAAGCAACCTAAAACTCTATTTTTTAGGGATGTTCTACAATCTCTTTTTACCAGGAGGTATTGGCGGGGATGCCTATAAAGGCTATGCGATTAAAAAAAAGTTTGACGTCGCCACTAAAAAGATAGTCAGCGTGCTGGTACTAGATCGCTTGAGCGGTCTTCTGCTCTTGTTCGTATATGCGTGCTCTTTACTGTTGCTCCTTCCGCAAGAAACGATTTTAGCATTAGCGCCGTTATGTATGGTGGGGATTCCCGTATCTATTTTAGTATTTTGGCTATTAAACCGAAGCTTTTTTAGCTATGTACTTCCTGTATTTTGGAAATCGGTGGGCTATTCCGCTTTGGTTCAATTGGCACAATTGATTTCTGTTTGGCTCATTATGAAGTCTTTGAGTATTGAAGGGCATCAAATTGCCTATTTGGTCATTTTCTTGATTTCTTCTATCGTTTCCGTTATTCCTCTTACCATTGGGGGTATCGGAAGTCGGGAAGCGACCTTCTTTTACGGTGCTTCTATGCTAGGCCTTAACGAAAATATATCTGTGGGTATCAGCATCATTTTTTTCTTGATTACCGCTTTAATATCCCTTTTGGGCGTTTGGTATCACTTTAAAAAAACTGATTTGGAAACAACAGAACGTACCCCTACTAGAACACGATAAGACCGCCTAATTTAGGTGTATTAGATACATCTTGTTCAATACCTTAGGTCGTGTACCTGGGTTTAGAAACTTTGCCTGCAAGCGCGTAATGCGAAAGTGATCCACCGAATACTGTGTATTCCAATCCAATCCGGAATCCCGCAATAACGCTAGTTCCTTTGCATTAGCATATACCCAAACATCATGTTTTTCTTGCATCTCTTCCAAAGTCGTGAGCTGCACCGGGTGTTTGTTATAAAAATCTAAGGACCACGTATAATTTTGACCGATTTTATATATTTTGTCCACTGAAATATTTTTTTCTTTTACCAATTGGGACATAGAAGAACCTCCCTGATACGCTAGCAGACTAGGATAAAAATGAAAGTTCAACACGGTATTCAATAATAACGATGCACAAACGGAAACTGTAATTAAACGCGCAAACCTTCCTTCTGTCTTTAAACAAAAATACACCCCAATACTCGCTGCTATTCCTAACGCAATATATACAGGTACACTGCTTAATTTGAATACAAAAAAGCAAATAAGTGCCGATGCAATAAACACAATACCCGCAATAAAATACTGCCCTACCAAGAACATCTTAGTAGCC
>JBLIEO010000127.1:0-3407 GCA_047633095.1 Maribacter sp.
TGAAGGACTCATTGAAGAATCTTCTGACGCTTCAGGTCTAAATGATTTTGAACAATCTATTATGGAAAAAGCAGGACCTGAGCGAGGTACCCAAATATTGGAAAGGATGAGAAACCCTGTATCAAACGTAATGAAAGCTGCGATTGTTTATGATGGTGAGCTATGTCCAGGTGTTGTAAATACTGGAGAGGTTGTGGCTAGAGGCTACTCCGCATTCTCTAATGCAGACTTTTGGTATTTTTCTGGTGAGGCAGGAGATGTAGTAGACATCGAAGTAGACCGGGTTAATTGCAATATGGATCCAGCCATGATTCTTTACCAAGGATCTGGCGACGACGCGACCCTTCTTTTTGTGGCTAGTGCCGATGACAATGATGCAGCTGCGTGTACTCCTGACTGTTTTGCGTTTGGCGATCCTATATTAACGGGCTTTGTATTGCCGACCACAGGGATTTATACGGTTGCTGTCTGGGACTTTCTTAGTGGAGTATGTGCAACCGGACCTTTAACCTATAACATCTCTGCTACGGGACAAAGTCCATGCATTATAGTTATAGACGGATGCGATACCGGTATTGATAACCAAATCTTAGAAGATGGAAGTACCATGCAAGGAGTCATCGACGCCTGTGCTGCTGCGGCACTTAATCATGGTGATTTCGTGAGTTGTGTAGCACATGCTACAAACGAATGGAGAAGAGCTGGTCTAATTTCAGGTAAAGAAAAAGGGGTGATCCAATCTTGTGCTGCAGGGTCGGATATTCCACTTAATGAATAACAGAGATATAGAAATTTATTAATCGGTGTTCTCTTAAAGAGAACACCGATTTTTTTTGGTATAGTGCATTCGCAATTTTTGACGTCGCATAGTATTAAACATGTATCTTTCCATATTCGGTACTCATATACATTCGAAAGCAGCCTACGACTATAGAAGTGTATCGCCTATATATAGCTCCTTCTTGAAGTTTAAACTGTCTTCGTTTAATTCTACGCTTTTATTTCTTCACTATCAAGTGGTAGAAATTTAAAAAAGTAATAATTAGTTCCGTATTCATTTTTTAGATTGCCTACGGTTAGTATACGAAAAATAGGCGATTTCGAAGTCACAAACTTTCGGCTAAGCACAAAATTTGATATGAGCCAAAAGCCTTGAATTTAGTGCTGATTCGCCTATTTTTTTATATACATTGTTGTAAAAAGTTATTCTTTTAAATGTTTCGCAAAGAATCCCATCATAGCGCTATATAGTTCTAGTCTGTTTTCTTCATGTCCGAATCCATGACCTTCATTGTACTTAACCATATAGGGTGTATCAAAACCTTTGTCTCTTAGATTTTTAACGATTTGGTCAGATTCATCTATATTTACTCTTGGATCATTTGCTCCTTGAATAACAAACACAGGCTTTGTAATCTTATCCACATTTAAGGCTGGTGAAACTTGTTTCATAATCTCCTGATCTTCTACAGAGTTCGCATCATACCATTGCTCATATACCTGCCCTAAATAGGGTTTCCAGTAAGTAGGGAAAGACTTAAAAAAGGTGAATAAGTTAGAAACACCTACATAATCGACACCACATTTGTATAAGTCTGGTGTTTTTACAAGGCTACCCAAAGTTGCTAAACCTCCATAACTACCACCATAAATCGCTATTTTTTCGTCATCCATTAAATTAAGCGTTTTTACATAAGTAACTGCATCTTCTAAATCATTTAGCATTTTTCTTCCAATCTGCTTATTTCCTGCTAGGTAAAATTCTTTCCCAAATCCACCAGATCCTCTATAGTTTACTTGTAGTGTTGCATACCCTCTACTTGCAAACAACTGAGTTTCTGGATTAAAACCCCAATAATCCCTTGGACCGTAGGGTCCGCCATGCGGATTTACGATTAATGCTACTTTATTATTTTCTGCTTGCTTAGGAATTGTTATATATCCATAAATAGTTAAGCCATCTCTAGATGTAAATTTTAGTGGTCTCATTTCTGCCATATCATCAGGGTTTAATGAGGGCATCAAATTAAAAATTTCTTTAAATTCGTTTTTCACTCCATCATATAAATAATAGACACCATATAACTTATCGCTTGTTACATAAATTAGAAATTTGTCCTCTTCATCTGTTTTGCTTACAATATCAAAATCGTATGCTCCAAACTCTTCAGTAAATTTCTTGTGCAAGATTTTATAGGTGTCGCTTACTGGAATTACAACGGATTTTTCTCCTGTGTAATAATAGTAATCAATTTCATAAGCTCTTTTTTTTGAAAGACTGATTCCACCTACATCAAAGGTTTTATTAGAATAAACTTTCTCTATAATCTCCTTTTTTTCAAGATCGTATAGGATTATTTCATCTGTATTACTTTCAATATTCGAAAGAATGTAGGCATCATGTGGATTATCAGTAATATAATTAAAGGCGATAATACCAAAATTATCTTTCCAAGTCGTTTTAATTATCTTTTCGAATGCGCTATTATCTCCTGTTCGGTAGTAAAGCACATATTCTGTTCCATTTTGTTGTTGCGTGTATGCTTTTAAATTTCCGTATTTGTCAAAATCGTATCCACTAATTGGGTTATTTGGATCTTTGTTTTCGAATAACTTATTTAATTCCCCATCTTTTATATTAATTTTATAGGGCTCAAACACTTGAGGATTATCCTTATTCATTTCAATAATCATATGATCTTTTTGATCTTTTAAACTATTTAGTATGTTTACTTTAACGCCGTCAAAAGGCGTTAATTCTATTTGGTTTTTTCCATCAAGATCAACAGCAAATAAGTGATAATTTTCATCACCTCCTTTATCTTTTACATAAGTAAGCCTGCTATCGTTTGCCCATCCATAGCCTCTCACTAAGTCGTCACCCTCCTCTATAACTCGTATAATTTTATCAGTCTCGGTATTTTTAACATAAACGTGACTTTTGCTATTTTCATCCTTTTCTTTATATGAGAGATAGAGTCCATTAGGAGAAAATTGAAAGGAGCTTTGTTTCGGTTTTTTAAAATAATCCTTTACTGAATATTTGTAAACTTCTTTTTCAAGATTACTTAATTCCATTAATGCTTCTTTTGAAGATACTAGATCAGGATTTCCTGGTATACTATCTTTTGTTTCTTGCGCAATGCAAAAATTACCTATGCATAAAAGGGATACAATTCCCAAAAATTGTTTTTTCATATCGTTATTACTTTAGATTAAAAATCGAATTATTAAACATATCATTAAATGATATGTTTGAGTTAACTTCTGTTTATTTGTTTTAATTATACACGGTGTTGTATAGTATTATTATTCAATTACTTCGGATTGCGTTGAACCTTACTGTTAATGAGGGTTTATTGGTTTTTAAGAAAACAATAGAGCGCATCTAAATACAATAAAATGCC
>JBLIEO010000128.1:0-3307 GCA_047633095.1 Maribacter sp.
TTGTTGTTTAACCTTGGCGTTTTCGCAATCCTATTCTTTAGAAATTGACCACTATCCGTAAGGCTTTCGTCTTCGGCTGCCAAATCTATAGCGCCATTACTGAGCTCAAACAAGTGCTTGAAAATAGCAGAATCGTCAACAACATCTTTGTTCCAGTTCAGGTAACATTTCTTCATGTGATTGGCAATGGCATATTCCAAACCAGAACGCTTGTCACCTTTCTCCCACTCTACCGCAACATCTATCATACGTTTGATATTGTTACCGTAAAAACGATATTTTGGAAAATTCTGTGGATATTCCAAGGCTTCTGGGCGCTCTTGCAACTGCTCTTTTGTGGTTATCGGAAAAGGAGATTCCACATCCAATTTAAAATCGGACATAATAAATAGCTGATCCCATAACTTGTGCTGGAAATCTGGCACATCTCGTAAATGTGGTTGTAAATTTCCCATCACGCTTATAATGGAATTGGCGACATTGTTTCGTTCCACAGGGTCTTCTATTGAAACCGCATGATCCACCATCTTTTGAAAATGACGACCGTACTCAGGTATTATTAAATGTGGACGCTCTGTATTGTATTCGAGGTTTTCTACTAATTGCAAATTGGATAGTTTTACTTAAAATTGATTGAAGAAGTGTTCTTATAACGAACGCAAAATAACAAAATTATAGCGTATAAACTATTTTAAAGAGATATAACGCCCTCTAGGGCACCCACTTCTTTGTATTTCTTTATAACTTCGTCAGGATTTTTAAGATTTACTGTAATAGAGACACTGGTATACTTCCCTTTTTTAGATTTTTTTGAGGTTATTACCGCACCGCTGTGGTCGAATATCTTGTGTATTTGAGCACGATTATCTGAGTCTGTTAACACGATAAATTTATAAAGGTAATCAGTAGGCCAAACGGTAGTCTCTGCCAATTGCTCTTTTAGTCGTTTATAAAACTCCTCTGGGCTAGTTTCTGCCATTGGTTCATTTTTAAACAAAGATAAGTGGAAACATCTGGTTTTTTGGTATCCTAGGTTTGCCTATTTTTGTAATCGTAAAACTGTAACTTGAATTTTAAACGAATTGTAATAACGGGTGCTCCTGGTACCGGAAAAACAGCTATCATAAAAGCCTTAGAGACTTCTGGGTTTTACTGCTTTCATGAATTTATCCGCAGCATGACATTGGAAGCTAAAAACGACCTGCATCCAGATAGCGTGCTAAGCAATCCCATTGCATTTGTTAGTGATTCTAAACAGTTTAACCAACAACTTTTAGAAGGTCGTAAAAAACAGTACGAGGACGGACAAAAACAACAAAAAGCAGAGGTCTTCTATGATCGTGGCATGCCAGATGTGCTTGCATATATGGACTATTTTGACCAACCCTATGAGGCTGATTTCCTTACTACCTGCAAAAAACATAATTACGACGGTGTGTTTTTACTTCCACCCTGGGAAGCAATTTACGTTCAGGATAATGAAAGATTGGAAACCTACATACAGGCAACTGAAATCCATGAACATTTAAAAAAAACCTACTCGGCTCTTGGGTATGTACTTAACGAAGTTCCGTTTGGAACCGTAGCGGAAAGACTTGCCTTTATTAAGAACCATTTAGATATGTCTTGTGAATAGCACACCTATTGAGATTCTTGAAACGTATTGGGGTTTTACATCTTTTAAAGATTCACAGGAAAAAATTATAAATTCTGCTTTAGAAGGTAGAGACGTTTTGGCACTTTTACCTACTGGTGGAGGAAAATCAATTTGCTTTCAGGTTCCGGCGATGGCACAGGACGGAATATGCATTGTAGTTTCTCCGTTAATCGCATTAATTCAAAATCAGGTATCCAAGCTTAAAGATTTAGGAATTAAAGCGATAGGATTAACCGGAAGCATGAGATTTGAGGAGCTTAATAATGAACTGGATAATTGTGTTTACGGGGGCTATAAGTTTCTTTATATTTCTCCAGAGCGCTTGGGTCAGGAACTGATACAAGAGCGGATTCTGCAAATGAACGTAACCCTGTTGGTCATAGACGAGGCGCACTGTATTTCTCAATGGGGCCATGATTTTAGACCTGCCTATTTAAACTGTTCGGTATTGCGCGAACTTCATCCAAAAGTGCCTGTAATGGCGCTTACTGCAACCGCTACCTTAAAGGTAGAAGCTGATATTGTTTCTACTTTAGATTTAATAGCACCTTTAATACAAAAAGATTCATTCTCCAGAAAAAATATTGCGTTTAAAGTAGTTAAAGAGGAGGACAAAAGATATCTGCTAAAACAGCATTGCAGCAAACTTAACACTAGTGGCATCGTTTATGTGAGAACACGAAGGTTGGCAGAGGAGGTTTCTGGTTATTTATTAAGTTGTGGTATAAGCTCGACTTATTATCATGGTGGAATAAACGAAAAGGAGAAGAAAAAGAAGCTGGAACAATGGCTAGAAAATAAAACTAAAATAATGGTGGCTACTAATGCTTTTGGTATGGGAATCGATAAGCCAGATGTAGCTTTGGTGATTCATTATCAAATTCCAGACTGTTTGGAAAATTATTTTCAGGAAGCGGGAAGAGCCGGAAGAGATGGTGCGCCAGCCGAAGCTATTCTAATCACAAACAAAACAGACCAGGAACAGGTAAAAAAGCAGTTTTTAGATATTCTACCGGACGTATCTTTTGTGAAATTCGTATACAATAAGCTAAACAACTACCTACAAATTGCTTATGGGGAAAGCTCGGGGAATACCTATCGGTTAAACTTTAACGAATTTTGCGCCACGTATGGTCTAAATTCATTGCTCACCTACAATGTACTAAGGATACTGGATAGAAACTCCGTACTCGCTTTATCTACTGCTTTTGCAAGAAAAGTAACAGTACATTTTATAGCAGAAAAGGATGTCCTTTTTGATTATATAGAACGAAATCCAAGGGTATCCGATTTGGTTAAAATTGTCCTGAGAACCTATGGCGGTATCTTTGAATTCGAAACCTTGATCAACACCTTACTTCTCTCCAAAAAATTAAATACCAGTGAAAATACTATTATAACAGCTTTGGAAAAATTAGCATCCGAAGAGCTTATAGCTTTTAAAGGCTCCCATAGCGACTTGGAACTTACTTTTTTAGTACCAAGGGAAGACGACAGTACCATCAATCTATTTTCTACTATTATTAAGGAGCAAAATCAACTAAAGGAAGGCCAGGTAAAGCACATGTTAGCATACACGAATAATAATCGCATATGCAGAAGTGAACAGTTATTGGCTTACTTTGGAGAAACGAACTCAAGGCCGTGCGG
>JBLIEO010000129.1:0-3135 GCA_047633095.1 Maribacter sp.
CCCTAGCTTTTTGGTTGAATTTAGCGTTTAGGATACTAGTTTTGGTGATAGGATTGTAATGCACTTTCTAAAATCTCTAACTAGGATTTTTACTTTTTATAAAGAGGTATTAGGCTTGGTTATACGATTCTGATTTGTTCCTCAACGTATCCGTCCATTAATCCCCTCCTAGGACGGGAGGATTTGGGGGTTGTACGTACTGGTTTTGTTTCTTTGGTCACATTGCTGGTTTTGGCTTATCTATTATGGTAATACCCAGTATTCGCTCTGGTAGGGAGAAAGGCTTTAAAAAACTTTTGCAATCAATAATTCTTGGCTTATTTTACTAAATATGTTAATCGGTATTGTTGCTAGCCCCTTATTGGAAGGGGTTAGGGGTAGGTAATCCTAAAACTTGATTGCAGCACATAAGAAAACCCGCTACGCATGCGTAACGGGTTTTTATTTTAGATAAGGCCTCTTATAGTGTTCAGGTAAAAGAGTACAAACGTTAAAATTCAAATCCATTAAAGACCCTGTATGCGAAGGCATAGAAAGCCATTAGTAACATCAATCCACAAAAAACAGAGTATACTTTTAAAATCACTACCAAAATTTCTGGTTTGCAATTTTCAAATGCAGATATATAAAGATTTTTAAAGTGCAATAGTGTTCCCATAATAGTATTGTTTATGTGACGTGTTCTGCTGTATCACAAGTGATTTAACCAAAGCTATAAAGGTAAACTGTAAACGGTATAACTAATTTGGGGTACTCAAATATAGTGAAAAGGAAATGGCTTTTAGGCGTGGATACGGCTTAAGCGTTTAAAAGATCGATAAACGTTTAGTTCCTATTACTGTATTTCTCTATAGCTTCCTTTATTTTTTCTATTCTGTTTTCTATATTTGGATGTGTGCTTTGAAATTCTGGAGTATGTTGGGACCACATGCCGCTTTTAGTATGTCTATCACTTTTATCATCTCATAAGGGTCATAGCCAGATTGTATTATAAATAGCACGCCTAGCTCATCGCCTTCCAGTTCGTCTCCACGGCGATTCTTTAATAAGGTATTCTGACCTATTCCCTGTACCAAACCACCCATGGTCAATGTTTGCCAAAAAGCACCCTTAGAGCGATTCGTTCCGCCAAATGTCTTCCGATTACGTGTGCTATTTCATGACTTAATACGCTAGCTAATTGTGTGTTGTTCAATTACGAAAAGAGTGTTTAGGGTATAAAACACTGGCCACCTGGTAATGCGAATGCATTTATGGTCTGGTCGTCTGCCAGTAAATTAAAAGTGTATTTATAGGGTGTGTCTCTTGCAATACTGCTATGTACTAATTTGTTTCCTACGGCATCTACAAAAGATTATAAACGCTCGTAAGGATAGCGTCCGCCATGCTGCTGGGTCATTTCAGGTGCGCTTTGCAGTCCTATGTCTATTTCCTAATCAGAGGTAAAGTACTATGTTAGGAACCCCTAGTATAGGGGTTTGTTTCTGTATTGCTGTATTTTTGAATACGTGTGAATGTTACAATAGCAAGGCCAATCAATATCCAGATTTTATAACTACCTCTTCTTATGATTACGGTCTTTTATTAGACGCCGTAATGTACAAAAGAGTTAAAGTAGGTTTCTATTGATGTCTAAAATATTATTTTGGATATAGTTTCTTAGAAAGCCGATGGTAAAATGTTCCGCTCCATAAAATTCTTCTAGTTGTAATAATTGTACAATGTTCTCGCTTCTAAAGGCTTCTAGCATTGGTTTGGAGATAGGCGCATAGCTGTAATGCCAAGGCTCATATTTGAAACCTCTCCTTTTTGGGTTATCAGTATAAACGAGATGAAAATCATAGATTACTGAATTTTCATCCATCCATTTTTTGAAATTTTCAAAAACACCACCTGTTCCAAATTTTTCAGGTACAAGAACATCGCCATTCGTTTTTGGGTAACCGTCTATAACATCAATATCAGTACCCCAGTGATGCCTGCTAGTACCTGGTATCGTAGAATATTCGATGATTTTGTCGATAGCTGCTAACGGCTCCATGCCATCCTCTTCTGTATAGGTTATGAACTTTCTTTCAAAGATAATCTCCTGACGTTCGAAGCTCCTAAAACTTGAAACAATTTTTAGGTCGATGCCATCAGAATAAGCGGCTTTTTTCATGGATAGAAAAGCGTCATGTGCTTTTTTTCGTAGGTTGATTCCTTCGCCATAAAGTTCTATATTGCTCTTACCCATAAGCTCGATAATGGAATACTCCATTTCTTGGTTTAGGGTGATACCGGGTAAAACGGCCATCGCGATTCCTGCGGTACTCGTTTTCTTGATAAATGATCTTCTCTGCATCATGATTAGTCTTCTTTTTGATAACTACACGTGCATTCAAAACAACGAACGTGCCATACTTAAAATTAAGTAAAAAATTCTACTTTGAAATCTTATACATTTAAAAATAGCATATGCTTAGAGCCCGTGCATATTATTGTTGTCTATTTGGGGGAAACTGTGGTAAAGTATCCATTTAAAGACCTTTAGGTGCTCGCTAAGCTTTGACTGGTATTGGGAAAGCTAAAGTTTTATTTATCGGTAAGGTAGAGAAAACCTTGGTAATTAAGATTTAAATCTATCATGAATATGGTATAATAATAAATCCCGAAAGGTAGCCCTTGGTTCCTATCAATGATAAAACCACCCGTATTAGCGGTTCCTGAAAAGTCATTGGTGTAGTTGCTTTTTTCGAATATTTTTAAGCCGTACCGGTCATAAATGACAACCACATTATTTGGAGAATTTACTAGCTCTGGAATGGTAAAGGTATCGTTGATGCCATCGCCATTAGGGGATATAAAGTAGTTGTCTAAGGTTAATACTTTTCTTTCTAAATGCTCATAAGGAATTTTGTAAGAACCCAATGTTATAATCTCATAATCGGATGGTAGAAAAGGGCCGGATGTTATAAAACCTTCCTCCAAATTACCAAGTACCGATGTTGCGCCAAGATTCTCCCACCTAGAGCCTAATTTACTCCAACCCACAAGAATAATAGTAGTGCTGTCATCTGTAAGGACTCCCATATTACTTCTAGCATTCCAACTCACATTAACCGTGGACATCACTGTACTTTCTAAATGCCAAAA
>JBLIEO010000130.1:0-3003 GCA_047633095.1 Maribacter sp.
TTTTTCTGGAAACGGAATAGCCCACATCTTCAGTAATATAGGAGATTCGCGGTTCGTTAAAAAGCTTTACTCCGTTTTTGAGTACGGCCAGAGTTTTGGTAAGTGCTACGACTTCCGAAAAGGAATAGCGTATAAAATCGGCAAAGCCATTTTGCTTTGCGTTATACACCTTGTCCCCTATTTCCAGTTTTCTCATGCGCTTGTAAAGTGGGCAAAAATAGGGGCTTCACCTACTTATAAGCAAGAAGCCTGTGCATTTGTTATCAACAAAAAAGCAGCAGCATACTGAAACCCTTATAAAACGGAATGCGTAACAAGGGAAGTACCGATTTGGAAATCTAGACTTCTTTTACTCGAGCACACTCAAAAACTAAAAAACGGTCAACACCTTTAAACAAGCGCTTGGTATTTTTCAGAAGAAATCTGCTAATTTGTTTATATTCGGTACTTGATTAACATACCATGATATCCTTATGAAAAGCTCCAACTCTATTATACTCTTTAGTATTTTATGCGTAGCAATCCTAAGCGCATGCAAGCAACAATTAACAGCAAAAAAAACAGCCCCTACCCTACCAAATATTATTATTGTGTATGCTGATGATTTAGGCTATGGAGAACTCGGCGCATACGGAGCTACAAAATTAAAAACACCAAACCTTGATAAACTGGCCCATGGTGGCATGCGGTTCACCAATGGTTATGCTGCCTCCGCTACCTGTACCCCAAGTCGTTATGCCTTACTAACAGGCACCTACCCATGGCGAAATAAAAGTGCCAAAATCTTACCCGGTACCGCTCCGCTAATTATAGATTCCGTCCAAGTAACCATTCCCAAATTACTGAAAGCAAAAGGATATCAAACCGGTATCGTAGGTAAGTGGCATTTAGGATTAGGAAAAGGGAACGTAGATTGGAACCAACACATAAGCCCCGGTCCCAACGAAGTGGGTTTTGACCATAGTTACATTATGGCAGCCACGCAAGACCGAGTACCTACAGTATATATAGAGAATGGAAAAGTCGATAATTTAGACCCCAAGGATCCCATAGAAATAAGCTATCAACAAAATTTTGAAGGGGAATCTACTGGGAAAGAAAATCCTGAACTCTTAAAAATGAAACCTTCGCACGGGCATGATAACAGTATCGTAAACGGTATTTCCCGTATCGGGTATATGAAGGGTGGGGAAACTGCCAAATGGATAGATGAAGATATGGCAGACCACTTTTTACAAAAAGCAAAGCAGTATGTAAAAAGCAATAAAAACAAGCCTTTTTTCCTGTATTATGCCTTACAGCAACCACATGTTCCGCGCACACCGCACCCAAGATTCATTGGGTCTTCCGGTATGGGTCCGCGCGGGGATGTTATTGTAGAGGCAGATTGGTGTGTGGGCGAGTTTATTACAACCTTAAAACAAGAAGGCCTCTTGGAAAACACGTTGATAGTTTTTAGCAGCGATAACGGGCCGGTAGTAGATGATGGTTATCATGACGATTCCGTAGAAAAATTAGGAGACCATATCCCCGCCGGACCTTTGCGAGGTGGAAAGTATAGTTTGTTCGAAGCAGGTACGCGGGTGCCCTTTATCACCTATTGGAAAGGTACCATACAACCAGGGGTTTCCGATGCATTGGTATCGCAACTAGACCTCCTTAGCTCAATAGCCAACTTAGCTGGCAGTAATCAAAAAGGACAGGATAGCCAAGACCTATTGGAGACCTTTTTAGGTAAAAGTAATACCGGCAGGAAAGAACTCATTCTAGAGGCCACTTCCAGAACCGCATTTAGAAAAGGAGACTGGGCCATGATACCACCCTATGGTGGTATACGAATAATTACCTCAGTAGATATTGAAATCGGAAATGACACCATTTACCAACTCTATAACCTTAAAGATGACCTTGGTCAACAAAACAATGTGGCACAAGCCTATCCCGAGAAATTGGCAGAAATGATTACCGCTTACGAGGAAGTTCTTGGCAAGAAACCCAAAAGATAGGCGAACTGGAATTAAAGTAAAGCTAAGTTTAAGAATTCACTATCCTTTCCGTGATGTATTTGGATGGGAACGCTCCAAGTTGTCCATAGACCAAAGGAGTAACGAAATCTTTTAATAGGCATTGCATAAGCATGAATTAGAGCTAATAACATCATCTTTAATAGCACCTGATTTTAATACTATTTCAAAATAAAATAATGATTATACGTATATGATATTGAATGAATTACCTAATAAATTTAATAGTTAACTTAAAACTTTTTTGCATTAGCATAATCTTCTATTCTAAATATCTCAAAATTCTTGATTGTAGGTTCGCCTATTGCTTCTTTTATACGAAGGCGAACCTTAGAGGTTTCTATATCTACGAATGTATAAATGAACTTATGCCCGATAGATGATCCATCAAAAAGTGTTTGCCAGCCTTTATCAGTTTTCGCCTCTACTATAAACTTTCTAATCCGCTCACCCTTAGTAATATCCTCCATAATGACTACTTGATTAATGACTTCTTTCTTAGCAAGTCGAAGGGCTACTTTTTTCCCGGTACCAGATCCAGTAGCAATTGGATTGGCAAAACGCGAGGTGATTGCATCCCCGAAGTCTTTTAACCGGTCTACATCGGCTTTCGGTAGCAACCCTCTAGAATCCGGTGTAACCCCTAAAATAAGTGATGTATTGTGACCTACGGAATTGTAATACATTGAAATCAATTTGTTTAATGGATAAAGCACCTCTTCTCGGTTAGGCGACCAAAACCAGTCGTGTCCGCCATTACCCCGTAATGGTGCATCACTCATGGCAGGCATATAATAGGAGCCATTTGGATCTCCAGTCTTTAATAGTTGAAAGTTATTGGCTGCGATTTCCTTTTTTGTAGTCTCTCCTGCTCCTATTGCTTTATATGCAAAAGTACCCCAAGATGGATATGGTACTGTTCCTGATTCACTTCCTCCCCATCTCATATCAGCCCTTTGCAGGTTGTGATAAAAAAGAC